>SLJO01000214.1 GCA_007135095.1 Bacteroidales bacterium | reverse complement strand
TTTGAAAATGCAGCTGACAGTGTTTTTGTGCATACCGTTGAGGGAAAAATCCTGCTTGTGAATGAAACGGCATGCCTTAATTATCAATACACCCGGAGCGAACTGCTTAACATGACGGTTCTGGAATTAAGCACGCCAGGACAAGCCGGTTACATAAGGAAAAAAATAACTCAATTGATAAAAAACGGTAATACACGCTTTGAAACCAGTCACAGAATTAAGAACGGCTCAATAATTAATGTAGATATCAAGGCTCAAGAAATGAACTGGTTTGGTCAGCAAGTTATAATGAGCATTTGCCGGGATATAACAAAACGAATTAAAGATGAACAGGCATTAATAGAAAATGAAATTAAACTCAGGGAAATAATCCAGCAAACCAATGATGGAATTGTGGTGTTTAACGAGCAGAAAAAAGTTGTTATCTGGAATAAAGGGGCTGAAAATATATTTGGCGTACCCGCAAAAGATCTCATAAACAAAAGCATTGTCGACCACCAGTACAGGTTTGTGCCACCGAAGCTAAAAGACAGGGACCTGCTGGATAAGGTGGTTAGTGGGATCATCAGTTTTGAAACACCGGAAATATTTTATACACTCAGGGACGAGGAGGTAGTGGGTCCGGATTTTCATAAAATTATTGAAACAGTACTGTTCCCGATTAAATTATGTGATTATCATTTATTTGGGGCTGTTATTCGTGATGTTACAGAAAAGAAAAATCATGAGAAGCAAATCCTGCAGCTCAGTGCCGATAAAGACCGCTTCATGCAAATACTTGCACACGACCTGAGGAGCCCCTTTAACGCATTATTGGGATTTTCTAACCTGTTGCTTTCCAATTTGCACAAATCTGATATGCAAGTTATTGAATATCAGATATCTATTCAAAAGAAAATTATCCAAAAAACCTATAACCTGCTGGAAGATCTGCTTTTATGGTCAAAATCACAAATGGGCTTGTTGAAATTTGACCCTCAGGAAATCGTTCTTCAGGAGATATACAGGGAGCTGGTGGATGATCTTAAAGAAAACATCAGTTCCAAGAGGATATCCATAAGGTTTATTGAGAAAGAAAGAACAATAATAACGGCAGATATAAATATGATAAAAACCCTCCTGCGCAACCTGATAATCAATGCCATAAAATTCACCAACCCGGATGGTGCAATTAATATTTACACCGAAAGGAATGATGATTTCTTAACAGTTGCCATCTCAGACAATGGTGTCGGAATAAGCAAGGAAAACCAGTTAAAATTGTGGGATCTGGCCACTCCATATACAACTCCGGGTACGGAAGATGAACCGGGAACAGGACTTGGATTAATCATTTGCAAAGAACTTGTCGAAAAGCACCGGGGAACTATCTGGGTGGAAAGTGAACCTGGCAAGGGGAGCAACTTTAAATTTTCATTACCGTTAAAATTGTAAGAAATATCAAAGCTCAACCCGTTGATATGCCATTCCGGCAGGCAATTAACCTTTTATTTTCAAACCTTTGGCCCGTTACCTCCTTGAAAACAAGGCTATTGTTAATGCCGTGCAGTGTGGGTTTTCCCTGCGTAACCAGTCGGACTATTAATTTTAAAACAAGAAAAATGCACAAAAGAATAACTAGAACTGCAGTTCTCGCAATTTTTTCATTGGTCATGCTGATTGTGTCATGCTCACATGAAACCAGCCTGAAAGCCCTCATCGTGACCGGGCAAAACAATCATAACTGGCAGAGAAGCAGCGTGGCTTTAAAACAAATTCTTGAAAAATCAGAAATATTTACCGTCGATATAAGCTTATCCCCTGCTGCAGGAGAGGATATGTCCGGATTTATTGTCGACTTCACCCCGTACGATTTGATTGTTTTGGATTTCACCGGTGACGACTGGCCTGAAGAGACACGTGATAATTTCGTCACGTATGTGCAAAACGGTGGCGGGGTGGTTGTATATCATGCTGCGAGCAGCGCATTTCCAGACTGGCCTGAATACAATGAAATAATCGGCCTGGGAGGATGGGGCGGACGCGATGAAGGTGCCGGTCCCTACGTGTATATCGAAGACGGAGAGGTTGTCCGCGATAATTCCCCTGGAAGGGGAGGATCGCATGGCAGAGTTCATGAATTCCTGGTTCAGGCATTCCAACCCTCCCATCCTGTTTTGAACGGACTGCCGGAAAAGTGGATGCATGCGGAAGATGAGCTTTATGATCAACTTCGGGGACCGGCAAAGAACATGGAGATACTTGCTTACGCACATGCAGATGAGAAATTTGGCGGTACAGGACGCAATGAGCCAGTACTGATGACCATCACTTATGGTAAGGGGCGTATCTTTCATACTGTTCTGGGCCATGCAGGAAGTGGCGACAGTTTCTTTCCGGCAATGGAATCTGCAGGATTTGTTGTAACAACGCAGCGGGGAGCTGAATGGGCGGCAACCGGAAATGTGACCCAGGAAGTGCCTGCAGCTTTTCCAACAGAAACACAAAGTCTCCGGTGGGATTTTTTTGAAGAGTGATTCCGATATCACGCCTGACTGTTACAAGAATTCAGAAATACGAGACCGGCAAATCGGACATTGCTTTACTACCCTGAAAAAATCCCTGCCAGCGGGCAGGTAAAATGAGAACCTTTTTATCACAGGAAAAATCTGGTTGCTATCTTGGTAAGGCGGCAGGATAAGTCTGCTTACATTGGGTTTTCTGAATTAATTAAACTATTTTTGGGGTCGGCGACACATTGCTTTAGCGGGCTCTGAAAAGCGATCCGAAGAATTGAGCTTTTTAAATCCCGCCTGCCAGCCTGCAGAAATGCTTACAGGGAGGTAAAGGAAAAAATCGAAAGGACACAGATTAAAGATAAACTAAAGTTTATTAAAAATGAGATCGATTAAATCGTTTATTGCTTCAATGGTTACTGGTTTAATATGGCTGCCATTTAACTTAATGGCACAGGAAGGAGGCATGTTCATTGAAAACATGGAAGCTCCGGACAGCACCTACCTTGAACAGGATTTTATGGCCGATGCCATCATGAGAAGTTCAGGACCCGGTAATATGGTGCTGATTATTATTGCAGGTCTGATAGTACTTGCAGCATTGGGACTGTATATTATCAGAAAAAGAAAAAACAGCACATTATCCCGGCAGAGCAGTAATTGAGCAGGATAAATAAACTAACCGGCAATGGGTTTAAAACATAAAAGCAGGCGTAATTTCGTAAGAAAAATGGCTTATGCTTCGGCTGGAACCATTGCCATGCCTGCAATACTGTCATCGTGCTCAAAAAGGCCAAATGATCATATTCTGATAGCCCATATTGGTGTCGGCTCCAGGGGTGCATCAACAACAAGGAACTATTTTTTACCCGTCCCTGATTGCCGGTCGGTAGCAACCTGTGATGCCTGGACTGACCGGCGTGAGGACCTGGCAAATCATATCTCAGATTATTACAGGGAAAACTACCAGGAAAATATTGTCTGTAAGCCTTATGTTAATTATGAGGAGATACTGCACAGAAAGGATATTGATGCCGTACATATTTCTACCGGAGATCACTGGCATCTCCCTATGGCAATCAAAGCTGCACGTGCCGGCAAGCATATCTTCCTTGAGAAACCCCTGGGCCTTAGTCTGGACAATATGATTGAACTGGAGAAAATCATTAAAGAGAAGCGGCTTGTTTTTCATTATGGCACACAGCAAAGATCCCTGGTTCATGTAAGGAAGGGTATTGAGATGATAAACTCCGGCAAGATAGGAGATATTGAAAAAATTGATATCTGGGCGCCCCCCGGTTCAGATCAGCTGACAGCCCCTTCAATAAGTGAAGAACCTCCCCGCGGACTGGACTATGACAGGTGGCTTGGTCCGGCACCTTATAAACCCTACAGTCAGGCAAGAGTTGCAAACACCGGATTATTCCATATTTATGACTATGCGATAGGGTATATCGCAGGCTGGGGTGCTCATCCGCTTGATCTGGCAGTCTGGGGAGCTAAGAAAAAAATGGCCGGCACGGGAACTTTCACGGGTTCGGGTACCTTTTTCCCTGAAGGCCAGCTTCTCGATACAATTCACTATTGGGATATTAATATTATATACGATAATGGCCTGAAAGTTCATTTTGTAAGCACCAATTATGCAGAGGATATGGTGCAGAAATTGAGTGACAGCAACGGTACGATTTTTTATGGCACCAAAGGCTGGATAGGTCTCGGAAGAGGTACGGCCTCCTCAGATATACCTGAGCTGCACAAAGAATTGAATCTGGAGGTTTATGGTGAAAATAACCGTCACGGTTATAATTTCATTAGAACGATAAAAGGCGAGATTGAGCCTTTCAGTCCGCTGGATGAAGCGATTCTTTCAGACTGTATCAGCCATATGGGAAATGTCCTGATCCGCTCAGGAAAAGATAAAATCGTATGGGATGCTGTAAACAGAAAAATTGTCAATTACCCCGGTTTGGAGAAAAAGCATTTTCACCGTGAATTAAGGGAACCCTACAATGTTTAATGCAAACCCGATTTAATGCAAACCCGGGAATAACTCCGGGAGAGCGAAAACATCCCCATGTCTGCAATACTTTCCCATAAAAGCAGCCCTTGCTGATGAATCAAGGTGCTCGAGTAAACCCGCTTTTCTTAAAAGTTCTCTCCATCAGTAGAGTTGATCCTGGTTTATCTGCAAACCCTCGTGGTCCTTATGCTCCGAGTTCCCACCGGCGAAAATACAGGCCTTGTCTCACTGTTGGCAAAGTTTTAAATTCAATTGCCTTCATTTCTTCATCGCACAGGGGTGAAAACTCAGATGCAATTTTAACATCCTCTTCAATCTGGGCCACATTGTCAACTCCAATAATCGTGGTGCTGACAGGCAGACTCATATTATAGGTTAATGCTTCCCTGATGGTTACTGAGCCAGGTTTGGATGTTGCCATACGTGGCGATTGCTCCTCAAGGGGTGGCGGGGTCCAGCTTGAAAGCATCAGTCCGCGGGTAGCAACTTTCATCCCTACTATTGCTAACCCTTTTCTCTGAGCCTGGGGAAGCAGGTAGTTTTTAAAGCTCAGGTAATGAACATCTGCAGCGTTAACAGCAAGCAAAATCAGGTCAAATGGATACATATCAATGGCATCTGCAAGAACCAGCGGCTCATAATGCCCGGTAATCCCAATGGTACGAACCATGCCTTGCTCTTTTGCCCTTTCCAGGGCCTTAATGGCTCCGTTATTTGCAAAGACCTGATCCAACTGATCTTTGGTCTGGATATTATGCAGTTGCCAGGTATCCAGATGGTCAGTTTGCAGATTGGTTAAGCTTTCCTCCAGCAGGCGCATAGATCCGTCGTAAGTACGGTCATGTGTCTTTGAGGATAGCCACACTTCGCTGCGACGTGTCTTCATTACCCGGCCGATGTTGAGTTGACTTTGTCCGCGCCCGTATGAGGCGGCAGTGTCGATGTAATTTATGCCAAGGTCAAGGGCGCGGTTGATAATTCTCTCGGACTCCTCTTCGGTGCCCTGCATCTCAATTGTTGCCTGCCCGCCAAGGCTTAAAATACCAACCTTAAAGCCGGTCTGCCCAAACGATTTGGTAGGCATTGCGTTATACGTCCTTTCATTGAAAGGATTTTTATTTTTATCCTTTACCGGTGATGCAGGCTTTAATTCAGAAGCAAATGATGACCCCATGGTAACAGTGGCTGCGGCAGCCAACCCTGTACCAAGAAACTTTCTGCGATTGATGTTGTTCATTCCCATAGCATGTAGAGATTAATATTTATTTTAAAAATAAGTGCTCTTATAATGCCAGGGACTGCAACTCATTTATGTTCCTGGCAGCCCGCTCCCGGCAACAAATATAGAAATACGTAATTTCACTGCAGGGTGAATGAAAAATAATCACCGTCACAGGGTTAAACCCGCAGATAAAGATAGCTAAACTGACGGTTAATTCCGTTATAATAAGAGAAAAATATCAAAACCATGACAAACCATTTGCCAGCCTGACCCTGGCAAGCGTGCAAGGGCAGTATGCCGGCAAATTTATTTGAGATAAACCGGGTTTTTTATATCTTGGTTCATTATCAATTATAACAAAGAGAGGATAACCAAAACTAAAATCAAGCTTTATGAAACGCAGAGATGCCATTAAAAAATTATCAGTTTTGCCGCTGGCCGGAGCGGCTATAGGCAGTACGCTTCCCATTGGTTCATGTACGACAGGCCATGCTGCTGAGAAGCGGGATCTTTTCAAGGAACTGGATGTTACACCCGTTATTAATTGCCGGGGAACAATCACCATCTTGTCTGGTTCCCTGATGCTGCCTGAAGTAATGGAGGCCATCAACCAGACCTCTGAGCAATTTGTTGATATGTTTGAATTGCAGGATAAGGCAGGAGAAAAAATCGCTGAAATGCTCAGGTGCGAGGCCGCAATGGTAACTTCCGGTGCGGCCGGGGCCATGACATTAGCTACTGCCGCAACGATAACAGGCACTGACCGTGAAAAGATACGGCTTCTTCCAAATCTTCCCGGGCCCCGTCCTGAGGTTATTATTCAAAAGACACACAGGCTTGGCTTTGACCATCAGATCCGCAATTGCGGCGTAACCCTTGTGGAAGTTGAGGGGCCTGCTGAGATGGAACAGGCCATTAATTCTAATACAGTGATGGCATTTTTTTTCAATGCCGCCAGATCTCACAGCATCAGTCATGAAGATTTTGTTGCAATAGCCAGGAAACACAATATTCCAACATTAAATGATGCCGCAGCCGATGTGCCTCCGGTTGAGAACCTTTTCAAATACCAGGAAATGGGATTCGACCTGGTAACATTTTCGGGAGGCAAAATGCTGCATGGCCCCCAGAGTGCTGGTTTGCTTTTCGGGCGAAAAGACCTGATTGAAGCGGCCAAGCTCAACAACAATCCCTACGGCGACTCAATCGGAAGGGGCATGAAAGTGAATAAGGAAGAAATATTCGGCATGTATGCAGCCCTTAAAGCCTACCTGGAAAAGGATCATGAAAAAGAATGGCAGGAATGGCTCGACCGGATCACATATATTGGTGACCGCCTGGCAGGCATACCCACATTAACATGCGAGACAGTATTGCCTGCCGGGGTGGCAAATGCCTTTCCTTCGATGGACATATCCTGGGATCAGGGCAGGGTCAGGATTACACCGCAGGATGCAGCAGGGGCATTAAGAACCGGTACTCCTAGCATCCATGCCGGCAGCAGGGACGGAGCACTGAACATACAGGTAATCTTGCTGAAACCCGAATGGGTTGATATAGTAGCAGGACGTATCAAAGAAATTCTGGAACAAGCCGTTTACGTTTGATAATCTCGGTTTTAGTCTTCACTAAGCTTTTTCGTATCCTGCCGGAAGTTTCCCGGCAGGATACTTTCATTTTCCCCGTGCTGATATTCCTTTTTTCATTTCCGGATAAACAAAACAGCTCCCTATCTGTTTTGATTATAAATAACAAATTCGGATTTTTGAAACTTTAGCCAGAATGAAAAAAATTTCGCGCAGAAGGTTTATCCGCAAGGGTGCGGCCGGAATGGCCGGACTAACCGCACTGGGGTCTGTTGCAGGCTTTTCTTCCTATAGCCCCCTTTCCGGGAATGACACTATGGTTGATATGGTTGATCTTGGCAGAACCGGGATTAAAGTCCCTCGTATAGCTTTTGGCACCGGCACCTTTGGCTGGCGGCACGATTCAAACCAAAGAAAGCTGGGTAAAAAGGGATTTGTGGATCTTGCAAGGTATTGCTATGATAGAGGAATCCGGTTTATTGAAACTGCTGATATGTACGGCACTCACGAATTTACCGGAGAAGCCTTAAAGGAGCTTCCCAGGGAGAAGGTCACCGTTCTCACGAAAGTAATGGTTACAGATAAGGAGGACTGGTATGAAACCGAACCCTTTGAAAAAAGCCTTGACAGATTCCGCAAGGATCTGCAAACCGATTACATTGATATTATGCTTCTTCATGCATTGGGTACTGATGCCTGGCCGGAGAAATACAAATATTATATGGATGCAGTTTCCAAAGCACAACAACGGGGAATTATCACAACAGTTGGCGTTTCCTGCCATGATCTGGGTGCCACAAAACTTGCTGCGGAACATCCCTGGGTGGAAGTACTTCTTGCACAGATAAACAATAAGGGGCCTCGCATGGAAGGATCGCCGGAGGTAATAATGCCGGTCCTTAAAAGGGCTCACGATAACGGTAAAGGGGTGATCGGCATGAAAGTCTTTGGATGTGGCCAGATGGTGGCGGATGATGAGCGTGAAGCATCCCTTAATTACGTCATTAAAAGCGGAAATGTTGACAGCATGACCCTGGGACTGGAAAGCAGATATGAGGTAGACGACAACATAGAGCGGGTAATGCGCATTTCAAGGAGTTAATCACTTTGCGCAGAACCATATAAGGTATTAAATTAAAAATTAAAATTATCATGAAAAGAGTTATCTCCTTGCTGGCTTTTGCAGCTATATTTCTTCTTCAGGCGTACATTAATGACTCCGGCAAAGTAATTGAAGCATTGCCGGGTAATTATGTAAGCTCTATTTATGCTGCAGAAGACGGCAAAATATATTTCGCAACCGATAAAGGTTTATCCGTGTATGATGGTGATAACTGGACAACAGTTACCACTGAATTGATCCATGATCTTGACCTCGAACAATTGCCAGATGAAGCAATATTATGGCTTGGAACCAACCAGGGAATCAGTTTGCTTTTACACCCGGTCGATGCTGCTTACGAGGCATCTGTATATGCCAGTGACGACACCCGGATCGTTCCGGATCACCCGGGACTTGCCGGCGACAGCGTATTCGTGGTCAGGATAGACGACAGGAACATACGCTGGTTTGGAACCAATGAAGGCCTTTCTGCCCTCAGGGAAGACCAGTGGCCGGTTATTAACCTGAACAGGCATTATACAGACGATTTTTTCAGGAACAACAGGATCACTGCCATTGACTATTCCAACGATACTGTTTATATCGGCACTCACGGGGGTGGTATTGCAAGGATGGTTACCGGGGAGACGGACGCTATAACAGGCGCTTCCCCGTATGATCATCCATACAGCATGCTGCCTTCCAGAAATATCCTGGCCGTATATGCCGATGGTTCTGACCAGTGGTTCGGATCTGACGAGGGTCTGGTCAGACATACGGGTATAGATGCCAGGATCAACTGGACACAATATTTTGAATCGGACGGACTGGTGAATAATTATGTCCAAAGTATAAACAAGGATTTAACCGGCAACATCTGGTTTGGCACAAAAGGCGGGGTTTCCTCTTTTGACGGCGCGAGCTGGACAAACTACACCACCGATGATGGCCTGGTGAGCAATAATGTGCTTAGTATTGCCATTGATCATCAGGGAAATCTTTGGTTCGGAACCGATAATGGCGTTTCCCGATTTGACGGTTCTGCCTGGGCCAGTTTCCAGGCCTCTAATTAGGCCAACCGGCACTGACTGACAACAATTAAAGGATTTAATAGATGGAGGCAGAAACCTCCATCTAAGGGTCTTGAAATGATGATCTGTAAATTCTATCGCACCACTCTCGCACCGGCGCCTTTCACCAGGTTTTCCACTTCTTTGAGTGAGGCCATTGAGGTGTCGCCCGGGGTAGTCATGGCCAGTGCACCATGAGCTGCTCCATATTCAACGGCTAATTGCGGGTCCTCACCGGTAAGGAATGCATAGATTAGTCCGGATGCAAAACTATCGCCTCCGCCCACGCGATCAAAAATTTCCAGATCTTCGCGCAGGGTGGCTTCATGAAAGTCTCCGCCTGCCCAGCAAATTGCACCCCAGGAATTAATAGTAGCCGTCTTAACGGTTCGTAAAGTAGTAGCTGTGGCTTTGAAATTCGGATATGCCTTAACGACGTTGGTTATCATTTTTTTAAAGTTGGCAGTATCGAGCTTGGACAGATTTTTGTCCACACCTTCCACCTCAAAACCCAGCGAAACAGTGAAATCTTCTTCGTTGCCAATCATTACATCTACATATTTGGCAAGTTCTTTATTTACTTCCTGGGCCTTGGCCTGTCCGCCAATGGTCTTCCATAATGATGGCCGGTAGTTCAGGTCGTATGATATAATGGTGCCATATTTTTTTGCCGCCTGCATAGCTTCCAGGATAACCTCCGGCGTGGTTTCCGACAGTGCAGCATATATGCCGCCTGTGTGGAACCAGCGTGAACCTTCCTTGCCAAATATTTGCTCCCAGTCAATATCACCCTTTTTAAGCTGTGATGCAGCTGTATTACCGCGGTCTGACACACCCAGCGCACCGCGTATTCCAAAGCCTCTTTCAGTAAAGTTCATCCCGTTGCGGACGGTACGGCCAATACCATCATAGGGCACCCATTTAATGTGGGATACGTCAACACCGCCCTGCATTATGAAGTCTTCAACCAAACGACCAATATCGTTATCGGCAAAAGCGGTTACCACAGCGGTGTTCATTCGGAAGCACTTGCGGAGCCCCCGTGTTACGTTATATTCGCCCCCGCCTTCCCAAACTTTTAAATTACGGGTTGAACGAATCCGGGTGTCGCCTGGATCAAGACGCAGCATAACCTCCCCAAGTGAGACACAATCATATTTGCATTCTTCTTTGGGTCTTAAATTTAATATAGCCATAATTATAAATTTTAATTAACATCAAAAGCAAAAATACAAATTAGAAACCTTACTAGCAAGCCAGTTGCAACCTTGTGATAATTTTTTGACCGCATTTATTTTCGAAATTGTTTGTTAATCGACTAGAATAAAAGGGTTTATCTCTCGTTTCATCCTCCCATGCCACCATACGCACGGTTATAGAAGCCATTGCTGATGCCACGTTTGACAGGCTAGCATACCTCGTATGGAGTAGAGTTAAAGGGTGATAGTTTAAGAAAAAACCATTAAACTTGTCACTTAATATCTTTTTAAATTGAAACCTTTGGGATAGGATAAGTTGACCGTATTCTTTTAAATACAAGTTATGAAAAAAATGCGTGATTCATGGCATTCACCGTACCAGTGCCTTTCCCACCAGAACTACTGCAAGGTCAGCCTGCTCTATTTAGGATTTTGGCTAAAAATCGTATAATTATTATGCATTCTTCAAAGGCACCAGCCAAAAGCATGTATAAATAGGTGGATACAAAAAAGTAAAGCCGCTCATTATAAGCGGCTTTAATTACTTGAGGGTTGTCCTGCCAGGGGTCGAACCTGGACTCTTCTGATTCAGAGTCAGACGTGTTGCCAATTACACCACAGGACAATTACGATTGCAAAACTAATCAATATTTATAGATAAAAAATGGGGTTTGCGATATTATGACCCGGGATATATGATTTTTTTAAATACATTTGATAAGTATATACAACTCTCACCTGTTTGAATTCAGGTAGTTTTCCTGCAGAATATTTTATTAATAGTCATAAAATCAATGCCATAACCATGAAATCCCATTATTGTTTTTTTTCAGGCTATCAGCGTATTGGAAGGACCAGCCCCGACAGGTGCTTTTCGTCCTTTATATCCTGTTATAAGAGTGCATCCTGGCTATTTGGCTTTTTGCTTCTGAATATTTCAGCAGCCCTTTCCCAGTCAACGCAAATCCCACAGATGCCAATGCAGGCATTAAGGGAAAACTCTCTTGAAACCTCATGGTTGAATAAAGAAGTTTATGAATCACTTCTGCTTGATAACATGGAAGACCTTGATAACTGGGCCAAAAACGGGGTAGGTGAAATGTCATTAACAGACGAAAGGGCAAAAAAAGGCAAAACCTCCGTGCGGCTTAAATTTCCTGCCAACAGGCCCCCGGATTCAGGACCTTATCCCAATACGGGCATCCGGAAAACTTTCAACAATGAAAACTGGAGTGAGTATAACCGCATATCACTTTGGGTATACCCGGAACTGGAAAATGCTGGTTTTGTTACGCTTGCAATTATGCTTAATAATGAGGGAGAAACCAGGGTGCCTGATGTTTATGGCAGGACAGGCAGGCATGATGTTATACTTGAAAACGGGAAATGGAATAACGTTGTCTGGGAGATACCTTTCCTTTCAAGGGATAAGGTAACCAGTCTTTCATTTGTTCATATTATATCTGGCAAGGAATTTAGAGGAATTGCTGATTACGGGTATCTGGATTTTGATTTACTTGAACTGCAGAAGGTAGATCCGGACCATTACGAAGGATGGGATGTGGCACCGGGGCGAATTGCATTTTCTCATTCGGGGTATCAGACAGGAGGCCGGAAAACAGCAATCATGGGTGATACCGAAGAAAAGGAATTTTCGCTGATCCACATAGAATCCGGCAGGACCTTGCTCACCGGGCCAGTACAAAAAACCGAATCATATATCAACCAGTTTAATGTTCTGGACTTTTCGCAGGTTAATCAGGAGGGAACCTATATATTGAATGTTGGCAATATCAGTACACTTCCTTTCAGGATAGGAGATGATGTCTGGAAGGAATCGATCTGGAAATCTGTCAATTACTGGTACTGCCAGCGATGTGGCCAGGCAATAGACGGTGTACATGATGCCTGTCACCAGGATGTCACTGTAAGACATGATTCGCTGCAGATAGTTGTGAATGGCGGATGGCATGACGCAGGAGACCTCACCCAGATGATCTACAACACCGCTCCGGCTGTTTATGCAATGTTCAGCCTTGCTGACCACACAAGGAGCACCGACAGAACGCTTAGCGACAGGCTGGTTGAGGAGGCGTTGTGGGGACTTGACTGGATTCTGAAGACCCGGTTCGGGAATGGGTACCGCCATAATTTCGGGGGAATCGGCCGGTGGACCGATGGAATAATAGGCAATGAGGATGATCTTTCTTTCACGGCACAGAAATTGCCATTCGAGAATTTCCTTTCTGCCTCTGCAGCTGCCAGGGCCGCCCTTACCCTCAGGCATATTGACCCGGTAAAAGCTGACTATTGCGTCAGGGTTGCAACGGAAGACTGGGAGTGGGCCGTGGAAGGCATGACAATACCCGAGGTTGAAATATGCGGGGAGGCTGTTATTACTTCAATGAATCTTTTTAAACTCACAGGAGACGAGAAATTTGCCAGGAAAGCAATTGAGTGGGCAGAAGCAATCATGGAAAGCCAGCAGCAGAACTATACCCCCTGGAAAATTCCGTTTGCCGGTTTCTTTTACAGGAATGCTGACAAGCTACAGATCCTTCGCTATAACCCCATTGCCCAGGATCAGGCTCCCATAATGGCACTTGAAAAATTATGCATGGAATTTCCCCACCATGAACAATGGATCAACTGGTATTCAGCAATTGCACTACATGCCGAATACCTGAAAGCAACTTCAAGGTTTTCCGAGCCTTATGGAATGATACCGCAATCAATTTTCCATATTGATGAACAACATACCAGGAGTTTGTACGGTCTTCAACAGTCAAGCCTTGCCGGCAAAGACAGGGATGCTTCGTACAGGCAGCAGGTGATGAGCGGAATGGAACTTGGAAACGGATATTACCTTCGTTTTTTCCCGGTATGGTTCGGGCACAGAGGTAATTTCGGCATCCAGCTGGCCCAGGCGAAAGCACTTGCAGTAGCCTCCGGGCTGCGTAATGATCTTGACGGGATCAATCTGAGCCGTATGCAGCTTGAATGGATCACAGGTAAAAACCCGTTCGCTCAGAGCACTATGTGGGGCGAGGGATACGATTTCTCTCCTCTCTACACACCAAGTTCAGGACATATAGTAGGGGGACTGCCGGTAGGCATCCAGACAGCGGAAAACAGGGATCTCCCCTTCTGGCCGGCATCGATATTATACAATTATAAGGAGATATGGTCAAATCCATCGGCCAGGTGGCTATGGTTGATGGAAGATGTGGCTTTCCCATCCAGGGTCGAAATTCCAGGTACAGGGACAGGTGAACTTGATATCCGTTTTGTTGAGATAAACACGGGTTATGAAAGAGAACTTTTCATTCCTGCCGGTCAGGATGCCTCAATGGTTCAGATCCCGGAAGGAAATTATAAAATCAGTTACAACGGGAAAACGAAAGAGACTGTACTTATGCCCGGCAAAGTTTATGCACTTGACACTGGGAATAAATTATCCTACTCACTCTCTTACGAAACAACCGATCAGGGACTAATTCGTTTTACGGTTAAGGCTGAAGGTACAGGAAATGTTGAGTTCGAGCTGCGCGGATGGAACCTGGAATTAAATGAAAGGGTAAAGGATACAGGAATCATGGACGGGAAAACCATAAACCTCGTGTGGGAGGCTTCCCTGATAGATCCTGGAAAACCCTGGGTAGCTGTTAGTGTGCCTGACGGGAAAATTTCGCAAATGAAGGAAGTGAATAATATTAAAATGGGAAAATAACTCTACCCGGAAGTATTAGAATAGCAAATAAGATATTTTTTTATTAATTATTCAGGTTAACCTAAAAAACTATCAAAATGAAAAATCCAGGAAAAAAAGCTTCCTGTTGCTCAAGCCTTAACAGAAGGCAGTTCCTTACCCGTTTATCGCTTGCTGGAGGTGCTACCCTCATGGGATTTTATGGTTGTACTTTTAATGAGAGTATTCGAAATGTTATTGACCTGCCGGTTATGCCGGGAGACGGTGATGTTAAACCCCGTATCAGAGTTGGGTTCATGCGGGAATTTGATAAAAACTGGATGGGCTGGCCGGGTGCGGCATATGACCCTGCTGAAAGCCAGGAATTGTATACGAATATTCTGGAGGAGGCAAATCTTGATTTAAAAGTGATTCTTGATATAGATGTCGAACCCCTCAATAGTAACGAATCCATTGACATATTCCTGAAGACGGCTCAATCTGACAATGCCGACGGAACTCTCATCGTAATTCAGGATATTTTTGCTTTATTGGAGAGAAGGAATCCTCTCCTTAATTATTTTCTTAAACAACGAGGCAAATTACCCGTGGTGGTTTTCAGTCCGCGCGGTACTTCCATGACCCATGTTCACAGCCGCTACAGGAATACACCAAATTTTTTCATGGCTACAGCTCAGCATAATGAGTGGATGGGACATGGTTTGCGCATGCAAAAGGCTTTATGGCAAATGAAGAATACCCGTTTAGCCGTGATAAGCAATACAGAGGAGAGAATTGAGAAGCTTGAACCTGTGGGTACCACACTCCATCATATGCCTTTTGACCAGTATTTGGAAGCATACCGTGCTACCGCCGATTCTGAAGATGTCAAAGCTATTGCCAGGAGCTACATAAGTAATGCCAAGGATGTTGTAGAACCCACTGTTGATGAAGTAGTTGAAGGGGCCAGATGCTATCTGGCCAGTCGACAGCTTTTGAAGGAGACCGGTTGCCATTCACTCACAATGCGCTGCCTTGACCTGATAGAGCAAAGAACATCCCCCCCACCATGCATTGCATACATGCAGCTATTAAATGAAAGAACCTGCGGTGGCTGCGAAGGGGATGTGACTGCAGCCCTGTCACTCATGCTATCCAGTTATCTTTTCAATAAACCCGGTTTTATGCATAACCCCACTTCATTTAATGTACATAACACATACGGGGGATCACACTGTGTTGCACCAACTAAAATGGATGGTTTTGATAAGCCGGAAGAGAATTACCTGCTTAGAAGTCATCATGAGTCCGACTGGGGTACCGCTCCACAGGTATTGTTCAGGGAAAATCAGCCTGCAACGGTCTTTAAGTTCCTTGCATCAGACAGGATACATGTGGCAACAGGAACGATTTTGCGCAATCTGGATACGAGACCGGGAGATGGAGTGGGAGGTTGCCGCACAAGTTTTGAAATGCAAATGGATGATGTTGCCGATGTGCTGGATATTCGCGGACACCACAACGTGCTCATATATGGAAAACACCTTCACGACATTCGTGCCTGGGGCCAGCTTGCAGGAGTGCAGATTGAACATATTACCGGGGGAGTACTCTATTCTCCAGACGAAGCATGATAATTTACAGCACCGACCATTCCCGGCACTTTATCCGTGTGGCCACTTCCCTGAACCGTGACGCCATATTCAGGGATCTGTTCGTTAAGCTCACTGAATAATCCTGTTAATAAGAGGTACGAGCCGGCTGGCTTTGATTTCTGCCCTGATATTCTTTTTTTCTGCATGGTCGGCAAAATTTCCGGAACGGTTACTACCAAACTGAACCACACTGTGTTAACAACCCATTAATTTTATGTTAATAACTTATTTGCCGATAATTTCGCAAGACAAATCAGGTTAATTATTTTTACATAAAAATATTCAAACCAAAATCCGATAATAAAATGGTCATAAAAGATGATCAGGGCAGCGAAAGAATGGAATTAATTTCGAACGGGGAACGCCGGCTGAAACTATTATCAGAAATGAAGGTGGATGTTGTAACAAGTCCCTACATAGATAAGGTGCTTAACTATCTTTTGAATGATCCTAAGCTTTATGGTGAGGCCAAAACCTCATTTGACTCGCAGGAGCATACTTTAAATAAGATTTTAACAGCAATTGAATACTTAAAGGCTCTCCGGTAGGATATTCGAATGGAAATAAATCTGCAGTCAATTGCTGCTCACCGGGTTGTGCTCCCAGCCAGCCGGTAACACGAAATTTGCAAACATTCCTTTCCCGAACTGTCAGAGAATTTTAACCGAGGCAGGTGGATCTCTTTGATCATATTAAAAAAATATCAGATAACCAAGAATGGAATATTAATAGTCCCTGTATTGAAATTATCATCTGTAATATAGATAAACAAGCGGTATGCTCCTTTTTGAGAGGGAGATCTGAAAACGATCTCATTGGGGGTTGCAGACTCTATCAGTCCATCGATTGCCTGTGGCCTTTGCTCAAAATCACCACCATCACTTAATTCTACTGGTTCAGGAAGAATCTCTGCTCTGGCAGAAATTTTGCCATCACCCGGATATTCGACCTCTATAACTGCAGAATAAAAGGACTGCTCCTCCAGCATGACATTATCAAATCGCCCTCCTTTATTAATAATTTCTGCATTTAAAATTCTGGGGGTCATTTGTTCCGGCCATTTTCCAGTCCACAAATACTCCATAACATTAACAGCCTCTGTTTTTTCTCCGTTTTCAGTAAACAGGCCATACCAGGTAGGAGTCCGTTCCTGCTTCTGGCCCCAAAGGAATACATAGGATCCCAAACAATTTGCAGGATCGGAAAGAATAGCCTTTTCATACCTGATTCTGATGGCATCCGCTTTCTCTGAAGAAGACTGTTCAATAGGTGAGCCCCAATCGGTTGCTGGCACCTCCCAGTGACCCGTAGCGCCCCATTCGGTCACTAAATACGGACCATCATATCCGGCCTCTGCAAGCCGTTGTTCCAGGTTTATTATATCTCCATACATTTGAATTGAGATAAAGTCAAGGCTAGGACAATTATCGCGGATGTATTCCACCTCATCCTGCCCAATACCGGCTAGCATGGTAGTAACCACACTATTGCCGTCAACTTCCTTGATCATTTTGGCTATATCATTAACAGCGTTCCAAACCTTTTTATTGGTATAACCATGATTAAGTTCATTTCCTATACCCCAACCAAGTAATGCCGGATGATCTTTAAGTTCAATTACATCCCGTTTAATATTCTCGAGTTGTCTGGCTACCTCAGCCTCGTCGTTATAATCAAATCCATGTCTTTCCCTTGCAACATCCAGTCCCATCATAACCATAAGGCCATTTTCCCAGGCCTGATCAAGAATCTCTCTGCCGGTGCTAATGCCGTTATCTACTCGCCAGGTACGAAAAGAATTGCCTCCGTGCAATTTGACCAGGTCGCAGGGCCCAAACTCACATCCGGCCCCTTTAACCCAGAATTCTTCCCCATTGACAAACAGGCGGTACCTGCCCTGAGTCATTCTTAATTCAACGACTGACGGGCCATATTTCATAGGATCTGTACTGTCATTTATTTTGAAATCATACGAAGTCACTATAACTGACATGATGAGAAATAATAATATCGGACAGGATTTCATAATAGTTATTGTTTTACAAGTTCAGATTCGAGTTCCTCCAATGATTTTCCCTTTGTTTCAGGAACGTATCGCCGCACGAAGAAAAGGGTCAGCAACCCAAAAAATGAAAAGATAAAAAAGGTTGCGGTTGATCCTATATACTCCAGCTGTACAGGAAAAATAATAACTACAAAGTAACTCACAATGGAATTCCAGAAACCCATTACGGATATTGCCAGACCACGAAGCTTATTGGGAAAAATTTCTGAGAGCAATGTCCACATTACAGGCCCTAGTGAAATGGCAAAAGAGGCTACAAACATTACCAGCCCGAGTAGAATCCACAAGGGATTAACACTGATAGAATGCTTCAATATTATCCCTTTAAAACTGTTGTAGGTATCCAGACCCACCGTTTGTTTGATTAAACGAAAAAATGACAGCTCACTGCCAAAGGCATTATCCTTTAATTGGTTTAATCGCATAATATTTTCAACATGATGTTCATCAACATCCAGTTGTACAACCTCTTCCATCAGGGTTCCCAATGATTTCCTATCAATGGTGTACTTTGCGTTTTCAAAAGATAAGCCTACTATGGCAAGTGAAATACAGATACCTGCAGCACCTGTATAAAGAAGGGGCTTGCGGCCCAACCTGTCAATAAGCAGGATTGCCACAACAGTCATAACCACAAATGTAACTCCCAGGATTGCAGCCTGTAAATATGAAGCATCCATGCCCCCGCCAGCCATCTCGAAGATCATTGGCGCATAGTAAAAGATTGCACTGATACCTGTTATCTGCTGAAAAAAAACGATTCCAAAACCAATTATCAGAACCGTTTTCATTCTTTTTGAGAAAACATCAGCCCAGCGGGCGTTTTCTTTTATATCCTCCTGGTTGAGGCTATTGATAATTTCGCTATGCTCAAATACAGATTGTTCCGGCCCATGAATTTTCACAAGCACGCTTTGTGCCTCATCTCCCAGTCCTTTTTGCAGTAACCATCTTGGACTTCTGGGTATAAAAAACAGTAAGATTAAGTATAGCAGTGCGGGCAGGGCCTCTGCACCCAGCATAATCCTCCATTTAAAGACGGGGTCGGATATGGTTTGCTGGAAGTAGTAATTCGAGAATAACGCAATAGAAAATCCGAGTGCAATGTTGAGCTGACTGAAGGTGACCAAAGTACCACGAAGTTTTCGGGGAGCAATTTCTGCAATGTACATCGGAGCAATGAGAATAGCCATTCCCACACCTAACCCGCCAATGAGACGACCACTTATAAAACCAATGATATCGTATGCAAATGCATTAAAGGCTGCATTGATTATAAACAGGATTGCAGTATACATTAGTATCTTACGACGACCAAAACGGTCGGCCAATCTCCCTGCAACAATATTACCGATGATAACTCCCAAAATCAGCGAACTTACAGAAAATCCAATGAGCATGGACCTGGGATAAAGACCGAATGTTCCCTGGTAAAAAGGAGTTGCACCTGAAATAACTGCACTTTCAAACCCAAGCAGAAAACCACCAAGAGCAACGACGAGTGAGATAAAGACAGTGTAGGCCTTTTTATTCATTTCTGGTCATAGTTCATAAGCATGTAATTGCAGTTCTTCTCCCTGTTTATTTGTCAGCAATGGATCATGATTTCAGGTTTCCGAGCATTTAATTGCAATTGGTGCTTCTGCAATTGTTAAACTAACCTGTCGTCCGGAAAAATCTCAAATTGCCTTAGACAGTCCTAATAACCATCGTTTTGGACAAGTACTCCTGCAGAAAGGTCAATCTCTGTTTGTGGAACAGGCAGAAACCCTTTGATGGCAGGATTGAATGTAACAGAGAATATTTCCTGGTCACCCATATAATTGGGCCCCCGTACAGAATGTGTCAATTCCTGTGCAGCATATGTCAGTCCGCGTCTGATCACATCGTAATACCTGATTCCCTCAAGGGATAATTCCAGCCTTCTTTCCCGGAAAATATTCTCGGGGGTTGCAGGAACACTTGTTAACCCGACCCTGGCCCTGACGCGATCGAGGTATTGTTGCGCATTGGGACTTCCGAGTTCAGCTGCCATAAGGAGCACATCGGAAAAGCGGATCACACGGTGATTGCAGGTTCTGTTGAGTTCAAACTGCCCGCCGGACCCCCAGTGCTCTGCATCGGAGCTGTACTTTTTGGAGAAATACCCGGTATGCTGATAGCCTTTGACTAAGTTGCCGTCAAGTTCCTCTTCAGTCAGAATGGTATACGCAAATCTCGGATCATCAGCCAAATCAAGTGCAAGCTTATGGCTTACCGGAGCAAAACTCCATCCCCGGTTCCATTTCTGGGAACCGGTTACCCTTGGCCCCTGCATTTGTGCAGACAGGTTTCCATTGCCACCCCTTACATAACCCCAGTCCCACCAGGGAGGCGTATCACCGTAAGATATTTCAAAAACCGATTCTATTCCGAATTCTCCCACCAGACTGAAATTGTGCCCGTAATCGGGAAACAGGTCATGACCACTGTTTTCAATCAAATCCTCAAGATATCCCATAACAAGTGCCTGGTTAACCGTGGTGGCTCCTGCATTCAGGTCACCCCCGTAAACTCCGTTGTAAAACAGGTAAACCCTTGCAAGCAATGCCTGGGCTGCCCATTTGGTTATTCTCCCTGCCTCAGCTGAGGGGACACTTCCCGGTAAACCGGGAATTGCCTCTACAAGATCCAAAGCAATCTGATCGTAAACCTCTTTGGGTGTATTTTGTTCCTGTTCGTATTCTGAAGGCCCTTTTATGGTAGATGTAAGCAGTGGTATATTTTCAAAGAAGCGAACCTGTTCAAAATTAAAATAAGCTCTCAGGAACCTGGCTTCTGCTATGGTCCTGGCCTTAAAACTGCTGGTTGCCTGTATGTCATCAATAATTTCCAAAAACAGATTTGCCCTGTAAATGCCAATATAATTCTTTATCCAGATGGAATGGACAATTGTGTTGGTTGTTGGAATATTAAAAGTATTCATCTCCTGCTGCTGCATCCCGTCATTTGCATCAGAACCACCGGCATAGGCGTCATCAGAAAGTATATCAGACACCGTAATAAATGGAGCCCATGCAACACCAGGAGTTGACTGATAGGTCAACACATCGTAAACGGCAACCAGGGCCTGCATAGCATGATCTTCTGTCTGGTAGAAATTTGATGAAACTTCCTGGTCAAGAGGATGCAGGTCCAGAAAATCATCGCAACCAGTTAAAAGCAATACAACAATAAATGCTTTTGCGGTATTAAATAAGTATCTCTTCATAGCTTGTTTGATTAAAATGTCATGGTTACTCCCATCCGCCAGATTCTGGCCTGTGGATAAATTCCCCTGTCAATACCGATATCAAATGGACTCATGGCACCGATTTCAGGATCAGCACCAGTGTACTGGGTAATTGTCAGCAGGTTTTCAGCAGAGGCATAAATTCTCAGATTAGTTGCATTAATCCGGTTTTGAAACCTGTCGCTAAAAGTATAACCAACCTGAATATTCTTTAACCTTATAAAGGAACCGTCTTCAATGTACAGGTCTGATACCCGGTAATTGTTGTTAACATCAATCCATGTATATCTGGGAACAGTCGAAGAAGTGCCTTCACCGGTCCAGCGATCCAGAATGGCGGTTGATCTGTTGGTAAAGCGAAGGTCCTGCCTTTGCGCTCCGTTAAAAACATCGTTTCCATAGCTTCCGACAAAATACATTGAGATATCAAACTGACTGTATTCTACCGAGCCATTCATACCAAAGGTCAGCGGAGGAGTCGGATTACCGATCATAGTCCTGTCATTTTCATTGATAACACCATCTCCGTTAACATCCACAAACCGCACATCGCCGGGCCTTGCTCTGGGCTGAAGCTGCCTCCCGGTCGGACCGATGTGCTGATAAACCTCCTCCATACTCTGGAATATACCATCGGTCTTATAGCCCCAGAAATGGGCAATGGGCTTACCCAGCTCAGTCCGCGTTACCATGCCGGCAACTGCCCAGGTTGCACCTGGCAGCACTCCTTCTTCATTGCCTATTCTGGTCATTCTGTTCTGGTTGTATGCACCATTAATGCCCACTGAGTAACGTAACCTGTTTGTAACATGCCGCCAGTCAATTGCCAGTTCAATGCCTCTGTTCCGGACGCTCCCGACATTTGCAAACGGGGGACTATTGCCGACATGTGCAGGAATTGGAATTACTTCAAGCAATCCGCCGGTGGTTTTGACGTAATAATCAATCGATCCGATAAGCCGGTTATTGAAGGCACCTGCATCAAGGGCAATGTTAAACTGCTCTGATTCCTCCCAGTGAATATCGGCATTTTCGATATACGCAGGAGATGCCCCAAACATTCTGCCCCCGCCGAAGATATATCCCCGGCTTTTATCCATTACCGAAATAAACTGGTAGTTGCCTATTTCCTGGTTACCATTAATACCCCAGGAAGCTCTTAACTTAAGAAAATTCACCGGGCCCAGGTCCGGGATAAAATCCTCATCGCTGAGCACCCAAGAAACACCTAATGAAGGGAAAATACCATACCTGGTGTTGGGACCGAATTTTGATGATCCGTCCCTTCTGATAATCCCGGTAAAAGAATACTTACTCTTATAGTCATAAGTTATACGACCAAATGCTGACAAAAGGGAAGAATGAGCGGCACCGCCGAATGCAGTCCAGACTGTATCGGTTGCCATATTGAGATATACATGATTGGGATCATTAATCGGGACATCAGCGTTGAATCCGGACAAGTCCTCAAAGTTAAACTTGCTGGCAGTGGTTCCGGCAAGAACGGAGAAATTGTGGTCATCGACCTGCCTGGAATAGTTAAGGGTATTCTCAAATTGCCAGGTATAGAACCTGCCTATGTTTTTGGAAACGTTTGTTTTATCAACATTCAGCTGCGCTCCATTCAGATAGAACAGTGGCGTGTGGGAATCATTCAGGGAATATGCCAGATCGATCCCGAGGCTTGTATGAAGTTTTAACCCCTCAATGATTTCAAGTTCGCCAAAAACATTACCGACAATTTTATCTGACCGGTTTCTCCCGGTCTGGATCTCCAGTAAAGCAAGGGGATTCACAATTTCAGCACCAACATGCCTGGAAATTCCGTATACTCTTCCATCGGGGCTTGTGACAACAGGTTCAGTTGCATAGGGAAAGGTGTTGAGAATGTCTTCATCCTCTACAAAGAGCGGTGTTAGCGGATCCAGGTTCAGGGCGCTGCTGTATGCACTGTTGAATGACTGGTTGCTGGCAATACCCCGCTGCCTGAGGTGTGAATACGCAATATTGCTTCCAAAATTAAAATTACTGTTCACCTGGTGCCTGGTGTTAAGCCTGCCCGACATGCGGTCGAATTGTGACCTGTCGCCGCCAATGATCCCCTGCTGGGTAAAGTATGATATTGAAGAAGCGTAGGTGGAGTTTTCAGTTCCCCCTGACACTGACAATTCATGATTTGCCATTGGTGCATTTTCCTGGAACAGATGGTCCTGCCAGTTTGTATTATGCCTTGGAATTTCCATCAGATCAAATGGTTCTGATAAACCGGCATTCCGGGCTCCTTCATTCATAAGCATCCGGTACTGGTCGGCATCCAGAATGTCAATTGTTCTGGCAACATTTTGTATGCCATGGTATCCTGAATAGGTAACACTCATCACACCCGGACTGCCTCCCTTGGTAGTGATCAGCACTACGCCATTGGCAGCCCTTGCCCCGTATATTGCAGCTGAAGCAGCGTCTTTCAGGACATCTATTGATTCTATGTCGCCGGGGTTGAGGTAATCTATGCTTTGAACAGCCATTCCGTCAACTATATAAAGCGGTTCAGCATTTCCGGTTGTACCGGCTCCCCTTATCCGAACCGTTGGAGCTTCACCCGGCTGTCCCGACAGATTGGTTACCTGCACACCTGCAGTACGTCCCTGCATGGCCTGGTCTATTCGAAGAGTTGGCGTAGCAGCAATATCATCGGCACTCACTGTTGAAATTGCACCTGTTACAACCCTCTTTTTTTGTGTTCCATAACCAATTACCACAATCTCATCAAGCTCAGTTAACTGTACACTAAGATTTACTTCGATGAATGAAAGACCATTGACAGGGACATCCGCTGTCTGGTAACCAACAAATGAAATTGCAAGTGTGGCATCGGGGCTCGAAACGGTCAGGGTAAAATTTCCATCGGGATCGGTGACGGTGCCATGTATTGTCCCCTGTTCCATAACGGCCGCCCCGGGTATTAGCTCACCTGTTTCTGCATCTCTGACGATCCCCTCTATAGTATGTTGCTGTGCAAATAAAATACCAGGAAATAATGTAATCCCCAATACCAGGAATAGTCTGACAAACTGTGCTTTCATATAATAATTTATTATTGTTCCATTTTGAAGAACTCTTCATTTAATCATTTCTTTTGAAATACCCGAATATAATCCACCTTCATTTGCTGAGGGAAAACTGTTGTTTCATCAGGACTGCCCGGCCAGTTCCCACCTACAGCCACATTGAAAATAAAGAAAAACTCCTGGTGAAACTCTGTCATATGACCGGGTGTAATATCAATTACGTAGAACTGGTTATCATTTACAAACCATTTAATGGTGGTCTCGTCCCAAATGATTGTAAATACATGATATTCATCGGCGAAAGTGCCAGTTTGCCTGGTATATGATCCACCGGCATTTACATGTCCGTCAATATCCCAGTGGACAGTTCCGTGCACCTGGTTTTCCCTTCCCCTGCCACCAATCATCTCCATGATGTCAATCTCACCACATTTTGGCCAGCCAACGGTTGTTATATCATTTCCGAGCATCCAGAGTGCCGGCCAGATACCTTGTCCCATTGGAAGCAACGCCCGGATATCAATCCTTCCATACTTAAATGACTTTTTTTCCTGTGTTTTCATCCGTGCCGAGGTATACCTGCTTCCCTGAAAACTCTCTTCCCTTGCTTCGATAGTTAAAACCCCTTCTTCTACCCAGGCATTTTCCTGCCGGTAATACTGCAACTCATTGTTTCCCCAGCCACATAACTGGGGGCATCCCGTACCTGTTTCAAATACCCAGTTTGCAGGATCTATATTTGTACCATCAAACTCATCATTCCAGACCAGCTCATATCCTTCATAAGTTAAGGGTGAAATATAGCCGGTCTCTACAGGAACATCCCTGCTCAAGTCAACCAATATTTGCCTTGATGCCCTGATATACCGGCCGGAAGAGCCATAAGCCCGCACCTCAACCTGGTAATACCCGGGCTGTATAAATTCATATTCAAACGACCCTGAAGAATTTACAGCTGTCGGTTCATTGCCGGATCCAATGTATAAATGATATTCAGTGGCATTTTCAGCAGTAGCCTG
Organism: Bacteroidales bacterium; assembly: GCA_007135095.1. GTDB lineage: Bacteria > Bacteroidota > Bacteroidia > Bacteroidales > PUMT01 > PXAP01. The sequence goes on along the minus strand of SLJO01000214.1, from coordinate 11,303 downwards.
AATAAATATAGTCCCCGGGTTTTCTTCGGATTGTGTGATATCAACTATAAGATGAGATGGATCATCTGTTGAAATAGAATCCGCTTTATCACAGGAAAGATTTACAAGAATAATAACCAGATAATAAAAGTAATGACGCCGTAATTGCATTATTGCTCCTTTTAAAAAAGAGCTATGACCCTTCCGGGTCATAGCTCTGAAAACGACCCAAACCTACTCAAAAATAAGATTACGTATATAGAAAGTACCTTCTGATGTATGATCTCCACCACCGATCTGGATAAATACCATATCCAGATCCTCACGATCGAATACTGTTTCTCCTTCAGCGGACGAAAATGATGGATCATCCAGGTTGAAAGTTACGGTCACCCATTCATCCAATGCCAATTCATCTGATTCATATTGAATCAATCTGGTCCACCACTCTGCTGTGGTATGTACATCACCAAAACCAATAATAACTTTTTTAGTTAAGGGATCATAGGTATTGGTGCTGGGCAGATAAACCTCAATAGAAACTGTAGTGAAATTGTCAAACTGGATATTTTTGGGCTCTGGATATACACGCAACTGTGCCTCCTGAAACTGAGCATTTGTTCTTTCAAATTTACCCACTTTGGTTGCAGTATCATCTTCAGGATCATCTTCACCAGGGGTAATAACTGATGTACCACCTAATGATCCAAGCAAATCAAAACTTTCTTCGCTCTCAAAGGTGTGGCCAAGTTCTTCAGGAGTAATGCTTTCAAGATCTACTACAGGCTCCTGTTCTTCAACTACATCGGGTTCAAGGGAAGGATCTGAATAGGAAGCGTAAGAGAAGTCCCAAACTCCCCAGTCATATACAAATAGTACATGCATAAGGTCATAGCCGGTATGCTCTTCGATACTTATTTTAAATGTCACATTGTTTTGCGGTACCGTTACCTCGGCATCAGTTCCAGCCTTGGGCAGGCCTATCCAGGCACCTTCGCCTGTAAGCGTAACCATGCCGGTGGAAGGGTCATACTCAAAGGCATGAGTGCCGCTTAGCCATGCGCTGACATCTACTCCATCCACATTAACCATATTGGAAGAGACAGCTTCAAAACAGGTCCCCTCTAATTCTTCCGGGAATATACCGCCTTCACCCCAGAAAGATCCATTATCATCAAATACATATGAACCATCCAGGTGGAATGTAAATTCATGGAAGTACTTGCAGGGGCGAGATCCGTCATTCTCAAGTGACCACCATCCGCGAAGATTATCCATGTTCTCACCAACACCCATACTTGTTCCTTCCCTGTAGAGCCGCCATGTTTTCGAAGTTTCACCGGTTAGCAACTTTAGGGCTTCATCAGGATCAGTAATTTCAATAGTTTCAGAAAATGAATGAGGTACGCCGTCAGCGTTTTCTACAGTGAGCGTCACATTATAGCTACCAGCCTCTGCATAAGTATGCGTAGGATTTGCCTCAGTCGAAGTTCCGCCATCGCCAAAATTCCAGCTATAAGAAACAGCATTCTGCGAAAAACTGGTAAATGAAACCTCCAGATAATTATCATCGCTGATTTCATACTGAAAACTCGCAATGGGTTCTGGCGCCGGCTCCGTTTCTTTATCGCAGGAGCCAAAAGTAACAAGAAGTAATGCTCCAAGAAGAAAGATTATTTTCCTGTAAATTTGAGAAATGGTTGTTTTCATAGTATAGCTTTTTTAGTTAATAATAAATAGTTAGTAATTTTTACCACAATTTAACCTGCTAAAGAACCAAACTCCAAATTCAGGCACACATCAACTGCACTACAAAGGGGAAAATCACTACATCATAGATGCATCAAATAAAAAGCTAAAAGCCTGATATACTTATGTATAATTATAATAAAATGGGGAGGACCAGTTTCACAATAACGAAATTGATATTTTTGTTATTGCTAAAAATTCATAATAAATTCTGTGAGATTGATATTATGATCGAGTAGAAGTTTTTTCCGAAGCCGGTATCGGCTTATTTCCACTCCCCGGACGGAGATATTCATGAGTGGTGCAATTTCCTTTGTGGAAATATTCATCCTGAGGTATGCGCATAAGCGCAGTTCTTTGGGTGTGAGATCATTATACTGGCTTTTGAGTCTGGTAATAAAATCCTGATGCACCTCATCAAAATAATTATTGAACACCATCCAGTTTTTTTCGTTACGCAGGTCTCTGTCTATTTTTTTTACAAGATTGTTTATGTTGTCCTTTTCCGTGATGTTTGCAGGATTGGATTTAAGAAGTTTATTAAGATCCTCCTTCAGGTAACTAAGTGTTTTGTTTTTCTGTATCAGGTGCAGGGTTGCATTTGCCAATTCTTTATTCTTATACTTCATTTCGCTCCTGAGACTTTCATTGCGTAAATTGATAATTTCCTTTTCACTCAGAGTTGTTTGTTCCCTGAAGAGTTTTTCCCGGTGGGCGAGTCTTTTTTCGTGTTTTAATTTTTCACGCATTCTGGTTTTAAAAATTCCTTTCCTGATATAATAGAAGTTACCGGTTATGATTAACCCCAATATAAGGGAATAAAAAATATAAGCAACCCGTGAACGAAAAACAGGAGGTCTAACTGTAAAATGAAAACTTTTTATCTCGCTTTCTGCATTAAAAGCATTAACTGCCTTAATCTGAAAAGTATAGTCACCTTCTTTTAAGTTAGTGTATTCTTTAAAGTTTACCCGGTTCCACGGCGACCAGTTTAAATCATAGCCAATAAGACGATAGGAGAAATGAATCTTTTCAGGGCTCTCAAATGCAGGAGTGGTAAACCTGAGCATAACAGAATTCCATGAATATGGAATTATCCTGGTTTCGTGATTGGTGATATTCACAAGGTTTCCGGCAAACCAGGAGATTGCCTCGTTATTTTTATCAAAAAAAGTTGCTTCTTTAATAAAAACCTCCTCAGCACTATTGTAATCTTTAATGATATTGGGGTCATAATGAATCAGTCCCTCTTGTGATCCAATAAATACATTGTCTGAATCATGAATGTATATATTTTGAAAGGCTGGAATAAGCACTTGATTGATAGCTGAAAATGGTGCCACAATATCGATATATTTACCATCTTCAAGCAATCGCATTACTCCCAGATAATCGTTGGTAAAGTACCAGAGATTCCCGGCTTTGTCCTGATGTATCTTGTCTATAAAACCCTTGTCCTTAAAAATTTGGATAATTTTACCGGGTTTACTGAATGAGTTGCGCGTGTGATCATAACTAAATATTCCTGCTTGAGTAGTAATATACATCTCGGAATTAATAATCTGAATGTTGTAAGGAAACTGTTCGGGCAGTCCTGATTCTGATCTGAAAAGTTGAGTATGAATTACAGAGTCTAGCGAACTGTTCAGGGTAAGTTTAAACAAGCCCTTGTATCCATGAGAAATCCACAGGTTGCTTTCATTTTCCATATACATACTCCTGGCGGACTCGGGGAAACCCTTAACTTCATCATAAAATACCCACTGACCGTTGTCCTTGACCAGACTGACCAGACCAGAATAGATGCCCGCCAGAATCGTTTCACTGCTTCCCGGAGGCATTAAAAAAGACCAGAACCCCCTGATATCGGATACTTGCCTGGCTGCAAACCCTTCAATTACAAAACATCCGAAATTATGACCACAAAACAGGGTATTATCGATAACCTCAAGTGACCAGACCTGTCCTTCTGTGCCTTTTATCAGCTCAAATCCTTTGGCATCAGGGAAGATATTATTAATCCCGCTAAACTCCCTGGCGTATAATCCCTGGTTAGTTCCAACATACAGAACACCATTATGGATCAATGAGGTATATGCACTCTCAATGTTAAAATTGTAATTCAGAAATGACAGTGGTGAACTAATTTCAAGATAATCGATTCCGTTATCAAGTCCAAGCCAGAGATTATTCCTCCTGTCTTCGTGAAGGCTGAGTATAGTGTTGTTTTGCAACCCTTTATAGCGATTTAAATGCTGAAGGACCTGCCCGTCCTGATCGCTTAAAAAAACACCATTGCCAACTGATCCAAAAGCAAGATCGCCATTGGAAAGCATCAGTGCTGAATAGAGGTTATAATCTTTTATGGGCTTGTTCACATCAGTATCCCATGGTGTGATCCTGCTACTTGCTTTATTGAACAGGAATAACCCTTCATTAGAAGTGCCTATTAACAGATCTCCGTTATCCAGGGTTAAAATGTTTCTTATCTCATTCCGGAAAAATACAGGGTGATTGCTGACAAGATGCAAACTGTCATTTTCCAGCAACATCAAACCGTGATCTGTGTCAACAATATAAAAGTGATCATTGACCAAATGAAGCATGCTGAATCTGGTTAATGGTTCGATAACCTTTACTTCTCCTTCTGACAGGATAAATAGATAGTTATAGGATTGAAAAACTATTTTACCCTGGCTTGCGTAAATATTCCAAATCTCATCAAAACCAGTATAGATAGATGGTATAAGATGGTTCAGTGAAGAATAGGTGAGCTTACCTTCAGTATCAGGGGCAAGAAAACCGATTTCCTCAAAAGCTCCGGAGTAAATTGTATCACCAACAGCCAGAACAGACCTTACAACTGATGAGTTTGGAACAGGATAATTTGTCCAGTTTGTACCGTCATATTCCAGAATTCCGTCATTGTTACCCAGGTAAATGAACCCGCTCTTACTTTGAGTAATACTCCAGTTCTGCGTACCTGCCCTGTACTCACTTCTGAAATGGTTTACAATGGATGGCAACCCTATGCTTTTTACCTGCGAAGAAGAATTTAATGCATTCAGAATCAGCAAAAAAACGAATAAATGTTTATGAAAAACTAATCTCATTAATTAGAATTTTGTGCAACCAACAATGAATGTAAAATCACAGGTAAATTTCATCATTTTAATTTAAGACTTAAGTTAAAATTAATGAAAATTAAGGTATCATATTAATTCTACTCTGCCAAATTGAAAAAAGAATGAGATTTTGTCTAATTTCAGGTGCTGTCACAATATTGTCAGAGGGTATTTATCGAAGCCGCTAAAGTGTGAAAAGAGACAGGAGGATTGGATATTTCTTATCCAAATGATTACATTGTATCTTTTTTGTAACTGTCAGAATAAAAAATTACAAACAAATGAAAAACACATTTTTGACTTTACTGGCATTGTGTCTGTCAATTGTATCCTGCACCAATCGCCATGCCGGGGAGGGTATCTTATATGTATCTCCCGTCAGGCCGGTCATGTTTGTTGATGATCATCTAAGCGAAGGCTTTCTTGCATCGGTTGACGATGGCCGGATAATTCTTATCTTCAGGTTTGATCCTGGTATGGAAGGCAGTCATGTCGGACCTGATGGCTATATCGCGCAAATATATTACAATCCGTCGAAGGATGAATGGAGCGAAGTCGAAACAGTCTATAATAGTCATCAATATGACGACCGCAACATCCATGGCGGCATCACTGAAGAGGGCAGGATCGTAACCTTTTTCAGAAGATACATGCCCGATGGCCGTGTTACTGAAGGGCAATATTTTATCTACAGTGATGATAGCGGGGAATCATGGTCGGATCTGCAGACTTCTGATGCCTTTTTTGGAATACAGGGTACAGGGCAAATGTTTTACAACCCGGATGCCGGTGAATACTGCATTATGCAATATGCAAGGCATCGTAACGGTATACTGTACAGCAGTGATGGCACGAACTGGGTAAAGGGTAATATTGTTGCCGAAAACAATGATGTCGAATTGACTGAGATAGCAGGAGCATGGTGCGGCAACAACAGGATAATTGCCCTGATCAGGGATGATGAAAGGCAGCATGGTTTTCCCTTGTTGCAGGTGGAAAGCCTCGATAACGGAAAGACGTGGACCGAACCGGCAAGGACCAACATTCCCCCTAAGTTGCACTGGGGATGTGCACCGCAGCTTATTTATGACAGTAAGCGCGACCTGCTTATAGCCTTGAACAGCGATCGCTATTCACGCGGCGACGAACAAAACAGCCTGTTTATCTACACCGCACGACCTGATGAGGTGTTCGGCAACCCAAATGGCTGGACATTGCAGCATGAACTGCGACGCCCGTGGGCCATGCTTGATTTCGATGGTGACCGCCCTTTGAACCAGAATCTTTATGGTTATCCTACTATAGCCCCGATAGGTGAAGATGAATACCTTGTTGTATTCACCGAGCGTGCAGTTATGGAGGGGACCGAGCAGGCGGATCTTTATTATTTCAGAATGATCATGAGATAAGAAAATATAACCGAAACCGGTTTATTTTTAATTGATTGCATCTCTGGGTGCGGCAGTTCAGCGGGAAACCTGATTTATTAACTGCCGTCTAAATTGATTAGTTGCTACTAATTTTTTGTTCGTTAAATTCAGAATCAGCCCCGGCCTCCCTGAGCTCATATTCATGCACCGAGCCATAACCCCCGCCCCTGTTGCGCGCAATCCACAAGTTATATTCAAGTTTCCAGGTTGGTGCAAGAAACCGCTTTTCTATAGGGCTGGCTGCTGTAACTATCATTATAGCGGGCCGGCCGTCGGTATCAGTGGCGCTGATAACCATCTCTCCGCGGAAATCACCGTAAAGATCGGCTACCATGATAAGGGAGGAACCAGGCACGGGATTTGGCATTTCCCCGGGAACAGGCACTATCTCAGTTCCGTTGAACTTGCCTATTACTCTGCCGTTTTGTGCCAGGAGCTCCCGGGTATTATCGCCGTCCCATTCAATGGGAGTGATCCCGGCGGGAAAATTCCCGGTCAGCCTTTCTCCATCTGCATTAAAAACCAGAAAATTCCTGTCACCATGTCCCTGGCGGTTGGTAACGCTCTCACTCCCGGGGTGGCCATTCCAGATATTGGAAGTCCAGCCTGCATGTCCGTGTGACCACTGTGGATCTTCTTCCCGGTTATTTTTCCAGATAACCTCCCCTGTATCGGCGTCAACCATGTATATGCCTGCATGCATAAACGATTCTATGATAAAAAGAACCTCCAGTCCCGGACGTTCGGGAATATGGTTGTAAACGGAAATGATGTCAGGGTGCTGCCGGAATATCGACCATCGCAGGGTTCCGTCGCTATTGAGGCAGGTTGTTCCATAAATAATCTCATGCTTCCCGTCATTATTAACATCGGCAATCTCTATTTTATGACCGCCTGTCCCGCTTGTTTCCATAAAACTCTCGTAAGTCCAAAGTTTATTAAGCTCGTTATCGTAAGCAGAAATAATCTCATTCTCGTAAATTCCGGTCATGGTTATAACCGAGGGGTTTATCCCATCCAGATAGGCAATGCTCATCTGTATGCGGGTTGAAGAACGTGACAGGTCGGTCGCCATTTCGTCCCATGGAGTTGTGTGAAGAACTTTTCCCGATTTACCGTCAAGTATCGCAAGAAAATTATCATCTCCCTTCTGCAGGAGGGTTATCACCTCGGCCCTCCCATTACCGTTCATGTCCCAGACATTGAAGGGGCAGTTGTTGGCACTGCCGAAAATATTGGAATGCCATGCAATATCCTTGCGCCATAAAGACCTGCCCGTATATGAGAAAGCCTCAAGCCGGACGGGTATTCCCGGGTCCTGTGACATCTCCCTGTTCCCGTTGTCAAGGCGTATTACGCACCCGGGTTTCCCGAAGCCCTCGATATCACCGAAAACAGGTGTCATGCCTCCCTCCTGGAAAATGGGTTTGAATTTTGCAACAACCGGGTATTCTTCTTCTCCCGCTGTTATGGCAGCCCATTCGGAGGGGTTGCCTTCCGAGCCGTTTTGATCAACTGCGATGACCCTGTACTGATAACGTGTTCCGTCGATGATCTCATGTTCATCCAGATATGATGTAAAAAAGAGCGGTTCCTCATTGAGCCTGATCCCGTTATGTGAACGATGTGACCCGGTTAACCGGTAAATATTAAACCGTACCTCACTCCTGTCTGTTTCCAGCAATGCCCAGCTAATTCCTGTTTTCCCGGTAGAATGGGTGACGGCAACAATATTCCGCTTTTCGATGCTCCATTTTTCATTGTCCGGTTCGCGTACCAGGCGGATACCCAGATCAGGTGTTCGCATGCCCGGTGACTGGCCAAAGGTCCTTCCACAATCAAGAAATTCCTCAGGGCTGGCCCAGCTGCCACCCATGACAATGCGTTCCAAATCATGAAGTTTTTCCGTGCGATACTGCCAGCTGGCTGTTGCAGGGTCTCGGTTCTGGCTGGTGATCTGCCAGATGTTCCCTGTCATCTGGTAAAGGCCGATGCTGTTCTGCATGCCCCATCGAGCCGGTCTCAAATAGGTTTCCCACTGGTCATATCCACGGTTGCCGCTTTCATTGAAGTTTACTTCTCCTCTTGTTAACAAGTCCTTGGCATCCCCCCAGTAGTAGCGGTATTGGTTCATTACCCCCCCGCGGGAAGCCAGTTCAAATTCCTCGGTAGTCGGAACCCTGTGAACACGGCCGGTCGTTTGGGTTAGCCATGAGGTATAGGCCTCAGTGTCATCCCGGTTGACAAAAATGACCGGGTACTCTTCTTTTCCTTGCGGGATTATGCCGTTTTCCCAGTGTAACGGGGCGCGATAACCAGTAGCATCAATGAAGTATTTGTACTCCAGATTGGTAACGGGATGATCAAGAATCTCGAAATCGCCTGTATTGATTATATTATTACTTGTTTCATACTGCAAGCCTCTTACAAAAACAAAGCCTTGCAAAGCTCCTGAATTTGTTTTCACGGGCTGGCCGAAACATAAAACCCAGGAAGTCAGCATTAAAAAAATTATAATGTATCTCATATTGATCACTATTTTTAGATTTTTATCAAAGTCAGAAATCTTGCCCGAATTTAGAATATCATCAAATTACAGCTTTTATATCGCAAACACAAAACATCGTAAAATAGATGGCAAGAAAATTATGCAACCTTTATCCTCCAATATTTCCGGGCCAATTGAATGCAAAAAAAACCACTCACAAATTTAACTCTGTAAGTGGTTAATTTTCTGGTCTGCCTGCCGGAAACTCCGGCACCGGGAAACAAAACCAGGTAACCCTGAATAATATTGGGCAGTCTTTTGCCTTGTTATGGGAAGTGCTGGATAGTCCTGCATACCATTTTGAGACCAAAGGCTGCCTGATAAATTATTTTGGCAAGGGAATCACCAATCAAACAAATATCGGTATCAACTCAATACCGCTACCTGTTCCAAGATTCCTGGTATATTTTTTGTCAATCGGATTATTCCAATGCTCATGCACCCCAAGGCTGGCCATTTTTTCCCCATCACCATTGGGAGAATAAATAATTCCGGCAGGCCATGTTGCTTCACTTGCTGCCTGTTGCAGGTAATCATCACAACCCGGGTAATTTGGAAAAGCCTTGTTCGTGTATTTATTGGTACCATCCAATTCAGTGCGAAGAAAGTCAAATGCAACTGATTCAATGGCAACCGGGTCAAATGAGAAAAAGATAGATGAAGCCCAATGATCATTAAACGGGCTCATCCCGAATTTTACAGGAGCATCACCCCAATCTGGTCCCGGCCATAATGAATCGAGTATATATACCAGGTTTTTTTTGCCCAGGTATTTCGAACCCATTATATCAACCGTCACCCTGTATTTCCCGTAACCGAACCGGTCCAGGAACATTAAACCGCCATGAAGATGTACAGCCGACAATCCCCTTGCCTGAGATCCGAAATGATTTTTGGGAAATGCCGAGATCCCGCTTCCATTATGCCCTTTCATCATGGGAAGATTTAGCATATACTCCATTTCATCGAATATCCCGTAAAGATTATCCGAAATAACATCAGTCATGACAGTTCCCTTGTCCGAATAATTTATCACCGCCTTATCACTAATTGTCAGGGGAGTCCGGCCATTTTCAATTATCTTCAAATCCTGGTTCCAGATATTGTTTCCAAGATATTTTACTTCAGGAAATTCGGCAGATAATTTCTCGTACATATCCTGGTAAATATTGCGCTGAGGATCGCCCACGGAGATAAACTCCTGGGGAACACCTGCATGGTTGACGAGTTGTCCGATAACAGCCTGCACGATCTGGGGAGAAGTTTCAGATGTGTCGATCCATCTGCCTTCCCAGTTTCTTTCCATGGTATTTCTGTTAACGCTACCTGATGCCGTGCAGTTGAGCTTCAGGAATATCTTTTCACCAGTTTTATAGCCAATATCCCCTTTCCCGTTCTTTCTATTATAATGACGGAAAATCTCATCCCAGGATTCCCTATCGGAAGATTTACCCGTAAGTTGTTGAATACCCAGTGAAATCATTTGAGAAACACGGGCCTGATCTGTATTTTTATCCTGGAACCAAAAATCAGGTCCATCATCCTTTAATGTGTTGGTACATTCCGCTCTCGTGGCAGATTTATCCCATGCCCATACAACCCGCCCGGGGAAAATGCCCACCGCCTGCCCAAAAGGCTGGTTGACAGGATGACCAGAAGGATCCGAAAGTCCCTGTATTGAGCCAAAACTTCTGACGGAGGCTGCAGGATTTGTAGCCCCGGAAAGAGCATCAATACCGTAGCGTTCCTTGACCCTGTAAGCACCGAGCCCGAGCGCGCCAAGAACAGGAAGGGTAGCCAGGTTCTTTAAAATATCCAGTCGTGATCTGTACATTTCAGGCGAAGATGTTTTGCCGGATGGAGAATACCGGTTTCTGATCCGGTTAATAAGGAGGCCGGTAATCGAATCCAGTCCATAGCCTTTCTCCCTGGTGAATACAAAAAACAGCAGCACCATGATCTTGATAAGATTACGGTCAACGATATACATGCTCGCTTCAGTCGAAAAGAAAAGTGAAGCTCCGAACGGTGGGTAGGCAAAATAGTAGAGTGCCAGCAGGATAGTTCCGGCTGCAGCGGCAAACCTTACAAACAATCCCACGAAAAGTCCAAGCCCTATAAGAACAAGGCCCCAGGCATTCATCAGGTCGACCATTCTTAGTATTACGGGATTGGCAGCGATTGCGTGATAAAACCCGGAGAGGAATCCTGATGTATTGGATAGATAATTAAACGAGGTCCAGTCGGGATTGAAAACCTTTGTCATCCCTTCATAAAGGAGATACCATCCCACCGCCATCCTCAGGATGGTTAAGAGTATTTTTACCACGGGCTTGCTTGTGCTAATTTTCATGATTTCGGCTTTTAAAACTTCCAATAATTGTTGCAAAGAGGTTCATCATAATTGTCAAATTTCAATAACGCATTAATAATTCCATATATCTTGAAATGTGACAAAGATAATTTTTTAAA
>SLJO01000123.1 GCA_007135095.1 Bacteroidales bacterium | reverse complement strand
TAGTTCCTGTCAGGATACATGTTGGCCCACCATTGGGGCTGGTCTTTCAGCCATTTGTCGAACCATGAAAGAATTGTATTGCTCCATCCGATCCGCCTGCTGTAGGTTAGAATATGATGGTCCTCTCCCGCTATTTTGACCAGTTCAACAGGGCGGCCAAGAAGTTTCAGGGCAGTATAAAGCTGAATGCTCTCCCCTGGCGGCACATTGGTATCGTCGGCACCGTGAAGCAGCAGCAATGGTGTTGTAATATTATCGGCACTGAACAAGGGGCTTTGTTCAACGTACAGCTCCCTGTTATTCCATGGGAAGCTGCCGGCACTTGCCTCTGCACTGTATCCGTACCCCCAGTACCCTTCTCCCCAGTAGCTTGATATCGAACTGATCCCTGCATGGGAAATAGCAGCAGCAAAAATATCGGTGCGGGTCTGCAAGAGCATGGTCATGAAACCCCCGTATGAAGCCCCCATACAGCCTATCCGCCGGGTATCGATAAAGGGATGGTCTTCAAGGAACAATGTTGTCCCCCTGATAATCTCATCAGCTACCGTCAGTCCCCAGTTGTTTACATGGTGCGCTGAAAACTCCTGGCCGAAACCTGTTGCACCGGATGGCTGAAGCACGTATACCACATAACCATTGGCCGCATACATATTGAAAGGATAGCGTCCCCCGAAACTTCTTGAAACCGGATTGGTGCCCCCGTAATAGTATACTATCAAAGGATATTTTCCCGACTCGTCAAAATCAGGCGGAAGATAAACTCTCCCCGGAATTCGCACCCCTTCGGTGTTATTGAAATCCCACTCCCTTGTTTCACCAAAAACCACATTTTTAAAATTTTCACGGTCCGGGTTTTCAAGCTCCCTGTATCTGCCTGTCTTAAGATCCAGTAAAGATACTTTTGGAGGCGATGATATGCCCGATCCTGAAAGCACTGCAAATGGTGCATTTACTGCCATATTCACCCGGCTCAGCACATCCTCGCCGGCATCAACCCTGGCGTACCTGCGGTTTCTGGAATTATACCTGAACAATTGCATCAGGTCCTCATCCCCTGCAACCAGGTATATGGAATTATCGTTTTTGTTCCAGACTGCCTGTGATACGGAAGGGTCAAATTCCCTGGTAATGGGATCGACGTTCCTGCCGGCCAGATCGTAAATATATGCCTGGGTGTCGTAATTATTGGCGATCATTCCTTCGGGGATGTTTTCGCCAATTTCACCAAATGCCGACGGACCGCCGGTCATCAGCAATTTTTTCCCATCCGGTGAGAACTGGCCGGAAACGCCCCACCGCATGTCTTTAAAAACCGTATCGACAGCCATTGATTCCAGGTCCATAATGAAAACATCCTGTTTGGAATACGGTCTTTCAAGATAGTCCGGGCGGCTCTGGCTGAATAATATCCTTTTGCTGTCAGGGCTGATATCGTGAAGTGATGTTGTAAGAAACCCATGAGTCAGCCTTTGTTGCCAGCCTGTATGGATATCTGCCCTGTACAGGAAATGCCTGGTGCGGTGACCCGGCAGCCTGTCCCTCATTCCCAGTATCCTTCTCAGATCGCCTTCCTCGTCGGAATTCTTTTCACTAACCGAGTAAATCATGAAGTTTCCATCCGGCGACCAGTTATATGAACCGAAATCTTCAATGTCTTCAAGCAATGCAAAATAGCTGCCGCTGTTCATATCGTATATCCACAGGCTGGATTTTCCGTCCCTCTCGGTTATGTATGAGAATTTATTTCCCACGGGGGCCCATGCAAAATTTTTGATGGACGTATGCCTGAAAGAATGGATTAGTTTTCCGTCGCTCACCCTCTTTACTTCCAGCCAGTTTTCCGATCTGTCTGAGGGAGGGAGGGTCCTGCTGAAGTTTGCGGCGTAAAAGGCGGCATCGGATGAAAGGGTGGCGGGACCGGCCTTGATCCCATCCAGAAGGTGGTTGATGTTCTTGCCCTGCAGGGGATCAAGCTCAACCTTTATATCAGAATTTTCTGCCCAGCCGGGAATTTTCAGGCCGGCACCTATCTGCCACGGGCTTTTGTCCGTGCCGGAATGAAATGTCCTGATAATCAACCTGTGTTTCCCCGCAGGGAGTTCAATCTTCTGGTTCCATTTCCCGGGTTCTGCCTCGTTTTCCTGGGTGGTTGTTTTTGAGCCGAGTGGTTTTCCATTGAGAAAAACCTCGAGTTTCTGCCTGCTGTATATTTCCAGGTCGGCTTCTATCCAGCGGCCGACTGATATGTAGGTTGCCAGGTAGGCGGTTCCGTTGGCACCAGCCTGGCTTTTTCCGATCCCGGCAAGGCCTGAATCATCGGCCATGGCCGGGCTCCATTTTAAATCGGTTCCGCCGGGGAACACCTTGTTTTCAAAGGGGTAATGATTGCTGATATCAAGAGGGCTGAACCTGAACAGATTGGTGGTGGTATAGGGTTCCCCTTTTATATTCTCAGTATCTGCAAATGCCGGAAGCCTGGTGTCCGGTCCCGTAACAACCAGCCACCTGTCAACAGGTATGGTGCCTGCATGCAGAACGCCCGAAAAAGCCAGGATTAATGCCGGGAATAAAAGATACTCTCTGAAAATGGTATTTAAACTCATTTATATTTATTTGGTTAAAATCAGGTTATTTTTCAAGGACGAAGTTAATATTTTTTACTAATTTGGCTCTTTTCACAGTGCATGAGGGCAGTCATTCAAAGAGTAAAAAATGCCGGCGTCAGTACCGGGGGCAATCAAAAAGCCCGTGTTGGTCCCGGATTGCTTGTTTTTCTCGGGATCGAACATGAAGATGCTCCTGAAGATGCAAGGTGGCTGAGCGGGAAAATTGCACGTCTGAGAATTTTTGATGATAATAACGGGACAATGAATCTCGATGTTGTGCAGGCAGGCGGCGAAATCCTTGTGATAAGCCAGTTTACACTGCATGCAAAAACCAGAAAGGGCAACCGGCCGTCTTATATCAGGGCAGCACCGCCAGAAATTGCCATACCACTTTACAACAGTTTTATCGGTGACCTGTGCCGCGAGACGGGAATACAGGTGAAAACCGGCGATTTTGGTGCTGAGATGGAGGTTGAGCTTGTGAACAGCGGACCGGTAACTATCATAATTGATTCCAGGAGCAAGGAATAAACGGAATTAAGGACCAGTTGAAACAGTACCTTTGCAGTTTTTAGTTATACCATGACAGCAAGAGTTAACAAGCATGAAACGGCAACAGGTTCCGTATTGCTGGTAGCTGTTATTTCCGCATTTCTTACTCCATTCATGGGATCCTCCATCAATCTGGCCTTGCCTGCCATCGGTTCGGAATTTGATGTTGATACAATCATACTTGGCTGGATTGCAACTGCCTACCTGCTGTCAAGTGCAATATTTCTTGTACCCTTTGGACGGCTTGCAGATATTTACGGGCGCAAAAAGATATTCCTTTGCGGCATGATTACCTTTACCCTTGCATCATCGCTGTTGCCTTTCTCCCCTGACATCCGCACATTACTCGGATTCCGGGTCCTTCAGGGTATGGGCAGCTCAATGATATTTGCTACCGGACTTGCAATTGTGACCTCGGTGTTTCCCCCGGATCAAAGGGGTAAAGCCATTGGCTTTACCATTGCCTCCGTGTATGCCGGATTGTCATTCGGGCCCTTTGGCGGCGGATTGCTGACCGAATACCTTGGCTGGCGCAGCATATTTTTCTTCACCGCCCTTATGGGAGTAGTGGGTGTTTATTTTGTCATACGACGCATCAGGGGTGAATGGGCTGAAGCTGCAGGAGAGCCGTTTGATTTATCCGGGTCGCTTATTTACGGGGTATCGCTGTTCTTTTTAATATTCGGCCTGAGCCTCCTGCCGGTTCTCCCCGGATTTATCTTTCTTTTTTCCGGGGCAGCAGGGATCGTTGTGTTTGTTTTTTATGAGCTTGGGAAATCCTTTCCAGTTATGCAGCTTAAACTTTTCAGGAACAATGCCGTTTTTGCGTGGTCAAACCTGGCTGCCCTTATCAATTACAGCGCGACTTTTGCTGTTGCGTTCATAATGAGCCTTTATTTGCAGTATATTAAAGACCTTTCTCCGCGGGACGCTGGACTGGTGCTTGTTGCGCAACCTGTAATCATGGCATTGATTTCCCCCCTGGCAGGCCGCCTGTCCGACAGGATAGAACCCCGGCTGCTTGCCACCGCCGGCATGGCCATGACAACAGCCGGCCTTTTCCTGCTTGTTTTTGTAAACAGCATGAGCATAACCTGTGTGATCGCAACCCTTATCCTTCTGGGGGCTGGATTCGGATTTTTTTCTTCTCCCAACAGCAATGCCATAATGAGTGCGGTCAGTCCAAAATATTACGGTATTGCATCGGGAACAATGGGCACAATGAGGTTGCTCGGGCAGATGTTTTCGATGGGATTGGTGATGCTGATATTGTCCCTCTATATGGGAAAGGAGCCGGTAATTTTAGAAAATATCCAATATTTCCTGCAGAGCATTCAGGTTGTCTTCCTGGTGTTTTTCTTTCTTTGTTTTTTCGGCATATTTGCCTCATATGCAAGAGGAAAATTGCATCCTGGTGAATAAAGATTTTAATCACAGCTCCCAACCCCGCAATTAAACAGGAAATGAAAACGTTTCCCTTAAAAATACCGGCATTACCTGGGAGGAATGAAAATTATAAAATAATCAACGCCTCGGATAACAGAGCCTTAAAGCTAAACAATTAAAGTGAATAATAAAGGAATGCTCCCGTTTTATACTTATGGCAGCCTGTTTATCGTTTTCAACAATGGTGCAATATTGCTGCAGTGATGAAAATTCTTTTATGCGGCAGCACTGATGTTTCATCAAAGAGGTAAACATTTTGCCAGACTGTGCCGGTAAGATTTATGGAAATCCGGATTGTTTTTCTATTTTTGCATCGAAATTCCAACTGATTTTTACTTCATGTCGGTTAAAGGCCATCCCTATTTATTTACAATTGATTCTGCAGGTCTGAAGCCTCTGCATGAGGTTCCCGATGAAGCAGCAATCAGGGACACCCTGCAGGCTGTTCCCCCTGACACTCTCCTGGATTCTTCCGGGACTGCTGCACGGGATACCCTGCATTCTGTTTCCCCTGACACTCTCCTGGATTCTTCCGGGACTGCTGCCCGGGATACCCTGCATTCTGTTTCCCCTGACACTCTCCGGGTAGCTGTCCCTTCTCCCTCGCCTGACTCCACCGGGATCAGCACTCAGGTTCCCGAACCGGTTGCCGGGCGGGAGTCCATCTGGGATCGGATTGACAGCAGGGACAGGGAAATTAAGGAAACCCTGACTGAAACTACTAATAAAACCACCCCTGTTATTCGTCAGGCCAGGGAAGCCGCCCCGGAAACCGTACCCTCCGTCGACCGTGAATTCAGGCACGATGCTACATTTTACCTGGATCCTGAAGCTGAAATCCCCTTTTTCAGGGAGCATATCTTTCCCGCCAGGGAGACTGCCCAAACGCAGCCGGCCAGCCAGTTCGTCTTTATTGAAAACGGGAAGACTTCTGCCATCAGTTCTTCCGTAACATATCAGGCCTATCTTGAAACTGATACTTCCGGTGAAGTTAACCACGGTTTGCAATACTCAACCTCATGGATCCCTGGTCTGGTTATACTTTCTCTCATGCTTCTTGCCTGGATAAAGCTATTCTACTTACAGTTCCTGACTCCCGTGCTTATTTCCGCGTTCAGTTACAAGGAAGCAATGAAACTTTATAAAAACAAAAATGCACCTTCCCAGTATGCCTTTATCATACTCCATTTGATTTTTGCCGTTAACAGCGGACTTTTCCTGCTGTTCGTTGTCGGTTATTTTGACCTTAGCCCAACCGATGTCAGACCTGTCCTGTTTTTTTTAGGAATCTCGACATTCATAGTAATATTGTTTGCCTTTAAATCTGCCGCCCTGCGATTAGCTGGCTTCCTGTTCGACAGGAAAAAGCTGTTCGCTGAATTCAACCATAACATTTCCCTTTACAATAAAATATTTGGTTTGCTGTTAATGCCTCTTATAGTCGGATTGCTTTATGCCGATGATACTGTTCATGATGTTCTGATATACAGTGGCCTGGCTCTTGGTGCTGTTTTTTATCTCCTGCAGCTGGTAAGGGGCCTTGAAATAATTGTCAGAAAAGAGTTTTCCGTTTTTTATTTGATTTTGTACCTTTGCGCATTCGAAATTATCCCCATATTCACCATATATAAATTACTTGAGACATTTTTGATATAACCGAAATCCCGATTTGTAGTTTTCATTTAAAAACTATATAACCTTGAAAATTAAAAAGATATTGGTGTCACAACCAAAGCCTGTGAATAATGACAAGTCTCCTTACCTGGAGCTGGCGGAGAGGAATAATCTTATAATTGATTTTAGGCCTTTTATCAAAGTCGAAGGTATTCCCGCTAAAGAATTCAGGCAGGATCGCATTGATATACTTGATCACAGTGCGGTGATTTTTACCAGCCGCACAGCTATAGACCATTATTTCAGGATTGCCGAAGAACTTCGGCTAACAATTCCCGACAGCATGAAGTATTTCTGTATTTCTGAATCCATCGCGCTGTATCTTCAGAAATACATCGTCTACCGTAAACGTAAAATTTTTTACGGCCTCAATATTTTTAAGGATCTTGTTGAACAGGTAATAAGCAAGCATGCTTCTGAGTTTTTCCTGGTACCCCTTTCCGATATCCATAAGGCGGAGATTCCCCGTATCCTTGATAAGAACAAGATCCGCTATACCAAAGCAGTGCTCTACAGGACTGTCAGCAGTGATCTGTCTGACCTCTCAGATGTCAACTATGACATTCTTGTTTTTTATAGTCCTTCCGGAATTAAATCATTATTTGAGAACTTTCCCGATTTTGAACAGAAAGAAACAAAGATAGCATGCTTTGGGCCCCACACTGCAAGGGCCGTAAAAAAGGCGGGACTGCGTCTGGATATAGAGGCGCCCTCAGTCGTTGCTCCCTCAATGACCATGGCTCTTGAAAAATTCATAAAGGATTTCAATAAGAACGGCAGTCCGAAATAGCAGACCCTGAAATCACGTTGTTTTATTCACCTTAATAATTGTGATTGATTAATTCAGTCGTGTGCCTTATATTGCGGTTTATTTCCAGAAATGGTGAAATTCAGTAAATCCGAAAGGCTTTGCAGCCGGAAAACAATCGAAAAGCTATTTACCCTGGGGAACAGCCTGTATCTTTACCCCTTCAGGCTTGTATGGCAGGAGGCGGAAAGTGAAATTCCCGGCCGCATCAGGTTTGCCGTAAGCGTTCCCCGCAAAAGGATTAAGCGGGCTGTTGACCGCAACAGGCTTAAAAGGCTGATAAGGGAGTCCTACCGGCTCAACAGGGACATTATTTATGAAGGCCTGGTTTTACAAAACAGGAAAATTGACATGATGGTGCTGTATGTTTCCCCCGAGGTTCTTGATTTTGAAATGATCAATGCAAGATTCAGGGAACTGCTGCATCAGTTTATCCTCAAAAATGCAACTGATAAGGAAAATATTTAGCGGCATGCTTATCGCCATGGTTAGATTTTACCAGTATGCCATATCACCAATGACCATGGCCTCATGCAGGTACACCCCAACCTGTTCGGCCTACTCAATCGGGGCCATAAAGAAGCATGGTCCTCTCAAAGGCTTGTGGCTGTCCTTAAAGCGCATAATCCGATGCAACCCCTGGGGTGGTCATGGGCATGATCCTGTTCCCTGACCGGGGTTCAGTCTGATTAAATTAAATAAACAGGGAAGCCCGGTTTAAGGGGCATCAACCCGACAGGATTCCGTCCAGGTGCTCCTGTATACACCTGGATACGAAACTCAGCATCAGACGGGCAAAGTTTTTCAGCAGATATTTATAACGTGATCTGTATAACGACTGCTGCTAAATTATGTTTTCGCTGAAAGTTTGTTCAACTACCTGGAATTCAGGCATGGATAGTATAAATTTCGCCCCCCAGGCTTTTGAAAAGTCCAGGAGTTCTATTATTTCTCCCTTGATGTTCCATGGAACTATCAGGATATAATCGGGTTTTTGTTCTATTATCTCGCTCACAGGCACAATTGGTATGTGACTGCCCGGAAGAAACTTTCCCTGTTTTGACTTTGCAGCATCACAAATGAAGGGAATGAGATCCTGTTTTATTCCTGCAAAATTAAAAAGCGTGTTGGCTTTGGCGGCGGCTCCGTAGGCAGCCACCACTTTACCAAGGCGATTCTGTTCAATAAGGAATCCCAGGAGATCATACTTAACCCGGTTTGCCCGGGGCTGCAGTGTGAGGTAAAAAGGCAGGTCATTCATGCCGGCATCATCCTCTTCCTCAAGGGCATCCATTAAGGCATTGCTCGCTTTCCGTTCGTCATTTCTATGGCATCCATAAACACGAAGACTTCCCCCGTGAGTGCTGATTTTTTCGGCATCAAAAATCCGCAGGTTATTATCATCGAATATTCTGCAAACATTATGCAAAGAGAGATAAGAATAATGTTCATGGTAAACCGTATCAAACTGATTATACCTTATCAGGCTTAATATATGCTGAAACTCAAGGGTTATTGTGCCACCCTGGTTTAGGGCAATTTTCAGTCCGGCAGTAAAATCATTTATATCTGGAACATGTGCATATACATTATTCCCAATAATAAGATCGACGGGATTATGTACTCTGATGAACATCTGAGCAAATTCACTTCCGAAAAATTCACGTATTACCGGAATGCCCAGCGATTCTGCAACATCGGCCGTGCTGGCCGCCGGCTCTATACCGATACAGGAGATCCCCTCTGCAACAAAATTCCTTAATAAATATCCGTCATTGGACGCGATCTCCAGCACCCTTTTGTTTTTGTTTAAACCAAGGCGCGGGATAATCATGTCGCAATATGATTTTGCGTGGGAGAGATAACTGCTGGAAACCGAAGAAAAATAGGCGTAGTCGCTTGGGAACAATTCTTCAGAAAGTGAATAGTCCTCTGTTTGTACCAGGAAGCATCGCTGGCAAACATAAAGGCGCAGGGGGAAGGTCAATTCCGGTTTAAGCAGGTCATCCTCCTTTAAATATGCATTGGAAGGAGGAGCGTAGCCCAGATCCAGGATTCTTTTTTCCAGTGGATTTTTACAATGGCGGCATTCCATAAATAATTTTTTAGGTTAATGCGTGAATAATTCGGGAGATCATTCTTATTTGCTGATAGCCAGGGTATATTAATCCAAGGTAGTGAATTCCCGGTGAGATTGCAATTATTTTCCCTGATTATTTTCAAAAAAATATGGTTCGGGATTAAACCTTTGCCAATGGCTCAAAAAGGATAGGGACCTGATCAGCTCCCGAACCCCATCTCCGGTTTATGCAGGATCTATGTTTTTTGATCCCGTGCGGGTAATGAGAAAGTTTTCATGTAATTTTACAATAAAATATTTTTATCATGACCAAAGTGAGGGTAACAAAGCAATTTGATTTTGAAATGGCACATGCCCTTTGGAATTATGACGGGCCGTGCAGGAACCTGCACGGGCATTCCTACAGGTTGTTTGTCACCGTTACAGGATCACCGGTAAATGACAGGAACAGCCCCAAACAGGGCATGGTAATTGATTTTGGTGATCTTAAAAAGATAGTCAATGAAACCATTATCAAAGAGCTCGACCATGCCGTACTGATAAGCCGGGAGGTTCCCGAAGACCACTATAAGGATATGGGCCCCATGCTTGAAAGGCTCCGGGTGGTGGATTACCAGCCAACCTGCGAGAACATGATTGCCGATTTTGCCCGGCAGATCATTAACAGGCTCCCCCATGGCACCGAGCTTTTTTCACTGCGCCTCCATGAAACCGCTACCGCCTATGCTGAATGGTTTGCGTCCGATAATCCCTAAAAGCCAGAATATGTCGTCAGAAAAGAAACTTTTCCTTCTCGATGCTTATGCATTGATTTACCGCTCCTTCTATGCCTTTATAAATAATCCGCGTTACAATTCAAAAGGACTGAATACCTCAGCCATATTCGGCTTTGTCAATACACTTGATGCAGTCATCAAAACTGAAAACCCTTCTCATATTGCTGTTGTATTCGACCCCCCCACACCCACCTTCAGGCATGATATATTCGAAAATTACAAGGCCCAGAGAGAAAAAACCCCGGAGGATATCCTTACTGCTGTTCCGTGGATCAAGAAATTACTCCGGGCATACAATATCCCCGTGATCGAAACTCCGGGCTATGAGGCTGACGATGTAATAGGAACGCTGGCGGTGAAGGCGGAAAAAGAGTCATTTACAACTTTCATGATGACCCCCGACAAGGATTTCTGTCAGCTTGTATCGGACAATATTTTCCTCTATAAACCCAGCCGGTCAGGAAGCCTGGCTGAAGTCTGGGGGCCGGAGAAAGTGAAAAGCTACTTCAATATCAATGATCCCCTCCAGGTTATAGATGTACTTGCACTGATGGGTGATGTTTCTGACAATATACCCGGTGTGCCCGGCGTGGGGGAGGTGACAGCCAAAAAGATCATCTCGAAATACGGAACAGTGGAAAATGTTCTTTCCAGATTGCATGAATTCAAGGGCAAGCTGAAGGAAAACCTCGAAAATTCAGCCGACCTGCTTGAGTTATCAAAAAGGCTGGTTACCATTTGCCTTGATGTGCCTGTTGAATTTGATGAGCAGGCGCTGCTGCTTAAAAATCCCGATGCTGAAGAGATGAAGGGCCTGCTGGATGAACTTGAGTTCCGCACCACTTCAGCAAGATTTTTTGCAGGGATGGAAAGCAGGCAAAAGCCTCTCTCTGCCGGTCCGGTCCAGGGCACGCTTTTTGACAGTGCTGAAGTACAGGAATCCGAACCGGACAAGTCAGGTATGCTTAGTCTGGAAACCGTTGATCATAAATATCACCTGGTGAGCGATCCCGCGGCGAGGAAAAAACTTGCCGGCCTGCTGGCAGGGCAGCAGGAATTTTGCTTTGATACTGAAACTGACAGCCTCAATCCGCATCGCGCACGGCTTGTAGGAATTGCCTTTTGTTTCACAGCTCATGAAGCCTGGTATGTGCCGTTTCCTGAAAACAATGAGGAGGCTCTTGCAATAGCAGGTGAGTTCAGGGAGGTTTTTGAGGACCGGAGCATCAGTAAAGTAGGCCAGAACATCAAGTTTGATATGATTGTAATGGCCGGTCACGGCATTCAGATCAGGGGTGAGCTCTTTGACACCATGCTTGCCCATTATTTGCTCCAGCCTGAGCAAAGGCATAATATCAATTTCCTGGCAGCGACTTATCTGGGTTATTCGCCCGTTACGATCGAAGAACTTATCGGCAAAAAGGGAAAAGGCCAGATTAACATGCGATCGGTTGATGTGGTAACAGTAAAGGAATATGCCTGTGAAGATGCAGACATTACCTGGCAGTTGAAGGAAGTGCTGGAAAATGAGCTGGTTAAATCGGGACTTCAGTCCCTCGCCCGTGAGCTTGAAATGCCCCTTGTAAATGTTCTGGCATCAATGGAGGAGGCCGGAATAGCCTTTAATGCAGATGCTTTAAGAACAATATCGGTTCAGCTTGCAGAAGAGTCCCGGAAAATTGAAAAGCAGGTATTTGAAATGGCAGGAACGGTATTTAATCTCTCCTCCCCAAAGCAGCTGGGAGAGGTTCTTTTTGACCGGATGAAAATCATGGATAAGGCAAAAAGGACTAAAACCAGGCAGTTCTCCACCAACGAGGAGGTGCTGGACAGACTAAGGGACAAACATCCTGTAATATCACACATCCTGGAATATCGGGGAATCAGAAAGCTGCTAACCACCTATGTGGACGCCCTTCCCCGGCTTGTAAATCCAGTTACCGGCCGAATACACACCTCATTCAATCAGGCAGTTACCTCAACCGGACGCCTGAGCTCGACCAATCCCAACCTTCAGAATATACCCATTCGGGAGGAACAGGGAAGGAAGATACGAAAGGCCTTTATACCCCGCAATAATGATTATATTCTTTTGGCGGCCGACTATTCACAGATTGAATTGAGGCTGATGGCACATATGAGCCGCGATAAGGGGATGACAGAAGCCTTCAGTAAAAACGAGGATATTCATGCCGCTACAGCATCAAAGATATTTTCAGTAGGCATGGACGAAGTGACAAGGGAGATGCGTGCCAAAGCGAAGACCGCAAATTTTGGTATCATATACGGCATTTCCGCATTCGGGCTGTCTCAACGGCTGAATATACCCCGGGAAGAAGCAAGGGAGCTTATAGAGGGCTATTTCAGGTCTTACCCGGGGGTAAGGGAATATATGGACAACTGTATAATGGAAGCACGTGACAGGGGTTATGTTGTTACCATAAAAGGACGGAAGCGCTTTCTTCCTGATATCAACTCGCGAAACGGCACAGTGAGGGGGAATGCCGAAAGGAACGCAATAAATGCTCCCATACAGGGATCTGCTGCCGACATTATCAAAATGGCCATGATAAGGATCCATGAGCAATTTGAAGAAAATAAACTCAGGACAAAAATGGTCCTTCAGGTGCATGATGAACTTGTTTTCGATGTTTTCAAGCCTGAGCTTGAAATGGTAAGGGGGCTTGTGACCACTGCAATGCAGACCGTGGTAAGCCTTACGGTGCCCCTTACGGTTGACACAGGGACCGGACATGACTGGCTACAGGCCCATTAAGCCGGCTTTGCATCCATATGGAGCATTTATGAATTAGTTACTTTTGCCATTTGTGCAATAATTTAAAAAGACTGTTAATTTTCAGCGATGGCCAAAAAAGGAAAAAGCAAATCAGGCGGCGTTGTATATTCAACCAACCCTGATTTTGAATATCAGGGTGAAAAACCTGAGCAGGAAGTAACTCCTGCTCCCTCAAAACAGAATCTCAAAGTCTGGCTGGACAGGAAACAGCGAAAAGGCAAGGTTGTAACACTTGTCACCGGGTTCCAGGGATCCGGCGATGACCTGGCGGATCTTGCCAGAATGCTGAAAGGCAAGCTCGGTACCGGGGGGGCAGCCAAAGAAGGGGAAATACTTATCCAGGGGGATTTTCGCGATAAGGTGATTGCGGTATTATCGGAACTGGGATACAGGACAAAAAAAGCGGGAGGTTAAATCACCCGGGTTTGGACGTTGTCATTCTGATTAAAAGTGAGACCACTACTTGTGATAAATATATGTTTCTGGCTGCTGGTGCTCCTGTTTCCGGCAAACCGGGTCTATGCACAATTCTTTGAGACAGGTCAGTCGCCGGCATCCCTTAAGTGGGAACAGATCAATACCGGTAATTTCAGGATCATATTTCCACAGTCATTTGCACCCAGGGCCTTCGAACTAGCCGGACTGCTGGAGGATGCATATGAACTCGCCGGTCACAGCCTCAGCCATCAGCCTGATCCTGTGCCTGTAATTGTACATAACCACAATATAAGATCCAACGGACTGGTAGTATGGGCTCCGAAGAGGATGGAACTTTATCCCACCTATCCGCAGACAATCAGGGGCGGCGACTGGCTTACACAGCTTGTCGTGCATGAACAAAGGCATGTTGT
>SLJO01000090.1 GCA_007135095.1 Bacteroidales bacterium | reverse complement strand
TGCATATACTGGAGAAATCGACGGTGCGAGAGTGCATCAGGGTCTTCCGCAGCATCCTCGGCCCCATTAACGAAAAGCGAACCTCCACCTCCGCCCTTAAATTACTCTGGCAACAGGCAAGAGAAAGTGAAGGTACGGGGAAGGACATCTCGATAGCTTTTATAATGGAGTTTATTAACCTTTTTCGCGGGGTTGCGGGAATGGCGAATATCTATTACGAATCGGAAGGGGCAAAAAAGGGTATTCCCGGCTTCCTCAGGAAGGAGGGCAGGGAGGCTGCCCGGGCACGTACCATGATACTCGACGAGATTGGCGCCGGAATGCAAAAATACTGCAGGAAATACCTCAGCGGACTGGAATCCGATGTGATCGACTGGCGCGAAGACAACAAGAAGAATGTGCTCAGGTATTTCGGAGCCACCGGCAATGACTGGTATGACTACCGGTGGCACCTGAAGAACATAATAAAGGATGAAAAACCGCTCCTTGAACTCATTGAACTTTCCCCGCGGCAAAAGGATGCTGTAAGCAAGGCGGCCCGCAACAGGATACCCTTCGGGATCACCCCGTATTACCTCTCGCTGATGGACAGGCAGCTGTCGCTGGGTTACGATCACGCCATCAGGGCTCAGGTGATCCCGCCCCCTGAATATATAGATATGATGGTGGAAAGCCGTGATGTAAGAGGCATGAGGCTTGACTTTATGGGAGAGCATGACACTTCCCCCACAGAACTTATAACCCGGCGGTATCCCGGAATATGTATACTGAAGCCCTACAATACCTGCTCGCAGATCTGTGTTTACTGCCAGCGGAACTGGGAAATCGATGAATGCATGGATCCCGGTGCGCAGGCTTCTGACAAGCTTGTTGACCAGGCACTGGCCTGGCTTGATGAGCACAAGAGCGTGGGAGATGTGCTTATCACAGGGGGCGACCCCCTGATTATGGAAGATGAGGCAATTGAACGGATACTTGAGGTTATAGCCGGCAAGGACCATATTTACCGGGTGCGGCTGGGCACGCGCACTCCTGTCGTGCTTCCCATGAGATGGACACCAAAACTGGTATCCATGCTCGAGCGGTTCAATGTGCCGGGCAGGAGACAGATATCCGTAATAACGCACTTTGAGCACTCCTATGAAATAACCCCCGAGGCTGCGGCAGCGGTATCAATGATCCGGAAAGCGGGACTGAGCATCTATAACCAGCAGGTCTTTACCCTTGAGAATTCAAGGCGGTTCGAATCGGTCAAGCTTAGAATGGACCTCAAATCGATCGGGATCGATCCTTATTACACCTTCAATATGAAGGGGAAGGACGAGACCCGCGGCTATATGGTGCCGGTTGCCCGGCTGTTACAGGAAAGGAAGGAAGAGGCAAGATTACTTCCCGGACTGGACCGCACGGACGAACCTGTTTTCAATGTCCCCAAACTTGGAAAAAATCACCTGCGTGCATGGCAGGATCACAGGGTGGTCATGATCATGCCCGACGGCTCCAGGGTTTACGAGTTCCATCCCTGGGAAAAGAACATCACGCCCGTTCCCCCTTATAATTATATCGATGTGCCGATATACCACTATCTTGAAGCGCTTGCCGCCAGGGGTGAGAACATCAGGGATTACCGCACCATATGGTATTATTACTAGGTGGTTTTGAAGAACACCGGCCGGCGCCGGATCGCTTCAATGTCATGCCCCGCAGCGGCGAACGGAGCCTCCTGTTGAGTTAAGTAAAACCCGGCACCCCGCGGAATGCGGCGCCTTAGCAGGCCGACTTTCCGGCCTGCCGGCTTCCCGGCACCACCAGAAACCCCCGCCTGAATTAAACAATCTGATTGTTTAGTTGTTGAATAATTGTATGAAACCCCCATCATACATAACCTCACCTCTCAGCCATATTTTTGACTTTTGCAGGCAGGAACACCCCTGAATTCATAAATCAGTTTCCCGTTCCTCCTTCCAGAAGTTACAATTTCATTTTCCGGAATGCGGGCGTCTTCACGTTCAGCTTTCAGGAAATCAGGGTGCCAACATATCCGGCTTTCAGGGATCCGGGCATCTGTTTACAGATATTACGGGTCACCAGGCACCATCTCACGGCATCATTCAGTAAGTCCGGCGCCATCATATCCAGCTTTCAGGAATCCGGATTTCGCTTCTCTCCTGCAACAAGGCAATGTAATAATCACTGTTCGCACAAAGCTCTTCCTGCAGAATGGTTAAAAGTAATAAAAAGCCTTTTTTAAAGAGAATATCTTCCCTGCCGCTGGCGGCACCAGTAGTATGCCTGGCTTTGCTCCCGCTGCTTGTTTGCGGTGGTTACCCCCCGGCAGCCGCCTCCCCGCAGCAAATGGAAACCGCCACCCTTTCCCTTTCAGCCAGTACCGGCAGCGGTTCAAAACCTGTAATCCTTCCCGATGAAGGGATGTCCGGATACTTTTTGATTGGCGACAGCATCATCAATGAATTCAGCCATTATGCACCCGATGAAGTTGTTGACGTTATTGTCAGGTTCACCACGCCACCCCTTGCAGAACATATGGTTCCCGGGGAGTTTGCTATTAATCAAAGGCTGAAAAACTATAAATCAGCTATTGAAACCGGGCATCAAAGGTTCAGATCCGATCTGGCGGAAATAGAAAGCAGGATCAGGGAAATACCCGGAATGCAGAAAAAAGCCCTTGTCAGCCCCATCAGGCGGGAATACTTCACTGTGCTCAACGGGGTGGCGCTGAGCGCCAGCATGCAGGTGATCGGTGAAATCCGACGCCTTCCCTATATAAAGGATGTTTATGAGGACAGCGAGGTATATGCCTCACTTGATAAAAGCACCCGGCTTATTGGCGCGGAGAATCTCCAAAACATTCATGGACTCACAGGCAGGGGCATTGTGATCGGTATAGTGGATACCGGCATCGACTACATGCACCCTGACCTGGGCGGTGGACTGGGGCCCGGATTCAAGGTCATTGGCGGATACAACTTTGTGAGTGACAATGATGATCCGATGGATGACAATTCCCATGGGACCCATGTTGCAGGTATTGCTGCGGCAAACGGGAAGGCCAGGGGCGTAGCGCCCGGTGCTGAATTAAGGGGCTACAAGGTACTGGATGCAAACGGGAGGGGATCGGCCTCAAACGTAATAGCAGGCATTGAACAGGCTGTCATTGATGAGGTTCATATACTGAATTTCAGCCTGGGCAGTGCCGGCGGGAAGCCGGACGACCCGCTGTCTGTTGCCGTAGATAATGCCATGGCCGCGGGCGTGGTGTGCGTGGTTGCTGCCGGAAATACAGGCTCCCGGGGCTACCAGAGCATAACTTCACCGGGAGCGGCAAGGAGTGCCATTACAGTGGGAGCAACCGACGTGGATGATAACATCGCCCCGTTCAGCTCCCGGGGGCCCTCGAATGGAATCTACGGAGTTAAACCTGAAATAGTGGCGCCCGGGGTGCTCACCACCGCTCCTGTTTTAAATGAAGGCTATGGAGCAAAAAGCGGAACCTCCATGGCTGCTCCGCATGTTGCGGGGGCTGCTGCCCTGCTGCTGGAAAGGGCCAATGACCTTCTGCCGTCACAGGTAAAAAGCATTCTCCTGCAAAGCGCTGTTGACATCGGACTGGATATATGGACCCAGGGAGCCGGGCGGATAGATGTCGGGCAGGCGGCTGATATGGCTGAGCTGATAGTGATTCCTGCCATACTGAATTTCGGGGTTGCTGACCTTGCGCACGATATCTGGACGGCAACGGAATCTGTCAGCATTCACAATTACCAATTTGAGTCTCAGTGGGTTGAACTTTCTCCCGGCGATGGCTTTCCCGATGGTGTTGATTTTTCATTTTCTCCACCGGCGTTTGACCTGCCACCGGGAGAAACCAGGGAAGTATTAGTGTCAGTTACTGTTGATACCCGCCTTGTGCCCTTCCCTCAAACAGACCCGATGAGTTATTCAGGACGCATTGAAATCATATCAGAGCAGGCCCGCTCCTCTGTGCCGGCTGTATTTATAAAAAGCTCGGTATTGAAAATGGTCTTTGACGCAAAACCCTACAGGGTGGTCTTATTCAATGAGAAAGAGGAGGAACTTAAAATATATGAGGAATTTGACAGGAGCCTGGAGCTGGAAGCACTGATACTGCCGGGTATTTACGATATCATAGTATCCTATGACGATTATAAGACAACAGTGATCAAAGAGAATATCAGTATTGATGAATTCACCCTTCTGGAAATAGAAAAGGCAGAGGCAGGGAACCATATTAAAATTACGAATTTAAACAGGCATGGTGAGGCAATTGAACCCACTTATACCCATGAAAGGTTTACCCACCGGTCCCGGAAATTTTCATGGGGAATGACACGGGTGGATCTGGAGGAGAGATTTTTTTCAGATTATGACAATTATGAGTGGTACTGGACAGCCTGGGAAAGCTCACACAGCGACCAGAAACATTATGTAATGGGCGACGGCCTGCTTGGCAGCAGCTCTGATGTTTCGCAGGAATATGACCCCGGAAAACTGATACATATTGAGCTAACCCATGAAGAGCGCGATGACCACCCCACGGTCATGCCATTGGTATGGCTGAACACAAACTTTTTCAGCAGCGCCCCCCATACCGGCCTGCCGCTGAAACTGCCGTTCACCCAGACATTTTACATGTCGCCTAATCTTAAATATGAGCAGCTGGGACTCTCTTTATTGTCCAAAATATATTCGGCCGGACGGCGCCCGTGGACAAGGAGCGATGAAGAGTTGTTATTCAGCACTCCTTATTTATCGGCCGATGGAAATGACAGCCTTGTAGCCTACAGGCGGTATGAAGACATATTTGAAGGTTCACTGACAGAGGCCGTTGTAATTGAAAAGGGAAAATTCAAATCCGGGCAGGGTCCCCCGGGATGGTACGGCGAGCTTTTTATTAACCGGGAATATCTGCAGCTTTTTAACGTGAAGTACCTTTTTTTATCTCAGATGGGCGACTGGCACTATGTTCAGCTGCCTTACAGGCTTTACGGAGGGGGCGAACTGCTTCAGGAGGGCGATTTGCTGGAAGACTTTACAATGCAAAGCCACAGGTGGCCGTATCATATGGAAATAAGCATACCTGAGGCGTTAAAATATGATGTTTTTGAAATTGATTTTAACAATTACCAGGTACACGGGCAGCAGGGCAGTGCAATGGTGAAAATGGGATTGAGCGGGCACAGTACCAGCAGGTACCTGCCCCGGATCCGGGCATTCAATATTTTGTCAGATAATGAGCATACAGATAATGTGGTAACAGGGAAGCAGAATTCAATACAGTTTGAAATAAAAAAAGGGCATCCTGACCCGGATATCGGCCGAATGTCAACCCTGGCCCTGGAGTGGCGCACAGGAACCGATGCTGAATGGACAGAACTGGAAATAGAGGGTGAGGGAGATTTGTATTACGCCCAGATACCCGGGTATCTGCCCCAGGGGTATATTTCCCTTAGGGTAACCGCCACTGATCAATATGCGGGGTCCCTTGAATATACTCTTGAACCTGCCTTCTATAAAGAGGGGACTGCCGCGGAACATATTATCACAGCCTCCGCCGGGGAAAACGGCAGGATAGACCCGTCAGGAGAGGTAGCGGTCGGGGATAAGGGAAGGAAGGTATTCAGCATCATTCCTGACCAGGGTTTCCGGGTTTACGATGTTATTGTTAACGGGGAAAGTGTCGGGGCGGTTGGGGAATATATATTCGGGAGTGTAAGCAGCGACCAGGCCATTCATGCAGAATTTGCAGTCAAGACCTATGCTGTGAGCTTCTCAGTGGCAGATGCCCTCTCGGGGGAAGAGATCACCGATGCGGTCATTACCTTTGATGGTAAACGGCATGATGAGGGAATATATGTTATTGAAGAGATCCTGCCCGAAACATATGACTATACTGCTGAAAAGCCGGGCTATTTTGAAACCGGCGGATCGGTTACTGTTACCGACAGTGACAAGGAGGTAATTGTCCTGATGGATGCCGATATTACCACAATAGCCGAACCGGGGGAGCCCGGACTGAGGGTTTTTCCCAATCCTGCAGAAGATGTTATCAGTATTGAATTTATTAATCCCGGCAGCCATGAACTCCGTATTGTTTTTTACAACCTGCAGGGCCAGAGAGTCAAATCCCTGCCGGTATATCATACGGGACTGGTACAACTGTCCATTAACCTCAATGAGCTGATGCCCGGCACCTATTTACTTGTAATAAGGGGCGGGGAGACATTTCCCGTTCAGAAGGTCATTAAAAGGTGAAGATCCACCCCCCAGGAAAGGCTTTGGTACCCGGTTACTGGTTGATGCATTTCCCCGTCTGCTGCGTTTTACCCCCTGACATGTAACCCTGCCGGATGCGTTCATACTTATAGATTTGATAACGATGCCGGATTCAGTCCAGATTAAGTAACGGCTCAATGCTCACCCGGTCAGTGCATTCGCAAGGCGAACATTTGTATTGCATTAAATTAGTGCCTTACAGGCTGTTTTTAGGCATGTTGCCATACCACAAAGGCATACCGTACGTTTTAATTTCCATTGATCCACAAAGTGGCCCGGTACAAAAAATTCATCCCAATAACACTCCTGAGGATAATTGCTTAAATTTGTATATATGGAGCGTTGTCAACAGGGACAGCCAGGGAAAGCAAAACATAAAATGGAAAGTAATATATTTCGCAGCATTGTAGAGGGTGCACCTGACCCTATTTTTATCCAGACAGAAGACAATTTTGCCTATCTGAACCAGGCCGCATGCCGGCTTTTCGGTGCAACGGCCCCGCAGGAATGTACCAATACCCCGGTGCTTGAACGTATCCATCCCGATTATCATGACGTAATCCGGGAACGAATACAGGGGCTGAACGGGAAAATCAAAACCGGCCATGACCTGCTCGAGCAAAAGATCATCAGGACAGACGGAAGTGAAGTCTGGGTTGAGGCATCAGTCCAATCGATCATATATGAAGGGAAAACCGGTGTTCTTTTCTTCCTGCGTGACATCTCCCGGCGCAAGGAGGCAGAATCGGCCCTTCGCCAAAGCGAAGAGACATACAGGAATGTGTTTTTTAAGCATGTTGCGGTTAAACTGCTGATTGACCACGTCAGCGGTGCCATAATTGAGGCCAACGAGGCTGCCTCGCGGTTTTACGGCTGGAGTATTGAAGAGATGAAAAAGATGAATATCTCTCAGATAAACACCCTCTCTTTTCAGGAGCTCAAGGCCGAAATAGCCAGGGCCGGCACTGCTCAAAACACCCGGTTCAGTTTCCGTCACCGGACGGCAAATGGCGATATAAGGGATGTGGAGGTATACAGCAACAAAATCTCCTCAGGAGGCAGGGCCTTCCTTCATTCCATTATCCACGACGTGACGGAAAAGAAAAAAACAGAAAAACAGCTTAAGCTTCTCAGCCGCTCGGTTGAGCAGAGTCCTGTCTCCACAATAATCACCGATATACACGGGGCAATTGAATATGTTAACCCCGTTTTTGAAAAAATAACCGGCTATTCACTCCAGGAGGTAAGAGGGAAGAACCCGCGGTTTTTAAAATCAGGGCACCATTCCGGGCAATTTTACCGTAATCTCTGGGAAACCATCCTTTCGGGGAAGGACTGGTCGGGCGAATTCAGAAATAAAAGGAAAAACGGCGAACTATACTGGATCCATGCCCTCATTTCTCCAATACTCAACAGCAGGGGTGAGGTTACAAACTTTGTCTCGATAAGGGAAGACATCACCCAGAGAAAAAAGATGGTTGAAGACCTGGTGGCAGCAAAAGAAAAAGCCGAAGAAAGCGATCGCCTGAAAATGGCCTTTCTGGCCAATATGAGCCATGAGATCCGCACCCCGATGAACGGCATACTTGGCTTTGCCGAAATACTCAGGCAACCCGGCCTGAGCAGGGGGGAGCAGGAGAAATTTATTGATATCATAGAACACAGCGGCCGGCGCATGCTCGACACGGTTAACGACCTGGTTGACATCTCAAAAATAGAAACCGGCCAGGTTAAAATGTACATTACAGAAACCAGTATAAAAGAGCAGCTTGGAAACCTTTTCGAATTTTTTATGCCCCAGGCAAAGCAAAAAGGATTGCAGTTTATTTTAAAAGATGCGGTGCCTGACTCCACGGCTTTCGTGAACACCGATCGCAGCAAGCTAGATTCCATACTGACAAACCTTATTAAGAATGCCATTAAATTCACCCCCCAGGGGGAAATCGAGGTGGGATGCAGGCAAAAAGGACCATTTCTGGAATTCTATGTGCGCGATACGGGCATCGGTGTGCCGCCCGGCAAGCAGGCGGCTGTCTTCAAACGGTTTGAGCAGGCAGATATAGAGGGCGCGGCATCACTGCAGGGTTCGGGGCTCGGACTTGCCATTTCGAAAGCCTATGTTGAAATGCTGGGTGGTGAAATCACCCTCGAATCCGAACCCGGACGCGGCTCCATTTTTTCCTTCACCATTTTGGTTCAGGCAACCCAGATACACGAAGGAGTGCCGGGAGAAACAAAAACCTTCAAAAACAACGGTATTCCGCAGCTCCGGGGGAAGAAAATACTGATTGCAGAGGATGACCTGTTTTCCAGGGAGATGATTGTTTACCAGCTCGCGAAAACCGGTGCCATTCTGTCGACAGCCTGCG
The DNA here is from genome assembly GCA_007135095.1 of Bacteroidales bacterium. Taxonomy (GTDB): domain Bacteria; phylum Bacteroidota; class Bacteroidia; order Bacteroidales; family PUMT01; genus PXAP01. Next base: position 4,914 of record SLJO01000090.1, on the reverse strand, counting down.
ATGGCAGGGAAACGGTTGATATATTCAAAAAGGACATTTTTGACCTTGTGCTGCTCGATATACGCTTGCCGGAAATGGATGGCTTTGAGGTTTTAAGCCATTTGCGCTCAACAAATCCATTAGTCCCTGTTATTGCCCAGACCGCCTATGCCATGCTCGAGGATATCAAAAAATTCAGGGAGGCGGGATTCACCGATTACCTTACAAAACCCATCAACTTAAGCAAGTTATACTATCTGCTCGGCAAGTATTTGTCCCCGGCGCCGGTTAGCTGACCGGCGGGAACCATTATACCAGCCTTGGTTTTGCAGCTTCCGGCCTCGAATCATATCCTTTCATAGGTGCGGAACACCATCGGGTATTTGTTGCGCTCATCGGGCTCATGCTTTTTTTCTTCTGCAATATCCCATTCCCGGGCATCAAAATCGGGGAAAAAGGTGTCACCGTCAAAATCATGATCTATAATGGTTATGTACATCCTGTCGGCCAGGGGGATGGCCTGTTTGTAAATCTCCCCTCCCCCTGCTATGAACACCTCCGGCTCCCGTGAAACAAGACCGAGTGCCTCCCCGAGCGAGCCGGCCACCAGGCAGCCGGGAGCCATGAAACCCGTTTTACGGGTTACAACAACATTGGTGCGGCCTGGCAGTGCCTTCCCCATTGATTCAAAAGTTTTCCTGCCCATGATTACGGGCTTGCCCATGGTTGTCTCCTTGAAATGCTTCAAATCGGCCGGCAGATGCCAGATAAGCTGGTTATCCCTGCCTATTGCCCTGTTTCGTCCCATTGCCACTATTATCGATACCATAGAGGGGAGTTTTATTGGTTTTTCAATTCATATTGCCGGTCATGCCTGAACCCTGACACTGCCTTCTGCAGCCCCCGTGGCCATTCAGACAGAAATATCTCCTTTTATATGCGAATAAGGGTTGTAGTTTTCGAGCCTGAAGTCTTCGTACACGAAATCGTCGATATTATCCTTTCGCGGATTGATATGCATCACGGGCAGCTCCCGGGGCTCCCTGCCGAGCTGGATCTTAACCTGATCAATATGGTTAAGGTATATGTGGGCATCACCGAATGTGTGGATAAACTCCCCGGGCTCCAGGCCGGTAACACGGGCTACCATCATGGTCAGCAGTGAATAGGAGGCGATGTTAAAGGGTACACCCAGGAATATATCGGCACTGCGCTGGTAAAGCTGGCATGAGAGTTTTCCCCCTTCCACGTAAAACTGAAAAAGTATATGGCACGGGGGCAGGGCCATATTCTCCAGATCGCCGGGATTCCAGGCGCTCACAAGGTGCCTGCGTGAATCGGTGGATTCCCGGAGCGAGGTGATTACACGGGCAATCTGGTCGATGCTGCCCCCGTCGGGAGCAGGCCATGAGCGCCACTGGTATCCGTAAATATGGCCGAGCTCGCCGTTCTCATCGGCCCAGGCATCCCATATCCTGACCTTGTTTTCCCTGAGGTAAGCTGTATTGGTGCTGCCTTTGAGAAACCACAGCAGTTCATGGATGATCGAGGGAAGGTGAAGCTTTTTGGTGGTAAGAAGGGGAAATCCCTGTGTCAGGTCAAAACGGGCCTGGTATCCAAAAACACTGATCGTGCCGGTACCCGTGCGGTCCTTTTTCCTGGCTCCGCTTTTCATTACATGATCAAGAAGATCCAGATACTGCTTCATAAACGGTAAAATAAGTATAATACTTCTGCACTGCGGCCCCTGTCAGCAGCGGGCACCTGCAGGTCAGTCATAACTGTAGTTATAGAATTTCATAATATCTTCCCTTGTTACCCTGTCCACCCTCACCCGCAGTATTCTTACATCCTCAACCGGCCTGTCCCTCTCGTCGGTGGGGCGGACTGCAATGCTGTCAATAACCTCGAGCCCGCTCATTACCTGCCCGAAAATCGTATATTCCCCGTCAAGGTGTGGTGCCGCCCTGTCGTGCCTGACAATATAAAACTGGGTCGGACTGGAATTTTTCAGCGGGTTTCTTTCGCCGCCGTAACGTGCAGCGCCCACGGTGCCCTTGCGGTGAGTGAACCGCGGGTTTATCTCGGCCGGCACATGCGGGGGGATGATGGCAGGGTCATATCGCCCTGATATGTTGCTTGTGGCGGGATCACCTGACTGGATCATGAAATTCTCTATCACCCGGTGAAAGACGTTGCCATCGTACACACCGGCCCTGGCCAGCTCAACGAAGTTCTCCTTGTGCATGGGGGTATCATCGAAAAGCAGCATAATCATATTGCCGTACTCTGTTTCCAGTGTTACCAGGTAGTCATGCCCGCTGTCAGGGATCGGCTCCCGGGCGGCAAGGACAATGGTATTTGATAAAAGCAGCAGCGCAAAGGCTCTTAATAAAGATCGCATCAGTTTCATATTTTTGCCCCCGGCTGTTTTCTGCCGGCTCCCGGTCAGGGTGGCATGGTAAACCACCGGTGGGGGAAGCCTCACGGGCAGATGTCCCGGACAGCAGTTAAGGGCTACCTGCAAATTTAAGGTTTTAACCCGATATAAACTGAACAGCGGACTGATAATTTGATACTATTTCAAATCCCGCCATGAACTCCCATACTGGTAATCCTCAACCAGCCGTATGCTGTTCTCATGACCAAAGCTGCCGATCAGCGCGGTGATTTCCTGGCTTAGCACGGCCAGAGCGTTATCGACAAGGTCTTTCCTGAAGCCCTTTTCGCCTATGCCGATCACCATCTCCGAGGAGACAATCCTGCCCAGTACCTGTCCGAGTTCAACGAGCTTGCGCTGGGGCAGGTCTGCTTTGAGCCTGAAGCTGAGCGGTCCTTTCAGCATTTCGGCGGCCCTGGCGGTGAGACTGAAGCTCTTCAGGAAACGGTACAAATTGCTTTCGCCTGCTTTTTTCATCATTTTCACCAGGCCCTCTGAGATCTGTGCGTACAGGATATCGTTCGATCCTTCAAATATCTGGAAGGGGCGGCTGTCTACGATCCCCCTGCCGGCTATATTATCAAGCCTGTATGCCTGTGCCCCGAAAAGCTGGGTGGCCGACTGGGCGGCCTCCTGCATCAGGTCGGTCACCACCGACTTGATTGAGTTGGCCTGGAAGCCTTCGGCCGACAGGTCATTTTCAATGCCGGCAGTGGTGCTGCTCGAGGCACACATGGCGGAACAGATGGTATAGGATGCCTGCATTTTTGACAGCCTGTGCTGCACCTGGTCATACTGGCTCAGCGTTTTGCGGCCTATCTTCCTCCTGGCGGCATGGCCGGCAGCCTCGTCGAGCATCCGCCGGATAAAGCCAAGTCCCATCCCGGGAAACTGCATCCTGCTGCGGTGTAAAAGGTCAAGCATCATCTTCACCCCGGTTGTTTCCGGCACAAGCCTCTGGAGGGCAGGCAGCTCCACGTCAATCCTGTTTCTCCCGTAGGGAATCTGGTAAAGGCCCAGGTTCTCGTAAAGCTCCTCGACCACGATCTGCTGCCCCGGCATTTTAGCATCGCAAATAAAAAAATCAATATCCCTTCTCAGGTCATCGTTGCTGCCCCGCTCCCGGGCAGTCAGGAGCCAGAAATCTGCCAGTCCGGTAAGTCCCGCCCAGTGCTTGGTGCCCTGAAGGTGATATTTATCCTTCCTGCAGGTATAGGAACTCTGCATGTTAAGCGCATCACTGCCGAAACCGGGCTCGGTGATCATCAGTCCCCCCATGGCCTCAGCGTTAAGAAACCTGCTGAATACCGGTGCCTTCACCTCTTCCCTTGCGTACCTGGCAACAGGCTGAAGGAACAGTGCCGTGTTGATGCCCAGGGTAAGCGATAGCGAAAGCGACTCATAGGCGGCCTCAGAAAGTAGTGCCAGGTTCTCGTCAATCCCCCCGCCCCTGCCGCCGTAACGTGCAGGAATTCCCACCGACAGGGGGCTGGCCGAGAGTATCTCCCTTATCACCGGTGGCGGCATGCCCCGGCTAAGCGCCATTTTGTTGACATCGGCGAGGTTTTTCAGGGCGTTATTCATCCTTGCCTTGAAATTGGCCAGGAAGGACTCAAAAGGTATTTCACTGAGCTTGCGGTCTTTGAACTTCTCAAAGGTATTAGTATCGGGTCTCTGCATTAATCCTGTTTATTGGGTTGTAACAAATAGATGTAAAGTTACATATGTCCATATAAAAAAGATATCAATACAACGGGCAATTAATCATATTATTTGATTATTCAACCAGCATGCTGTATTTCACGCCCCGGTCACCGAGGTATTTCATTATAAAGCTGAAGTGCTCTTCCTGCCTGCCCAGGTATTCGGGCGGACAGAGGCCCTTTCGGGTGAACATGCCACGGGCAAGCAGGTGCACTGCCGCGCTGCAGGTATAGCCTGTTGTCCTTGCCATCGAAATGGTCCGGGTGGATCTGTCGTAGCGGTCCAGCAGGTCCCATACAAATTTTTTCCTGCCCTTCACGGGTATCCGTTCCCCGGGTACGCGGTATTTTTTATTTCCCGGGGGAAGCTCCGTGCCCTTGATGATTATGCGCATCACTGTAAAATCCTCTTCTCCGGGCCCGAGTTTCCAGCCGGGGAACAGTAATTTGGCAGTAAGGTCGATGGGTCTTATTTTTACACCGCCCGCTTCCACCTTGTCGTATGAGAAAAAACCCGCCTCGCGCAGCACCCTGAGGTATTCTATACTACCCGGGTAGCGCAGTGTTTTCTCTATCATATTGGGCACCTTCATTGTCTTTATCAGCGTCCTTAGTCCGTCGCTGTTCCATGCCTCCAGGGTGCCTATGCCCTTGAAAAATATCAGCTCCGGATCGGAAAGTGCCTCGCGCTCCACCAGGTGGCCGTTTTTGATATAGCGGGCCGGACGGGTATATTCCTCAATGACATCTATGGGCGAAAACACCGCCTTGTATTCCCAGGGCCATTCCCGC
>SLJO01000193.1 GCA_007135095.1 Bacteroidales bacterium | reverse complement strand
TCCATAGTGTGATGGGATCCAAAAAGACTTTTGTTTTTGTGGCACTGGTAATAGTAATGGCAACCATTAGCGGCCTCATATACGGAACAATAGCAACAGGGTAGGTGGAAATATACGGAACGACTAACCTGGGAAAAATCAGAAGCTATTTCAGCACCATCCTCGTAATAAGCACAGCATTAGGCCCTCCGGTTTTCGGGTTTTTTATGGACAGGCAAATTTCATATGATCTTATTTTATGCATTTCAGCAATTATGGTTTTCATGGTAATGCTCCTGAGTTTCAGGGTCTGGGATAGCAAGCCATTCAGGCCGGGAAAATTCAGAAAGTGATCCGGGTTTTGGTCAGGGTCTGGATAAGTAGAGGTTAGAGGGCAGTATAACGAATGGCTTTTGTTAACCGGCAGGAGAGTTATGGGGAGGTGAAGGAGGAGAATTAACATTATCGTAACACTACCGTAAAGGCTTTTTAATAAATGACTACGATTTTTGTAAAGAACACAAAAGAGAGTGTATTATGAAGCCCTTACGAATACTTCTGACACTGGTTATATTCGCCGGCATCGCATTTACTTTCGGCTATTTTCTTATCTCCGGCAATTCCGCCCGTCATCCTGATGCCCACTTGCACGGTAATCCGCATCTGATACTAACACAAGACATCTCTGAAAAAGTACTCATTACCTGGAGGGCTGACGGACAAACAGAATCGAGCCTGATTTTCTACGATACGGTTAGCCGTAGAGCTGATCCATCCAAATACACTTTCAGGGTACAGGCGTCAAGAAGTGATGAGCTTACTGCCCTTTCGGGGGAAAGGCATCCGGTTTCTGTCGAAAATTTCATTGTAGAGCTAGAAGGGCTGAATTCCATGACCACTTATTATTTTATTCTCAAGAATAACGGGAAAGTTTCATCGGAATACCAGTTTATAACGCCTCCCGGGCGCAGTGATTAGCTACCCATAAATCCTGGCCGGTTAGCACGATGGTCGGTATCCACTTTTTTACACTTCGACAGTGCGGAAATTAACTGCCCGGATCACCCCGGCCCTGAACCCGGATCACCCTGGAGACCGAATCGCTCCAATGGGCCCCCTTCCCCCTGACTACAGCACTCCTGCAAATCGCGCTGATTAACTACCAGCACATTGAAGTGGTTGCAAAGGATGTCGTAGGCCAGTTTCCAGTAAAAAACCGATCTGTGAAGGATTACATTAGAAATACCGTGTCTGAACAACAAATTGCGCAAAGAGATCAGCGAACGGGAATTTACGCTGTATGTAAGTGTAGCGGTCCTGATGCCGGGGCCATAAATATTGGCAGTAATTTCCTTCCTGTGGATAAATATATCACAGCTCCTTTCAATCAAGTTGCAGTTTTTAGTATCGTATTTTGTGAAATTCATATTAATTATGTGTTTAAAGTTAAGGTTCCGGACACCTGGCCATCTCAAATATTGTAAAGATAGTATCAGGATATTACCGTGGTATTGAAAAATGGTTAAGATAGAGTTACAAGAGAACTCCATCAACTAATATGTTGTGCGTAATCAAAATCTTAATCCCTCTGAAAAAACTTCTTAATATGGGTCCGCAATTTTATCCATAACCTTTTCATAATGATTTAATCAATACGACTTAAGAACGTAACATCAGGGGGGTACATTCGCTATATAAATAATTATAATGTCTCAATATGTAATTAACTAAAAATGAGTATTATGCAAAAGTTTAATAAAGAAAATTGGTTGAAAAACAGGATCGTATTGCTGCCGGTATTACTTATAATCCTGGCTACCGGGTTAAATTCCTGTAATGATGACGAGAATATCATTAAGGATCCACCCACTTTTTCATTAACTTCAGAATCAGCACAGAGTGTTGCCGGGGCCGAAGTTTCAACACTAATCTCAATTAACGCTCCTGCTGGTGCAAAATCCCTGAATATCCTCCGTAACGGCTCCCCTTATTCAACCGTGCCATTTAACGGAGAAACCTCCCTGGAATATGAATTCTTATATGAGCTGGAGGCTCTGGATCCCGGCACTAATATAACTTTTTCATTCCAGGTTAGCGACTTGATGGATCGAACCACGAATGTAACAACATTCACCGTTATAGTTATTGCCAAACCTATTGTCGAGATCCCCGAAGGCAGTCTGCAGGGAACAATCAACTGGACAGCCGACAACATATACAGGCTTAATGGTTTTGTCAGGGTCGATGATGGTGCAAAACTATATATAGAGCCCGGTACTCTTATTATTGGTGACAGGGAATCCAAAGGTACTCTGATCGTTCAGATGGGCGGGCAGATATTTGCCGAGGGCACCAGGGAAAACCCCATCGTGATGACTTCAGAAAATCCTCCCGGACTCAGAGAGCCGGGTGACTGGGGCGGACTTGTAGTCTGCGGCAGAGCTCCTAATAATGTTACTGCCGTTACCGGACAGCCGGTTGAACTGGAAGGCGGTTACGGCGGGTGGCACGGAGGTAATGACCCTGATGACAATTCAGGAGTAATAAGGTATGTAAGGATCGAATATGCCGGCATACCAATTAATCCGAACGAAGAGGTTAATACCCTCACTATGGGAAGTGTTGGTCGCGGAACAATAATCGAATATGTCATGGCTTCATACGGTCTTGATGATGCTTTCGAATGGTTCGGAGGAACTGTTGACGCAAAGTATCTGATAGCTTACAGGAACCTTGACGATGACTGGGACGTGGATCTCGGATATAGTGGGAGGGTTCAGTTTGGGCTTTCGATAAGGGGAGCCTCTCTTGCAGACCAGTCCGGGTCAAACGGTTTTGAAGTTGATAACAATGGTGCCGGTAGCAACGCCCAGCCCTTCACTTCAGGAGTCTTTGCTAATATCACAAATATTGGACCCAAAAAGACTCGGGAAACTGCCATAAGCCTGCAGTTTCAGCATGCAGCTCAGTTGAGGAGGAATTCCAGGATAAGCATCTATAACTCAGTAATGACAGGTTATCCTGACGGTCTTTATGTAGATGATGCCAGAGGCGGTTCCGGTCAGGCAGCCCTGAATAATGAGCTTCAGATACGTAATGTTTATCTTGCCGGTGTGGAGCACTGGGGTGGTAATGGTTATGGTTCAGCAGGCGAAACATTCACCGGTGCTCCTGCAAATGGTGCTCAGCATCCGAATAATCCAAGAGGAAGGGCATTGAAAAGCCATGAGAACTTTCCCGGTGGCCAGGAAGCTTATGAAGAGTGGTTTCACCGTTCCGAGTTTAACAATCACCTTATAGATAGCTGGACTTCACTGGGTATTGATGGTAGTATTTTCGACCTGGGTATTCCCAAAGTCACACTTGATTCCGGCTCACCATTAATTAATGCAGCCAAATGGGACAATACGCCAAAAGCAGACAACTGGTTTGAAAAAGTCCCCTACGTCGGCGCTTTTGGAACCGAGGACTGGACTGAGGGGTGGGCAGAATGGAATGCGCACCTCGTACGGTATTATTAATTTTCAGATAGTCTTCATAAAGAGCCGGAGCTACTTCCGGCTCTTTTAATACTTGTTAATTCAAAAAAGCAAATTGTGAAAAAAATGGAAATCCCAGGCTTAAATGCCATTTTTATGCTGACCGTGATAATCCTGTTGACTCTTGCCGGCTGTACTGCTCAGAACGATGAATTCTCAATTGAGAAATATTTTGACCAGGAGTCCCGGGATACGTTGCTTGTAAATATTGTTACATATATTGGGATTAAACCAAGATTTGCAGATTTTCATACCAGGCACAATCATGAACACAGAAAGTATTACACTCTGCAAGCCAATAATTTCAGATTTAGGTATTACCATGTCTCATCCGACAGCACTCATTATTACTATCTGATTAGGCCTGCAAGGAGCAAGAACGGAAATTTACGGGGTGTGGGCGGTAGATTCAGGATAACTCATAATCTTGCTCTGTATAGCTTTGAAGAGATTTTCAACACTCCGGTTTTACCCGAAGAAAAACTGGTAAACAGGGGAAGAATACTGTTTATCGAGATGCTTGAAAAGGGTAATATTGGTAGATTTATTGAAAACAATGAATATGTTGAATGGCCTGATGACAGGCTGAAATATGACAGGGAAAAAAATGAATGGAGGTATGATGTTAATGAACTCTTTTAATATTTATTACCTGAATATGATAGTTTTAGTAAATATTAGCTTACTTTTGGGCTGGTCTGTCAGGTCAAATAATTATTACTAATTTAACCGTATCAAAAATGAAGCAAATCATAATATCCCTCCTCATAATCTTCATTCTGCCGTTTGTATCGGCACAGAATATTATCACCGAAAAGGATGGTCTATTCTATGACGAAAATAACAAACTTTATACAGGTACTTACCGGGAGTTTTATGATAATGGAAACTTAAAGCTTGAAATACCCGTGCGAAGGGGACTGAAAAACGGTAAGGTAAATATTTATTTTGAAAACATTAACCTGAATGAGATTCGTGCCTACAAGTCCGGAGAGATGCATGGCAAATGGATAACCTGGGATATAAGCGGGAAAAAAACTGCAGAGGCCTCTTACAGAAGAGGATTAAAACATGGCAATTGGTTTGTATGGGATGAATATGGTACCCTGCGGTATGAGATGAGCTACAGCAAGGGGGAAAGAACAGGGATCTGGACCATGTTTGATGAGAAGGGTGATCTTGTAATGGAACAAAGGTACCACTAATCAATGTGTCAACCTGATAATGCCGGGAAAGTCTTTTTAACTGTTTATCCAGGGCTTACGGCAACCGGAAAGGGGAATCTTCTCCTATTTATCCCTTGTAAATTCTACCCGGGAGCGGAATTTGATATTCAAAAGGTCAATAAACAATAATGTCGGTAAAACGGGCCTGTGATCTATTACTTCGTCTGGGAAATGCCGATTCCGGATCTAAGGTAAGCCCTTTCTACTGCAATGCTTTCTTCAACGAATCCTGGTTCAGGTAAATCTTAATCAAGTCAAAATTATCTCCATTTAAATCAAGCTCGACTTTCTCGGGCCGGTAAGATATAAACGAAACCTTAATGTTGTATTTGCCCGGATAAATATCGGTTAATTCAAACCCGCCTTCAAAATCCGTGTATAAAGTACTGCCTGATTCTTCGATTTTTAAAAGAACTCCCGCCAGGGCTTCTCCGGTATTTTTATCAACTATTTGTCCGGTGACTGATATGAGGTTCTTTTCTTTATTTTCTGTATCGGAAGCCATGGTTTGCAAAGGTAGCAAGCTTGAAACCATTATGACTGCAGCTAAAAATAGTTTATTTCCCATAATTTACACTTTTAGATTTAGTTAGTTCAATACAAACATACAGGGTTAATATTTCATAAGAGTTACGGGAATGTGATATGTGCGTTAAAATTTTGTTACGGTTCCCAGTCTTTTCTTCCATTTGCTTTTTTCCTGAGCTGATAACCGCATCAATAATGCCTCCGCTACTTCCTCGAGTTGAATTACAGGATTACTTAACAACCTAATCATATGATCTTAACACAATCGCAACACTGCGGGGTTAGTTTTGCAAAAAAAATAACACAAAGTATGCGACAAAGAAAAAGGATTTCCACGTTTCTACTGGCTTCTATTTTCACTCTATCTTCAAATATATCAGTAGCTCAGAATGGTACCATAAGAGGAACAATTACCGACAAGAATACTGGTGAAACAATTGTGGGAGCATCAGTGATTGTAGAAGGCACTTTTACGGTTACTGCCGCTAATCTTGACGGCGAGTTCATACTTCCCAATCTTTCACCTGGCAAAATGAGTATACGGGTTTCATTTATTTCATATGAAACGATTATTATTGATGATGTTATTATCGAACCGGGAGGGATAACCTACCTTGATGTTTCATTGGAAGAGGCCAGTCTGTCTATAGAAGGAGTAGAGGTAGTTGCAAGGCGCATAACCCATACCGAAATGTCGGTAATATCGGCTATCAGGGCAGCCAATGTGGTGGCAAGCGGGATCTCGGCACAGCAGATCAGCAGGTCGCAGGACAGTGACGCGGCAGCGGTTGTTAAAAGGATCCCGGGCGTTACCCTTGTCGACGACAGGTTTATTATGGTCAGGGGCTTGAGTGAAAGGTACAATGCAACACTTCTTCATGGGATATATGCTCCCAGCATGGAATCGGACATCAGATCATTTTCCTTCGATATTATTCCAAGCAACCTTATTGAGAGGATACTTATCTTTAAAAGCCCCTCGCCCGATCTTCCGGGAGATTTTGCAGGAGGTGTTGTCAAGGTATATACCAAAACACTGCCCGATGATGATAATTTATCTGTCACATATTCTTCGGGTTACGACACCCAGACATCACTGGGTAGTTTTTTTACACAACAGAACGGCAGGTTTCACTGGCTGGGCTTTAGTAACGGTTATCATACCTTACCCGAGGACTTCCCGGAAAACATACGTTCAGTGGGCGGAGATCATGAAGCGATAACCAGAGCAGGAAGATCCCTTGGAAACAACTGGATACCCTCAAAAACAAATGCCGGGTTAAATCATAGCTTTTCTTTATCCGGGGGAAAAAAATTCAGTCCCGGCAACTTTGATATGGGTAACATTTCGGCCATAACATACAGCAACAGCAGGTCAACTGACAATGTCAGCCGGGCTGATTTCAATAATTATGATATGGCAAACCAGGCGATTTCGCATATATATGAATTCAACGATAATCAGAACAGTGAAAAGATCAGATTGGGTTTCATGCATAACTGGACTGTGACTTATGGAGGAAAACATTCCCTGGGGTTCAAGAACCAGTTCAACCAGCTTTCCAACACACAGTATATCTACCGTACCGGTCCACACCACGATTTCGGCTTCCATGCAAACAACCACTCCTTCCATACTGTATACCGGGGAATATATGCTGGACAGCTGTCAGGAAAACACGATCTCTTTAAAAACCGGACAAGTCTGGAGTGGACCACTGGCTACGGTTATTCCTTCAGGGATGAACCCGATTACCGGAGATACCGGTCTGATCTGGATACAAATACGGGGGAACTTACCCTGTATGTTCCATTCGGAGCTGCCGCTACATACTTTTTGGGAAGGTTTTACTCGGAAATGGAGGAAAAGAATTACACAGCAACGGCCAGCCTGACCCATAGGCTGGTTTTCAGAAACAAACCAAATTTTGTGCCTGAGATAAGCGCGGGATTCTTTTTTGAGGAAAAAGATCGTTTTTTCAAGGCCAGGAACTTGGGCTATGTTCGTTCCGGCACCCACAATTTTGACCAGAATCTTCTTGATAAACCGATAGACAATCTATTCCGGGAGGAAAATATCAATGCCAGCAAGGGCATCAGGATCGACGAACAAACCAATCCCTCCGACTCCTATGACGCCTCCAATGAATTGAAAGCCGGATACCTTATGGTTAATATTCCGTTTACCAGGAAATTCAGGCTTGCAGGAGGATTACGCCTGGAAGATAATGAGCAGAGACTAGGCAGCTTTACACTGACAAATCAGCCGATTAATGTGGCCCATCCCGTCACAAGCCTTTTACCTTCAGCCAATCTCTCCTATAACCTTACAGGAAAAATGCTCATCAGGACTGCATTTGGAAAAACTGTAAACAGGCCGGAATTCCGGGAGCTTGCACCTTTTGGATTCTATGATTTCAACTTCAACCTGGTTAAAAAAGGCAATGAGCTACTCCAATCCTCAACAGCGATGAATTATGATCTGAGGTGGGAGTATTATCCCTCGCCGGGCGAGGTGGTCAGTGCAGGATTATTTTACAAAGAATTTACCGACCCCATTGAAACATCATTTGTACCAGGTGGCGGATCTGGCGGGATCAAGACATTCACCTATTCCAATGCTGACCGGTCAATAAACCGGGGCATTGAAATTGAAATCAGGAAATCTCTTGCAGGCATTGTCCGATCAGATTTTTTGAATCAATTATCGGTTCTTTTCAACGGGGCACTAATAGATAGCAGGGTTGAACTGGGAGAAGCCGGACTTGCACAATCAAAAACCGAGCGGCCCATGTTCGGACAGTCCCCGTACATTGTCAATGCCGGCCTGTACTACCGGAACGAAGAGGGTAACCTACAGGTCAATCTTCTCTACAATGTTATTGGCAGAAGAATATTTATTATAGGTTATGATGATTATCCCGACATATATGAGATGCCGAAAAACAATCTTGACCTGACCATAACAAAAGGGATTGGCAGCAGACTCGAGTTGAAAGCCGGTATAAGGGATATCCTGAATTCAGACATTATACTGATGCAGGATGCAAACCAGGACGGGACCTTTGACATAGCAACCGACCAGGTTATCCAGAGATATAGGCCCGGCACGGTTATAAATTTCGGACTCGGTTATAAATTGTAAAAAATTCGCTAAAATCGGACTATCCACCCCTGAAAGAGGTGGCTTTAACCCCGATTTTTGCCGCGCACCGCGAATTTTTTTAATCGCACATGCCTTTCGGGCAAAGTCCCGCCAGGACATTACCGCGACCCGAGGACGCGGGTTTACAGGCAATCTGGTGTTTGTCAATGTTGACTATCTGGACGCAAACCCGGTTTTACTGGTCCTTCGCGCCCAATCCAGCTTCTGACCCTGTTTCACAGCCCTAATTTAAAGTTCCCCCAGAACAGGATGAAGCCTGTTAATATTGAGTGTGTTCTTCACCGGCATTCACTTCTGCACGCAAGACTAAGGACATAGCTCTCGGTACAGGTTCTCAATACCGTACTTTCACCCTCTGCCAGCAAGCCTTGAGTTAGAGGCATCCGCTCTTTAACCCCTTAAAACGTAACAGAAATGTAACAACAGTGTTACATTTTGGCAATACCATTATAATAGTTTTGTAACGGTTTAGTCCGGCTGACTGCCACAAAAACTGGCAATTATTAACGGAATAACACCAAAAAAGTAACCCGAATGAAAACAATGAAGCTGAACAAATTATCAAATTTAGCAATACTTGCAGGCATCATGATCCTTGCTGCCGCCTGCGGCGGAAATGTCGAACGGGATGCACGCAGAACCGAACGCGAGGCACGTGTCGATATACTCGGAGCAGGGGCTACCTTTCCCGCCCCGCTTATCACTGCAATGGCAGATGAGTACAGGACCAAAACGAATAACCGCATCACGGTCAATTACCAGTCTATCGGCTCAGGCGGTGGCATCCGCCAGTTCATCGAACAAACCATTATGTTCGGAATGTCGGAAGCATATCTTTCCGATGAGGTTTTGGCAGACATTGAGAGATCAACCGGGGGCACAGCCTTCAATCTTCCAATAACCCTGGCAGATGTGGTGCCAACTTACAACATTCCCGGCATTGGCAAGGGACTGGTTTTTGACGGACAACTGCTTGTTGACATTTACATGGGAAGAATAACCAGGTGGAATGATCCTAAAATTGCCGCTCTCAACCCCGGAACAGATTTACCTGCCCTCCCTATCACTGTTGTTCACCGATCAGATGGCTCGGGTACCACTTTTGTTTGGACCAGCTACCTTACAAGGATTTCTGATGAATGGGGAAACAGGGTCGGATACGGAACCAGTGTAAACTGGCCTGTCGGACTTGGCGGGAACGGCAACGAAGGAGTGGCCGGCGCAATCATCAATTCACCCGGCGCCATCGGGTATAACAGTCTTTCCTATGCGTTGCTGAACAATATGGCATACGGTTCTGTGGTCAATTCTTCAGGAAACACCATTGAGCCCAGCTATGAAGCCACAACCCAGGCAGCTAACATTGAACTCCCCGACGACACAAGGGTTCTTTTCACCAACACCCCTGCGCCTGACGGTTATCCGATAGCAGGATTTGCCTGGATGCTGGTTTATGAAAACCTTGACAGGAATAATGCAATCAACAACAGGGAACATGCACAAGAGCTTGTTGAATTCCTGGTGTGGAGCATCACAGAGGGACAGGAGCTTTCCGAAACCCTTGGTTTCGCGAGACTGCCCGGGGCAGCAGTTGAGAAAAATTTTGATATGATAAGCCGGATCAGGTGGAAGGATGAGATGATCGGCCAGAAAACACTTGAAGAACGAGATCTTATTTAAACGCTTGTAAAAACAGTGTCATAGTAATGCAGGAATATAAAGTCAATACCATAAACATCATTAAAGTATGGAGGTTCTTTCAAAGGGTGACATAAAAACAGCAAGCCACAGCCCGGTACTAAGCAAGCCTCTTCCCGCCATTTACAGATGGCTGGGAGACAGGATTTTTCTTACCGTGGCGGTCACCCTCGGACTAAGCATTATTTTTCTGGCAGGTGCCATGGCCTGGGTGCTGATAGATGACGGCAGCATGGCTTTCAGGGAATTCGGCATTATCGGGTTCCTGACGGGAACCACCTGGGATCCGGGGGTTAATTTCACCTTCGGAGCGCTGCCCTTTATTTTCGGCACCGTGGTAACAAGCGTGGTAGCACTGGGCCTGGCATTTTTCCCGGCAGTGGCCGTAGCCATTGTCATTGCCGAATACGCACCCCGATGGCTTTCAAAAATAATAGAGACACTGGTCCACCTGATAGCCGCTATTCCCAGTGTTGTGGTAGGGATATGGGGAATATTCGTGTTTGCCCCCTGGATGCGTGAAACCGTTTACATGCCGATTTATTCCTGGGCTGCAGAATCTCATCCCTCGCTCCTTCCCATACTGGGCAATCCGATAGGATACGGGATGACCACCGCAACCATTATCCTGGCATTAATGATTGTGCCTTTCACCACTGCACTTACCAGGAACGCCATCCACCAGGTGCCTAAAGAGCAAAGGGAGGCTGCACGGGCGCTGGGAGCGACCAGGTGGGAAGTTATCCGAATGGCGGTTTTACCCTATGCCAGGGGAGGTATACTGGCCGGAGCGATACTCTCTCTCGGCCGGGCAGTTGGCGAAACAATGGCAGTGGCAATGCTTATAGGAAACAAGAACACCTTTCCCTTTTCGATCATGGGTCCGGCGGCAACCATGCCCTCGGTAATAATAAACGAGTTCCGCGAGGCGGTAGGGAACCTGCACCTTTCCAGCCTGATGGCAATCGGACTGGTACTTTTTGTCATAGCAATTATAGTAAACCTGATCGCGGCCTATATAACCCGAAAGCTTTCAATAACCGGGGGACAGGGCATCTAGGCGGCATCTGAACTAAAAGCATGAAAACATTAAGACAAAGAAATATTCGCGATTACATCATGGTCTCCCTGCTGATACTTAGCACCGTCCTGGTCCTGACACCCCTGCTTATAATTATCGGCTATGTCGTTGTAAATGGCATAGGGGCCATCAGCATGGACTTTTTCACCCAGGAGCTGGGTTCACCCGCCCGGGCTATGCAGGGCCAGCCTACCGGACTGATACACACTATTATAGGCACCTTGGTGGTGGATACCATCGGGGTAATAATAGCCATTCCAATCGGGGTCGGGGCAGGAATAATGCTTTCTGAATACCCCGAGCATAAACTTAACCCACTGCTCAGGGTACTGAACGATACACTCAACGGGATGCCTGCCATTTTAAAAGGGCTTCTCGCATTTGCACTGATTGTCCGGCCCATGGGCACATTTTCAGGTCTGGCCGGCGGTATTGCGCTGGCCTTTGTGATGATACCCATTATTGCCAGGGCAACCGAAAGCGCGCTGATGACCATCCCCTGGTCGATCCGTGAGGCGGGTCTTGCCATCGGACTCCCGCGCTGGCGGGTGGTCTTGTCCACCATAGTCCCTGCGGCACGAATCGGGCTTGTAACCGGCTTTTTGATCGCGTTTGCCCGTGCTGCAGGCGAGGCGGCCCCGCTTATGTTCACCTCCTTTGGAAACAACTATCTGCCCACCCACTGGACGGGCATGATACTGGGACCGGTCGACACTTTGCCGCAGAGGCTGTACAGCCTGGCCATCAGTCCCTACTCAGAATGGCACACCATGGGCTGGGCGGCCGGCATAGTGCTGCTTGTTTTCGTAGTCGCATTGTTTGCAGGAGCACAGTTACTGACAAGAAAAAAAGCATATAACACATGATTATATATAAGGTGCAACAAGGCACCAGGAAACTGACAGACTAAACAGTATAAAATTATTGCCGATGAACATAAATGTGATGTTTAAAAAGAAAAAGCCAAAGCAAGAGAAAATATCACCCGGTCTGCAACCGCAGGACCCTCACCGGATCAGCAAGGAAATTTCCACTAATGGCTCGCCCCTGATCCGTATGGAAGCAAAAGAGCTCACGGTAAAATACGGAACGGTAACCGGGGTAAGGAATATATCCCTGCCCATATACAACGAGAAGGTGACCGCCCTGATCGGCCCTTCGGGATGCGGCAAGACAACCTTCCTTCGCGCACTCAACCGCATGCATGACCTGACCCCAAATGCCACAGTTACCGGGGAAGTGCTTCTGGACGGCAACAACATTTATGTCCCCAGGATGAATCCGGTAACCATACGCAGGAAGGTGGGCATGGTTTTCCAGAAGCCGACCCCGTTCCCTACAATGTCAATATACGATAACGTGGTCGCGGGCCTTAAGCTGGTAGGCATAAGAAACAGGGCGCTTCTCAGTGAGGTATGCGAAAGAGCCCTTCGCCAGGCAGCCCTGTGGGATGAGGTGAAAGACCGCCTTGGCAGTCCGGGCGGCAGCATATCAGGCGGACAGCAGCAGCGGCTATCCATTGCCAGGGCGCTTGCAATCGAGCCGGAAGTAATACTTATGGACGAACCCACAAGTTCGCTCGATCCGCTTTCATCATCAAAGATCGAAGACCTGATCAACGAGCTGAAGCAAAAATATGCCATAGTCATAGTAACCCATAACATGCAGCAGGCGGCAAGGGTAAGCGATAACACCGGGTTCTTCTATGTGGGAGACCTTGTGGAGTTCGGCCCGACAGATAAATTATTCACCAATCCGTCTCATAAACGCACCGAAGAATACCTCACAGGGAAATTCGGATAGGCAGGTGAAAGGCGCTGGTGCACTGCCGAAACGGGAATTGCCTCACAGGAAAATTCGGACAGGCCTATGTTTCGCAAGTTTAAAGCATTAAGGCAAATTATAAATAATTACTAAAATGGACTCGAAAAAGGACGCCGCAATAAAAATCATCCACAGGGATGTTGAAAAAATGGCTGAGCTGATACTCGGTCAATTACGGGAACTGGAAAATATTTTCAGCTCGGAAGAATTAAAAATATCCAAAGAAAAACTGGAAAATTTCGCCAAAGAGGAAAAGAAAATTGATAATTTTGAAATAAAAATAAGCGACGAGTTTATAAACATCGTATGTTTACATAACCCGGTTGCATCAGAGCTCAGGAAGATAATAACCTGCTACAGGCTATCGATCAACCTTGAGAGGATTGGTGACATAGCGCAGAAAGTGCTGAGAATCCTTTCCGAAATGAAACGCCAGGATAAAATAGCCGGTTTCATGGATGAAACCTCCAGCATGATGATCATGACTAATAATATGGTGGAGAAATCCATACTGTCCTTTTTCAACAACGATATCGATTATGCCATCTGGACCCTGAAAAACGATGACATTATTGACAAGATCAACAGGAAAATGGTAAAGAAGATACTCAAAAAAAACCTGGCCGACATCGATGATCAGAACGTGCTGAACAACTTCTTCAATATTAAAACCATTGTTTCGAACATCGAGAGGATAGCCGATCATTCGACCAATATAGCAGAGGCTT
>SLJO01000239.1 GCA_007135095.1 Bacteroidales bacterium | reverse complement strand
GGAAAAAAGTATTCCTATTTCGGTGGTAACAATTACCTGGGTCTTGCCTGTCATGCTGACTTAAAAAAGGCAGCTATCAGCGCCATTAAAAGGTACGGGGTTAATTTCTCGGCCTCCCGGGTAACTACCGGTACCTCCGATCTGCATCTTGAACTTGAAAAACAGCTTTCAGCCTTTAAAAAGAAAGAAGACACCATCGTTTTTCCATCGGGGTACCAGGGGAACAGCATATTGCTCGGGGCACTTGCAACCTCTGATACTGCCGTTTTCATTGACCGGCTGGCCCATCCAAGCATAGAGGACAGCATCCCGCGTTACATAGGCCATGTGCAATTCTACGATCATTGTGACGCGGGACATCTCGGCATTTTAATTCAAAAACTACCCGGGAGACTCAGACCTCTTATTATTACCGACGGCATCTTTGCGCTTACCGGAAATATCGCTCCACTGGATGAATACTATCCCCTGGTGAAAGAATACGGTGCAGGGCTGATTATAGATGATGCCCACGCAACAGGTGTTCTTGGTTCCAACGGTCTTGGAACACCCGAGCATTTCAAGCTTGACAATGCAGCGGGAATCTATCAGACAGAAACAATGAGCAAGGCCCTGGGCAGTTATGGCGGGTTTATCTCCGGGAGCAAGGAGCTAATCGGTTTACTCCGTGCAAAATCTGCAATTTACCGGGCCTCAACGGCTCTTCCCCCGCATATGGTTGCAGCAGGTATAGCTTCACTGAAAATAATCACCGAAAATCCAGGGTTACGGAAGCGGTTGAATGACGCCTCATCGCAAATAAAGGAAGAGATCATCAGCATGGGATTCAATACCGGGCATGACAAAACACCAATCATCGCGCTGTTATTTGATTCACAGGCAACGGCAATGAATTTATCGGATTTTATGAAAGAAAATGGTATTATTGTTCCTGCAATTAATTACCCGAATAAACTTGGAAAACATGTGGTTAGAATAACCATATCTGCAAATCATACAGGAAAACAGACCAGAGCATTACTGAACCTGATTAAAAAATGGAAAAACAAGCATGGATCCACTCACTATTAGAAAAGTAACAATTGAACCGGTAAATATTTTATTGGATGAACCTTTCACAATTGCAATAGGAAGGAAGGAAAGCATTGAAAATGTCCTGATAACCGTTGAACTGGACAATGGCATTAAGGGATATGGCGAGGCTGCTCCACTGGAGCCCATAAACGGCGAAAATCAGTCAACCGTCCTAGCAACGTTAAGCAGCATCAAGCATTTCCTTGTGGGCAAGGATGCTTCGGGCTACAGGATGATCTCAAATCACCTGAAGAGTGTGTTTTGGGCCCAGGCAACTGCAAGATGTGCAGTTGAGATGGCCCTGGTGGATGCTTTTACCAGGTCTCTGGATATTCCGTTGTTTAAATTTTTTGGTGGTGCAGTGAACAGAATTGAAACTGACTACACCGTAGATATCGTGCCCCCTGAAATCGCCAGGGCCAATGCGGCCAGGCTGGCAGGCAAGGGATACCGGGTTCTGAAAACAAAGGTGGGAAAAAGTCTGGCAGAAGATATTGACAGGATACTGGCAATCAAGGAAGGAGCCCCTGAATGTGGCCTTGTGCTTGATGCTAACCAGGGATTTTCACCAAATGAGGCAGCCTTTTTTCTTGAAGAACTGGAAAAAAACGGTATCAGGCCTGACCTCTTTGAGCAACCTGTTTTAAAATTCGACCTTCCGGGCATGAAATATGTGAAAGACCGTACTTCAATACCCATTGCTGCCGATGAATCTGTATTCACCACGGCAGATGCCATCAATGTCGTTAGAACAGGCTGTGCAGATGTGATTAATATCAAACTAATGAAATCGGGGATTGTTGAAGCCATTGACATTGCGGCTATAGCCCGCAGCGCGAATATAAAGCTGATGATCGGATGCATGCTTGAAACAAGGCTGGGACTGGGATGCGCAGTGCATCTGGCGGCAGGAATGGGCGGCTTTGATTTTGTCGATCTGGATCCGCACCTGAGTCCCGATAAGGACCCCTTTACGGGCGGACCGGAATTCAGCGACCCGCATTATGATATAAGCGAAAAACTTGCCGGCATTGGTGTTTCAGTTTGATAGACAGACCATAGCATCTTCACCAGGGAAAAAGGCCGGTATTCCATAGGCAAAATTATCATTAGCGTCTACTGGAAAACGGTTATGGCCTATACATTTTTCGTAATCTCAAAACTGTTACTGTCTTGGCACCGGGTTTCCATAAACCTCGATCCAGTCAAGCCTCGAACAGGCATCACTGCGTCCGCCCCGCATCAGATCGGTAAACCCGATTTCATCCACCCTTGAGAGATCCGGATCAATAACCTGTCTTCTCTCTGAAACATCCTGAATGTTCAACTGATACCAGTTGATATCAGCTATATTGAATTCGCGTATCCGCCAGTCCTTTGAAGACCCGTCGTACTGATCACCGACAAGCCATGTCCCGTCAGCAAGTTTCAGGATAATGCGCAGATTTCTGAAGCCGCTCTGCCATGTCCGCCACTTGATTTTCGAAAATTTGCTCAGGTCAGCATAGGAGTCTTTGTGTTTCAGTGTTACGGCCCAGTTACCATTGCACAGCCCTGACCATACGTAATAAGGATCATCGGCAGGCCTGTCGTGGTGACTTTTTCTGATACTGTCGGCCCCGGGCCCGTAGAGGCTAAGTATCAGATCCGGACTCTCAACATGCTCCTGGGTAATAGGGGTGGCAAAAGGAATTTCCCTCCACCCTTCCCTGAAAAAAAGAGAGGGCCGGTAATTGTCCTGTGCTATACCGCCAATGGGAATCTGAAGGGCCATCAGGAGGAAAAAAAATTTTAAAAGGTTGCCGTAATATTTTCTCTTCATCATTATATTATTGAGTTTGGTTATCAAATACGTTTCCAGTTGTTATTGCGTAATCAGGGTTTCCCTGCATATAATATGCGGTTGTCAGTTTCTGACGTATTATCCTCAACCCTGACAGGCCTGGTTATATTCGGCCTCCAGTTTATGATAATCAATTTCCGAACCGCTTCCCTCATAAACAACAACCCGGTATCTTAAAACAACCGGCTGATCCACGGGGATTTCGGTTTTGTGCCTCCCGGGGTATACGATGTTCTGCATGCTTGACTTCTGCCGTAAAATCCATGGCGCAGGATAATTGGGGGTGGAGCGATGGCAAATAATGACAATGCCCCCCTTACCTCCGTTGTTGCCGAACGAGCCTGAGAAATTCATCCAGGCACCGGATTCTGTTTGTAAATTTGCTGGCACGACCGGTCCTTCTGATGACATGAAAACAAGATCTTCGGGTAGCTTCATGCGGAAACAGAAACCACCGTATCCCTTTTCATCATCAGCCCCGCCAATCTTCACACCTGGAACCAATCCAGCCAGGCGGATCTCAAAATCTATTATACGTAGCCCTTTGGCCACTGGATGAACAATTATGGAACTCTGCTCCCTGACGAATGGCTCACCATTTTCCAGGAGAGAGGAATGCCATTCTACATCAAGTTCAAGCCGGGCTGTATTGTTGCGTATACTGGTTTGAACATCTGTAACTTTATGGGAAATGTTTTGCATTATCCAGCTGTTGCCGGCACTCCGGTCATTGATGGAAACCTGATGCCATGCCCAGAAAATACCACGATGGTAGGGGTGACTAGAAGGAAACTCTTCTGTTAAAATATGTCCCCCGGGGGAATACAAGGGGTGGATATAATTATTGCATATATATCTGCCGTCCAATGACCTGGGTTCCCGCTGGTAAAACAACACCGGGATCTCTCCTTCCGACAATCCGACACCCTGGTCGGTCTGCACAAATTCAAACGAAGAATTATTCTGGTCACAACTATATGAGCAAAGCACGATCATGCCTGTCAATAAACCTAAACTACCTGATTTCATGGAAAATTCAATTATACCTTTCCGGCTCAAGATAATGAAAAATATTGTTATGTTTTAATCGCCGGCATATTATAGCTGAAGGCAAAAATTCATTTTGTAGCTGATTTACATTTTTTAACTTTTCCCCTGGTATCCCTGCCAGAGAGCTGCCCGTCACAAATGACAATGATTCACGGTATTCCCGGTCCGCTTGAGACGGCGGGTATTGATAAAGTTTTGACCATCTTCTTAACTTTTAAATAACTAATTTGTTATAATAGGCATATCATAATCTGTCGATGTTTAGGTGTTATTTCTATATAACTGTCCTGATGAGACTTATATATTATTTTTCATGTATTACCCCTGAATTTTATACTGTATAAAATAGTAAACATCATCATCGACGGGTAATTAAAATCTTAAAATACTTTCATGGAAGGTTATTTTAATCTTTTTTATTAACTTATAATGAGGAAAGTTTTGGAACAGTAAAATGAGCAGATTGACTGATCAATAAGTTGACAATGAAAACAAAATCCGAAAATTTCCGGATCTTCACTTTAGCAACTATCGGTATTACATTGATTTTTGCACTGGGCTGTGAAAAAGAGGACCCGGCAGGTCCACCCACCCTGAATACTTTGCCCGTAACCGATATTACTGCCAATAGCGCCAGGAGTGGTGGGAACATCACTGATGACGGAGGAGACCGCATTACAGCACGCGGGGTTTTATGGAGTACGTCCGAAAATCCGGCCATTGACAAAAATGAAGGGATGACAGCTGATGGGGAGGGGACAGGTGAGTACGCCAGCCACCTTAATGACCTCTCGCCCGGGGTAAAATATTATGTCCGCGCCTACGCAACTAATGCCACAGGAACGGTTTACGGTTCCCAGGTTGAGTTCACCAGTTTAAGTGAGCTTGCCAGTGTTGCAACTTCAGAGGTTACGGACATTACCTCCACCTCAGCAACCTCAGGCGGCAATGTAACAGATGATGGTGGTTCGCCGGTTACAGCACGTGGTATTGTATGGAGTACTTCTGAAAATCCAGCGGTTGACAATAATGATGGCATGACGGCCGACGGAGAAGGGACCGGGGAGTTCACAAGCAGCCTCGATGAACTCTCACAGGGAACAAAGTACTATGTCCTGGCCTATGCAACAAATGACCAGGGTACGGCATATGGCTCCCAGGTTGAATTTTTCACCCCGGGTGAATTAGCCAGTGTCACCACTTTGGAGGTTACGAACATTACATCCACCTCAGCAACCTCAGGCGGCAATGTAACAGATGACGGTGGTTCATCGGTTACAGCCCGTGGGATTGTCTGGAGTACTACTGAAAATCCGGCGGTTGACAATAATGAAGGCATAACGGCCGACGGTGAAGGAACCGGGGAGTTCACAAGCACCCTGTCTGAACTTTCACCAGGAGCAAAATACTATGTCCGGGCCTATGCAACAAATGACCAGGGTACGGCGTATGGCTCCCAGGCGGAGTTTACCGCCTTAAAGGGGATAGCAAGTGTTACCACGGCGGAGGTTACGGATATAACATCTTCTTCAGCCGTTTCCGGTGGCAACGTCACTGATGATGGTGGCTCGCCGGTTACTGCCCGTGGGGTTGTCTGGAGTATTTCCAGCAATCCGGAGGCGGACGGCAATAATGGATTGACGATCGATGGAGAGGGAACAGGGGAGTTTACCTCCAGCCTCAGCGGACTCATCCCGGGAACAAAATATTATGTTCGTGCCTATGCAACAAGTGACCAGGGAACTGTTTATGGCTCCCAGGTTGAGTTTACCACATCCGGTGAGCTTGCTGGCATTTCTACTGCTGAGGTTACCAATATTACACCCACCGCAGCCACCGCGGTTGGCAGTGTTGATGATGACGGTGGTTCACCGGTTACAGCCCGCGGGATTGTCTGGAGTACAGAACAAAATCCATCAGTCGGCAATAATGAAGGCATGACAACCGATGGAGAAGGGCCCGGAGAATTTATCAGCGAGCTTAGCGGGCTTACTCCGAAAACTATTTATTACCTTAAAGCCTACGCCACCAACAGCACGGGCACAGCCTACGGTAATCAGGTTAGTTTTGAAACCCTGGGTGAAGAGGCAGAAATTCCCGGCCCGCTGTTTGTTTTTGGTTTTGACGATGGTTTTGATTCTGATTATCATTATGCCTGGCCTTTGCTAAAATCACGTGGGGTAAGGGGGGTATCATTTGCCCACACATCTGTAATAGGTACCGGGGGTGCGCTGACCTGGGAAATGATCCATGAAATGGTAGCTGATGGCTGGGAGATGGGTTGTCACACCCATTCTCATTTAAGACTGGATGAAGCCTCCGAGCAGGAAATAAGAGATGAAATGGAAACGGTGAATTCTCTTTACAAGGAACAGGGACTGCCTTTGCCAAAGCACCTGACTTATCCCAATGGCGCGGTCAACCGGTTTGCAAGCACTATCGTTTCAGAATACCGGCTAACAGGCAGAAGATACCGCCCCACCCCCAGTAATTATAATAGTGCGAACTTCAATTATATGGAATATGGCTGGGTTCATGCAGATATGCGTAATGAAGACGGAGCCAACGGACTGAATAATGCAAAAGCAGAGGTGGATAAGGCTTTTGAAAATCAAACGGTACTGGTAAGCTTTTTAATTCACCGTGTGGTTGAAGAGCTCACTGCCGGCTATCAGTGCAAGCTGGTATACCTGCAGCAACTCCTGGATTATGTTATAGAACGCGGCGGTACTATAGTTACCCAAAACGAAGCTTATGAAATAATCAGGGAGTACAGGCAGAACGCAAATCTGGAATGAAAGGCATTTGAAAACCAAATCTGTTATGACTTCAAAATGAAACAATCATGCATTAATTTCCTGCTGGTCGCCATTTTATTAATTTTCATAAATGGCTGCAATAAAGAGGAAAGCCCCTTGCTTTTACTTGTGACGCTGCCAGCAACCGACATTACTTCAATCAGCGCAACAAGTGGCGGAATTCTCACTCACAAGGAGGACATCCATGTCAATGAACGCGGTGTGCTGTGGAGTAAATCCGGAAGTCCAACGGTGGAGGATAATGACGGCATGACAACAGACGGAGTAGGTGCCGGGGAATACACCAGCAGCCTTAATGAGCTTATCCCAGGCATTAAGTATTACCTCCGTGCGTATGCAATCAACTCCATGGATACAATTTACGGAAATCAGGAAACCTTCCAAACCATCGCGTTGGAATCCGGGACCCCCGGTCCCTTGTTTGTTTTCGGGTTTGACGATGGCTTTGATTCTGATTATTATTATGCCTGGCCTTTGCTTAAATCGCATGGGGTAAAAGGGGTATCATTTGCCCATACATCTGTAATAGGCAAAGAGGGTGCACTGACCTGGGGCATGATCCATGAAATGGTGGCTGAGGGCTGGGAAATGGGTTGTCATACCCATTCCCATTTACGGCTGGATGAAGCCTCCGAGCAGGAAATAAGGGATGAAATGGAAACGGTAAATTCCCTCTACAAGGAGCAGGGACTGCCCGTGCCTAAGCACATAACTTATCCCAATGGGGCAGTCAATCATTTTGCAAGCAATATCATTTCCCAGTACAGGCTATCAGGCAGAAGATACCGCCCCACCCCCAGCAACTATAATAGTGCGAACTTCAATTATATGGAATATGGCTGGGTTCATGCGGATATGCGTAATGAAGACGGACCAAACGGACTGAACAATGCAATAGCAGAGGTGGATAAGGCTTTTGAAAACCAAACGGTACTGGTAAGCTTTTTAATTCACCGTGTGGTTGAAAACCTCTATGCCGGTTACCAGTGCAGACTGGTATACCTGCAGCAACTGGTGGATTATATTATCGAACGGGGCGGTACCATAGTTACCCAAAACGAGGCCTATGAAATTATCAGGGAATACAGGCAGAATGTAAATTTAGAATAAAATTACAGGCATCCGGACCCCTGCTGATCGGTTATACTGCAAATCTGGAAGAGCTAATATATCACATATTCTCCGGGGTCAATATGAATTATTTCATTGCCGAACACATCCTCTGCGGCAATTTCAATATTGAATAACCCGAACCCTCTTTCCGGGATCCCTTTGCTGTAAACTCCGTCACCGGGCACGCGGTCGCCCTTCAGTCCACTGTCATTCAGGAAAACCTCGAATGACCCAGCCGGATCATCAATCGGGGTGAATCTTGCCCTGGCATGTTTTATTTCACTTCCGTCAATTATTCTCACCTGAATTGTGTTGTCGCCCGATACGGTAATCCAGCTGATTACCGGCGGGGTCTGATCTTTGCCGGATACCCCGATAGTGATTATTCCCTGTTTAATTATGTGGTCGGGATAATCCGGCAGCCAGTAGGAAGCGATGAATCTGATCCTGTGACCGGGGGGACAATCGGAGGAAATCAGGGCTACGGAGGATTTGTTGGATCCGCCTACATGGTCGTACCTGCCCCAGTTGTCAGAAAGTCTGATATTTGTACCTCTCGGATTCACAAAGGGATCATTGGTATAAAGTTCTGTACGCCGGTAGAGTCCCTGGTCCTTTATAAGTATCATGATAGATTCACCGGGATTTACCATGCCGTCACCATTCCCTTGTCCCAGCACCATTGAAACGGAATCTACTCCTGCAGCTGCAACGGTAAATTCACTGCCGTCGGCAATCAGGAAGTCTTTTATTTCAGGAAGATCTCCCTTTACGGGAATTTCGAAATAATCAACCCATTTATTACCGTCAACATCACTAATTGCCAGCCTGAACTTTTGAATTTCAACAGTATCGGATGTTATCCTGAAAGTGAACGGGATTAGGGATTCCTGGACCTCATTTACATCAATAGTCCCAAAATCAGATTCGCTTCCGGGAACAACCGCATTTTCCCTGACAGCTGACATGACAGCCTTCACCTCCCTTGCACCGGTTATCCCTTTATTGAAAAGACTGATTTTAATATCAATGTTTTGATGGGGGATAACCCAGGGTGAATTCAATAATTCAACAGAAGCGATTCCGGGGTTGGGGATGTCACCGGCCCTGCTGATCCCGATCTCACTAACACCCCCCCCTGTTACAATGGTCAGGCGGCCGGTACTATCACTGCAGATATTCCTGATGGTGGCTTCTGCCTTTTCCACATCAATTAAACTAACCTTGTAGAGCTGGTTTTTCTCATAAACCGGGGCCGTTGTAATTTTAAGTTTTACAAAAGGCATGAGTTCCCCATCGGGAAGAAAATTCCTGACTGAAGATCTGAAGCCCTTTTCATCCACATTTTCAATTATTGTGAAGCCAGGAATCTCACGGTCAGAATCAACGGAATAATCCCACACGGAAAACGAGGGGTATACATCAATATGGCTCCACCGCAGGGGTTTTTTTGGAGGGTCGTTAAATGTTTCCATGAAAGCCCCGAACATATCCTCCAGTCCGCAAGTAGTATGAGCTGCCTCATAGATACGGTAGTGATAATTTTCCATAACCTGGGTCCATATTTTGTTCATGTCCCGGTGATAGGCCCGTATGAAATCCCGGTTACCATAGTGAAGGATCACGTTAACGCCGTCATAGTTTTTATACATATCCATATGCCTGTATTCGACCGGCATGGAGTATGGACCGGCAAAAAACTCAGGGGAACCACAAAAATTTCCCACCGCCGAAACCATATCCGGGTACTTCCCGCCAATCCAGAAAGCCATAAAACCACCCATGGACAAGCCTGATATAGCACGGTTATTCCTGTCCGGCAAAGTATTGTAATTTTCGTCTATAAAATTAACCAGCTCGGGAAAGTATAACGGGAATTGCCGGTGATTTTCAACCGGGCCAATGTTATAAGGGCGAAGATTATATGGTTCACCAGGAGACCGGTTATAGCCGTCGGGCCTGACAACAATAACATCATTTAAGGCCACAAAACCAGCTATTTTTTCAACATCGGTCAGAACACCTTCCTCGGCTCCTGGCGTACTGGTGCCACCAAAATAACGCTGAGACCAGCCATGGTAAAAATAGATAACAGGATAACGCTCCAGGGGGTCGTCATAATAGCCCGGGGGAAGGAAAATCCTGAAATTCCTGTTCTCCCCCATTACATGACTGTAATGCCTGGAATCGATTATGGTTACGTTCCCGGCAAGGAGGCACTGCACTGCAAACAGGAAAAGGGCCGGAAAAAGAAATTTAGCTGGTCTTATTATCATGGTCTTAGGGTTTGCCTGAATTATGGATCAGTAAATATAGGCAATCTGACTTTATGGCATGTAATATGCATGATAAATTCCGGCAATGCAACCAATTGCAGAATAAAAATATCGCCGGTATAGCTGAACAACTATCGGCACTGTAACCGGAAGGCGTCTGATTACGGTTCCATAACTCTTCCGATAAAAATTATGGAATTTGTGTATTTCTCCTTAATGGCAATGACAAAGGGCCGGTCAACATGGAAAAAAGCTGTCTGCGGAGCATCAGGGTCATAGCTGGTCACCCTGATTTCAACAGAGGTGACGGCAGCAGCCTCTGTGCCTTCTTCATTGACTTCAAGGAAGGACTTGTGCCTCACCCTTGAAATATAAAGCTCTCCATCCTGATTAATCCCTCTAAAATCGGCAAATCTGGCAAAAGAATCTGTCATTCCAAGATTTTGCAGTGCAGAATTAAGAACAGCATCATACTCGAAGGTAAACCTGGGCAAACGGATATTAACTGTCTGCTTTCCCTGCAATACATCAGGCAGCTTGTTCCATTCGGCAGCATCCAGGTTTTCTATCATCTCCTCAACCCCAACCCCGTGATCTGGCAGAAAGACCAGCATACTGTAGTTACCGCGACCATAGGGTAGTTCAGCTACGCGGTATCCCTCTCTTTGAGCCAGGGCAAAATCGCCTTCTGTTTCCATGGTCATCACATCCTTTGTCGTGCCGTCGGAAAGGTTAAAAGGCCGCTCCCTGGTATTTTCGGTCACGAACTCTTTGGACCAGATACCTTTAAAGTAAATGGCATTGATAAGGAACATGATATGGTCGTGATCGATCCGGTCAATTATTTTCTCTATCCTTTTATTGGTCATCTCTGCCACCCATGCATTGATTATAGCGCGGGAGTCGGGATTGTCGAAATTGAGTGGTTTGATCCAGGCATTGAAATACTCCCTGTTAACGTCAAGGAAGTCCTGCTCTATGGTCCAGGTATCCCTGTACCATATTGAATTGGCTATGCCGGTTTCAACTTTTGCATCGACAGATAATAGATCGGCAATAAGTTTTTTTATTGACGAATTGATTTCTTCATCACTTACATCGGGATAATTGAGCACCTCCATCATCTGCTCACGTGTCTTCTCCCTGGCGCCGTTCCATGTCATGGAAAGGGCAAGATGGATGCTAAGGGGCGAAATAAAGACATTCTCAGCAGCATCTTCCATTGAAATGATTTCCCTGAAAAGGTCCAGGCCAAAACGGTTACTTCCCTGAATAATCTCCGACTGAACGGGCGAAATTTTTATCTCTTTTGGCCCCAGCCTGATATCATCCTTCTCGTCACAGGACATGGCGGGTAAAAACACCAGCAGGCATATAATGGCAAGATTTTTCATAATATATTATCTTATATGGGTTAGTTGGGTATAAACTTCAGATGCAAAAATCAGGCCGGTGGTTGCATCAGGTTGCCCGTCCGGATAATATTTATTGCAACTGCTCAATAAAAGGGGTGTTTCTGACAGCTCTTTTCCGTAACACGACGGACGTGATTGGCAAATTTTCAAAGATGGGCTACCGGCATTGGCAGGTACTTAAGGCCAGGGTGAGGCAGGGTGCTTTTACGATTCCCCGGGGGGGCATTCAGCCACAAAAATTGCTGCTATCCCTCCAAGAAGCGGACTGGCAGTCACATCACAGAAACCGGATTTTTTAAGCAGTTCCTCCATTTCTGCCAGGTTATAATATAGCCTGGCAGAGTGAGCAAGATATTTATAGGCCCCCGGGTGTCCCGAGAGAAATCCGCCGACAGGGGCAGTGATCCATTCAAGATAAAGATGATACAACCGGCGAAACAGCTTGTTTGGTGGCTGGCTTGTTTCCACTACCACAAAGCGGCCACCGGGTTTAAGCACTCTGAGGATCTCCGAAAGGAACTTTTCACTGTCGGGATTACGAAAAGTCAGGTTGCGAAATGCAAAGGCAATCCCTATTGAATCGAAATGATTGTCAGGAAAAGGCATTGATGCCGCGTCGCCATGAATGAAAGCAATGCCCGGGAGGTTTTTCCTTGCTGCTTTTTTCATTGCAATATCCAGCATCGGCTGACTGTAATCCAGTGCTGTGATAAAAGTGCCGGGAAGGGTTGCTTTTCCCAAGTGCATGACCAGATCGCCGGTACCGCAGCACAGATCCATCACACTGGCCGGGTCGTTTGCAAGACAGGCAGCCGCCGCCTTTTTACGCCACGGCTCATCAAGCCCGAAGGTAAGTATCCTGTTAAGCAGATCATAGGAAGGCGGGACAGCCCTGAACATCTTCTGCAAAGGCCTTTTATTCTCATGTATTGTTTCCATATCTGTAAGTTGTTGAGCCGGCAGCAATCATGCCGGCCACGTCCCAAATCTGCCCCCGGTGGCTTACCCGGGGAATTAAGCCAGACTATGGTCGGGAAATTTCACAAAGTTAGTCTTTAAACGGTAAAATATTAACCCGTTTTTTTTCCAGCATGCTCTTGCTGTAATTACTCTTTTAATACGAGTATTTCCCATGAATTACATATTTGAATAATTCATGTACATTTGAAGAATTAAAATCATACAACCGGCATCCATAGGGCCAATAATTTAATCTATCTAAATATTAACTTATTTCACCCATGTTACGGTGTAAGTTTATTGCACGTGAGATCGACCGCAGGTCAATCAAGGATGGGTGATCCATGGGAAATGAAACACTGAATATGATTTACCAGCAAAATGTAACTAATTTTACTAACCTTACTTTATACACATGAAAAAGTCAAATAACTTAATTCCCGGGTTCAGCGCCCTTTTTTTACTTGTTTTTATTTTGTCATCTGTTTTAGCTCCCATAGCTTCGCACGGCCAGGAAATTTATCAGCTTAAAGCTTATAATTTTTCAACTGTATCCCAGGAAGCCCGGCTCGACAAATTCCTGGAGCACTCCTATCTGCCTGCACTCCATCGTGCAGGAATAGCAACTGTAGGGGTATTTAAACCCGTGGAAGGCGAAAATGACTTTGGAAAAAAGATATATATATTAATCCCTTTCCAGTCAATAGGCGATTACTTAAATCTGCCTGACCTGCTGGAAAAAGATCGGGTATATCAGAATACGGGTAAGGATTATATCGATGCACCATTCGATGCTCCACCTTATGACCGGATAGAAAACACACTGATGAAAGCCTTTATTGACATGCCGGTTTTAAAGGTGCCGAACCACCCTACACCTCCCGGAGAAAGAATCTATGAAATGCGGAGTTATGAAAGTGCAACGGAGAAATTATATGAAAGTAAGGTCCATATGTTTAATCAGGGCGGCGAGATCAGCATATTTGAAAAGCTGAATTTTAATGCTGTTTTTTATGGCGAGGTATTAATCGGAAGCTCCATGCCGAATCTCATGTATATGACAACCTTCCCAAACAGGGCTGTACGGGATGAATACTGGAGTATCTTCAGGGTAGATCCTGACTGGGAAATACTCAGGGATCTGAAGGAATATGAAAACACAGTCTCAAAGATCGATATATTTTTCCTGCATCCCACTGACTATTCGGATATTTAACCTTATTAAAATTTAATTCTCCCGTCCAGGGGACGATGTTATTCATCCCCTCCCCGCTCAACTCAGGGAGG
>SLJO01000011.1 GCA_007135095.1 Bacteroidales bacterium | reverse complement strand
TTAAAAAACAAATTTCATTTTCAGAAGGAATGAGCTTCAAGCCGGAAAGGCTTTATAGGTTTGTCCATTGTACCTCTTAAACATGATCTCCCATTCTGACAAGTACCCCTGCCGGACTCAGGAAAAGCCTGCCTGCCTGACGGCAAAGGGGAAGACTGCAGTTGAGCTGATTTTATGGACCTGTTTTTTTGGAGTGGTAAATTTCATATTTTTTCCTGATTCACTTTTAAGCATAATTTAAAATATATTTAACATCTTTATGCTGATCATAGACAACACTGCATGAATCCTGGCAATACAACCTTAACCTCACAATTATGAGAACAAATAATTTGCTATTTACCTTGCTTAGTCGTTTGACTATCACTGGGGTGTTGATCGTTTTGGGGTTCTCTTCCTGCAGCCGGCAGTCGGAACCTGCTGATGATACCTACCGGGGGTTTCATGACTTTGACATCAAAAGGGGTGTCAACATAAGCCACTGGCTGTCTCAGAGTGGACGGCGGGGGGACGAGCGGGAGGCTTTCTTTACCAGGGATGATGTCGCGCAGATTGCCGGCTTTGGCTATGATCACATTCGTCTGCCTGTTGATGAGGAACAACTGTGGGATGAGCAAGGCAATAAAGAAACCCGCGCTTTTGAATTGCTGCATGAGGCAATTGGCTGGGCGCTGGAACTGGATTTGAGGTTGATAGTCGATCTGCACATTATCAGGTCGC
The DNA here is from genome assembly GCA_007135095.1 of Bacteroidales bacterium. Taxonomy (GTDB): domain Bacteria; phylum Bacteroidota; class Bacteroidia; order Bacteroidales; family PUMT01; genus PXAP01. The sequence goes on along the minus strand of SLJO01000011.1, from coordinate 2,991 downwards.
ACCATTTTAATGTTCCTGAAAACCCACTTTGGACCGACCGTGCCGAGCAGCTGAAGTTCGTTGACCTGTGGAGGGAGCTTTCCGATGAGCTGAAAGACTATCCGCTTGACATGGTAGCCTATGAGCTGATGAATGAAGCTGTGGCTGATGATCCCGGCGACTGGAACCGGCTGGTGGCAGAGACCATGGAGGCACTCAGGGAACTGGAACCCGAACGCAAGATTGTTATCGGTTCCAACCGCTGGCAATCGGTCCATACTTTTCCTGACCTGATAATACCGGAAAATGACCCACATATTATTTTAAGTTTTCATTTTTACGACCCATTCCTGCTGACCCACCATCAGGCTTCCTGGACGCACATACGTGACTATGCCGGTCCGGTGAACTATCCCGGACTTTCCGTTGATCCGGCCGATCTGGAAGGCTTGCCCGAAGACCTTGTGGCTGTTGTCAGGAATCACAACCATGTTTATACCAGGGAATCGATGGAAGAGATGATCATGATCCCTTTGCAATATGCCAGGGAGAAGGGGCTTCCGTTGTATTGCGGGGAATGGGGCTGCCTTCCGTCAGTACCCGGTGAGATGCGCCTGCAATGGTATGCCGACGTGCGTAATATCCTTGAAAAGCATGATATTGCCTGGGCCAACTGGGATTACAAGGGAGGCTTTGGCGTTGTTGACCGGCAGACCGTCGAACCATACCATGACCTGCTTGAAGTGCTCTTAAAATGAATTTTATTTTACCTCCAGGCACATGAGTTATCATGAAGGCTTTATACAAGCCATATAAAAAAGCGCAACAGAATGAGTCCAAACAAAAAATTCGGTACTGCTCCGGTATTCTTTACAGCAGTCTCGACAATTCTCGGGGCAATCTTATTTCTCCGTTTTGGTTTTGCAGTCGGCACCCTGGGTTTTTGGGCAGTTATTCTCATCATTTTACTGGGGCATATGGTTACCATTCCCACGGCCCTGGCACTTTCAGAAATTGCAACCAACAAGCGCGTTGAAGGAGGGGGCGAATATTTCATCATTTCCCGCTCATTCGGTTTAAATATAGGCGCCACGATCGGTATTGCCCTTTACCTGTCACAAGCCATAAGTGTTGCATTTTATGTTATTGCATTTACAGAGGCCTTTCAGTTTTTTTTTGAATATGCTAAAGAAATAACGGGTTACTTAATACCACGCCAGGTAATCAGTATGCCCGTGATGTTGCTTCTATCCATGCTGATTCTCAAGAAGGGGGCTAACCTGGGAGTGAAAGCCCTTTATTTTGTTGCGGCAGTATTGGCATTATCTCTTATCCTTTTCTTTATAGGATCCACGCAACATGCCGTTGAATCGGGATTTGAACCGGCCGTTGCTGAATTCCGGAATTTAGGCCAGTTTTTTGTTGTATTTGCAATCATCTTCCCGGCATTCACTGGCATGACGGCAGGTGTCGGATTGTCCGGCGACCTTAAAAATCCGGGGAAATCCATTCCCTTGGGTACACTGGCCGCGACTTTTACCGGCTTGATAATATATATTTTCATATCCTATAAGTTAGCCCTTTCTGCCAGTCCAGCAGAGCTTGTTTCCAACCAGTTTATTATGGGAAATATTGCGAAATGGGGCATGGTATTTATTCCCCTTGGCCTCGCCGCGTCAACCATATCATCTGCCCTTGGTTCAGTTATGGTAGCCCCCAGAACCCTACAGGCCCTTGCCCTCGACATGTCATTTCCACTGGCGCGTATAAACAAATTATTAAGTTTTTGCAGGGCAAAAGATAATGAACCAGTGAACGCATCTCTTGTTACCTGCCTGATAGCATTGGTATTTGTTGCTATTGGCGATATAGATTCTGTGGCCAGGATTATTTCAATGTTCTTCCTGGTAACATATGGCTCACTTTGCCTGATCTCGTTTTTAAACCACTTTGGCTCATCGCCGTCATACCGTCCTTCCTTCAAATCAAAATGGTATTTTTCCCTCATTGGCTTCATCACCGCTGTCTGGGTTATGTTTAAAATAAGTTTGGTTTTTGCCCTGCTGGCATTTATCATGATTATCGTGCTTTACATATATGTAAATTCCTATCACAGGAACAGGAAGAATCTTGCTTCCATTTTCACCAATGCAATTATGCAGATCAACAGAAGCACGCAGGTATATTTTCAGAAAAAAAGGGCAAGCGGTGCTGAGAGTGAGTGGAGGCCAAGTGCTATATGCATATCGAAATATTCATTTGAGAGAGATAATTCTATAAGGTTACTTAATTGGATATCATACAAATATGGTTTTGGTACATATCTGCACCGTATAGAGGGCTATTATTCTAAAAGCACTTTTGAGCAGTCCAAGGTTGAACTGGCCCGGTTAATTAGAAATGTTGGAGCCGAAAGTTATGTTTATGTTGACACTATCATTTCACCGTCGAATACCTCTGCTATTGCACAGTCTATTCAAATCCCCGGAATAGCCGGAATGGAAAACAATATGATAATATTTGAATATGACAAGGAGAAACCTTATGAACTGGATGATATTATAGATAACGTCCAACTTGTAAGATCCGGGAACTTTGATGTGTGTATTCTTGCTTCAAGCCGGAAATCAATTATTTTTAAAAACGGAATTCATGTGTGGATAAAGAGTATTGATGAAGATAATGCAAACCTGATGATCCTGCTTAGCTTCATTATCCGCGGCCATCCCGACTGGCAGGGGAGCAATATCAGGATTTTTGATATATGCAGGGAGGATGAAATCAAGGAGGTGCGGAAGCGGATGAAGGAACTTGTCCAAAGCGGCAGGCTGCCCATTACAACTCAAAATATCCGGTTTATTATTCAGAAGGAAGGGATTAAACCAAAATCGATCATCAATGAATATTCTCCTGATGCAGGACTGACAATAATAGGCTTCCAGGAAGAAAGCCTGAAATATAATCAGGGGGACATACTAAAAGGTTATGATAAACCGGGCAATATCCTGTTTG
>SLJO01000072.1 GCA_007135095.1 Bacteroidales bacterium | reverse complement strand
GTACTCCTTTTTGGTCCGGTTTTCCACATGATCACCGATTTCCAGTGCGGTACAATCGGCGGTAAGGCCACACTTCAAAGCTGAAGCTATACGCGGGGCCAGGTCTCTTCCTATGGATGTCGCCCCGAATAATCCTATGCGCGGCTTTTCTTTTTCAAAAAGCCCCCTTATTATAGCAGCATGGGGAAGGGTCGTGTATGGGTATAACCGGCTGTCGTCGGCAATGTGCAGGACATCGGCTCCATATGGAAAAATCTGTTTCTCTATGTCCCCCAGTTCTGCCCCTATAACGACAGCTTCAAGTTTGCATTTTTGCCTTGTGGCAAGGGAACGTCCTTTTGAAAGAAGTTCAAGGCTTACTTCCGCTATATTTCCTTCTTCAACTTCGCAGTAAACAAAAACGTTGTTCATAAGTAAATATTTATATTAAATCATTGGTCTTATGGACCTTACCCTAATAATATTTTGACTTCGCCGATCTCACATACAATACATTTTTCATTGATTAATAATTATCAGATGTGACATTCATTGTATTTTGTGAAAATATTGAAAATATTGTCATGGACGGTTCATACGAATAAACTATAGTTATAAAATTGTTTAACAATATGTTACAGATTCACGTAACGGTTTAATCTGCTTTTATCAGGTCTGGGTAATAAATTATTTTGCATTCAATCAATTCTCCAAACATTAAATTTAATTCTGCCCTCGCCAGGTCTTTCAAAAGGACCCGGAAAGGGATCCGTTTCATTCCTATTTATTCCAAAATAATCCGTATCAATCTTTAATGGTGACGCATCATGATTCAGATACGGGTGTCCGGAAACAACAGTTCTGCCTAAGAGCTTAGTTGCAACCAGTATATTGTCATAATTCTTAAAGGAGTGGTGAAATAGCATCTGAAGATGTAAACTACGACCCTCTTCTATTAATCTGATATCAGGATCAAAATCACTTATAACCAGGGGATCCAGATCATGCTTAGAGGGTTTGGCATTGTCCAGATAAACATTTCCAATCATCTGCATGGGCTGGATGGAATCATAAATATCCAGTTCGCTCCCAACAAAAATATTGTTGAAGAAATGGTTATCTCCTCCCGGATGATGACTAAATCCCTTGATTTCTGTTGAATGCGCCTCAAGATAAGGCGTTGACCTATAAAGCTCGGGCCAGAACTTAATACTCCCGGCAATCAGATTGTGTGCATACACCCCGCCCTGGGACCGATCCTTTAATGCACGCGGAGAAAGAAATAGATTATTATCCACAACAAACGGTCCGTGATTGACCTCTAAATAAAGATCCTGTTCCGGACCGTTATCATATAACAGGTTTCCCGTAATCCTTGCTCCCTGAGTCATCCAGTCAAGCCAGATCCCGCGGTAGGTGCGATAGACTTGATTTCCTTCAATCAAAAAGTCAACCGCCCCATGGATTTTGATTCCTGACATTTCATGGCCTGAAAAAAGTCGCCGGACATGAATATCATGGATCACATTGCCTGTAATATTGCTGAAAACACCCCCCAGGGATCCTACAATGCCGGCCTGCTCGCAATGTGATATCCTGTTATTCCTCACACTGTGACGACCGATATTCTCTGCAGACCAGCCATTTTCCAAAGCACGCCCGATCGTTTTCACATAACCCTCGGCACTGTCTTCGGAGGTATTATCCCATTTATCCCCGTACTTGCCAAGAGTTATACCCACACAAGTCGAATAACTGATAACATTATTTTCTATAATCCATCCTTTGCTCCAATGCGTACCGATAAGACCTATTTGTTCAGCAGTGGGTGGTGCCCAGGGAGTAGCCGCATGCATCATGATAAATCCACGCACGGTGATGTAATTAATACCCGTTTTTTCAGGATAAAACACAGTTTGGCGAACATTAATCTCTATTTCGTTCAGATTTGGATCAACACCTTCGAACTGCGCCCATATGGTGGTATTTTCTTCACCCACCCTGGCAAACCATAACGGTTTTTCCTTTACCGGTTGCAATACCTCCTCAAGTTTGGCAGCTTCAGTAAGCCAATGTTCGTTCATATAAACTGCACCTGTATGATGAAGCCTCTCCTGTGGATTAAACCAGTCCCCATGAATCACATCATTATAAGGATTAAAATCTCCGAAAAAACTATTTGGAATAACGACTTTCCATGTATCATTTAATTTTTTAACCCATCCTTTTATAACCTCTGAACCCTTGATCACAACCCTCTCACCCGGGGCAGCCTGATAGACAATACGGTTTTGGTCTGATAAACCACCTCTGACCGGATTGATCCGTTCCCGATAGGTTCCCTGATACACAGTGATCACATCACCGGGACCAGCGACTCTGACAGCAGCCATTAAACTCCTGTATGGCATTTCTGCAGAACCATCATTGTGGTCGTTACCATTTACTGAAACATGAAATTCCCGGCTTTCTTCAATGTCCAGCTTACTGATTGAAAATGAATTTAAAACAAGGCATAAAAAAAAGCAGGAAAGAAAATATTTTAATACGCTTAATGTATTCATAATTGAAATTCTATATATCTGTTTTGCAAGAAAGTTTCTTGCATCTCCCGCTTCATTTTTTATTTATTAAAGAGTGCAGTATAAAGGTTGTATTGATATAAAGGATATCAAGTCAGTGTCAGCCTATTGTATGATTGCTGATCAGCTCCTTCATCAGATCCTCGATATCATTGTCCCGGGCAGAAAGGATTTTTGATTCACGGCTGATGAAAACCACATTCTCTATCTTTTTCACCTTGGTTGGAGACCCCGATAATCCCAGCTGATCAGGGTCAGCGTCAATATCGTCAACGCTCCACTCGTTTATGAGAAGGTAGGGTCTTTCCTTCTGGAGCTGAAGGTAATCTTCACTGGTATCCTGTAATTCGCCAAGGCTCCTGGCATGTTTATACTTGATTGTGTGTTTGGCATGCCTGGGACGGCAATCCAGTGCGGAACTATGAACGGTTATCACAAGGGGAAACGGAGATGTAACAGTTTCCACTCCTCGTTCAAGCCTCCGTTTGACGGTTATTTCATGCTTATCGGCTGAAATTATCTCTTCTGCATAAGTAATCTGCGGCAGCGAAAGCTTTTCAGCTACCTGCGGGCCAACCTGTGCCGTATCACCGTCAATTGCCTGACGTCCTGCAATAACCAGGTGAAAAGGAGCAAGTTTCTTAATGGCAAGTGAAAGCGCATACGAGGTGGCCAGGGTATCGGAACCAGCAAATTTACGGTCGGTTAGAAGGTAGCCGTTATCAGCCCCCCGGTACATTGCCTCGCGGATGATCTCGGCAGCCCGTCCCGGACCCATTGTGAGGATAGTGATGGTTGTGCCCGGGTATTTATCTTTTAACCTGAGAGCCTGTTCAAGGGCATTGAGATCTTCCGGATTAAAGATTGCCGGTAAGGCAGCCCTGTTGACAGTTCCGTCGGACTTCATTGCATCTTTGCCTACATTTCTTGTATCAGGAACCTGTTTGGCAAGCACTATTATTTTTAAACCTTCCATTTATATAAAATTATTATTTGGCAAATTGAGGGACAAATATAAAAAAAAATAGCCACTGAAATCAGAAAACATGACAATCCCTGGATACTGAAAAGTAAATGATTGATTTACTTTAATTTATAGTGATACAAATGTACATATCATTGAACTCCCCTGACACTAAAGTCTAACAAAACAGTATCTATAAGGCACATATATATTAAGCCCGGCATGGTGCCGGGCTTAATTGTAAAATCGCGGCATAAACAGTAAATGTCTTTGCCCTGCCTTTTATTGTATCAGGCCTGTGCCGATGGCCCTCCAAAATTCATGGGCATACCGGGACCTCCCTTGCCATCAACAACCTTTACAGGACCATGGACAAGTTCAAATTTATCTAAATTCTCTTTCAGTGCATGTAATAACCGCTTGGCATGTTCAGGGGTTATTATGATCCTTGATTTAACGGCTGCCTTTGGAATTCCGGGCATTACCCTTATAAAATCCAGCACAAATTCGGAGCTGGAATGGGTAATTACTGCAAGGTTTGAATAAGTTCCCTGGGCAACATCCTCTTTTAATTCAATGTTTATCTGATTTTGCTTTTTGGACTCATCAGGATTACTCATATAGTATCAGATTAATAATTAATTATAATTATTTACTGTTGCGTCACGCCCACATTCCTGGGTTCCTTCTCCTTTTCAGAGACAAGAGCATCGTATTCCGCCCGCGATCCGACTACCAGCTTGGTAAATTCTTTCTGTCCGGTTCCGGCAGGTATAAGATGCCCTACTATCACATTCTCCTTCAGTCCTTCAAGATAATCCACCTTGCCAAAAATGGCCGCCTCATTAAGCACTTTGGTAGTTTCCTGGAATGATGCCGCAGATATGAATGATTTGGTCTGCAAAGCCGCCCTGGTAATTCCCTGCAGTACCTGGCTGGAGGTGGAAGGAATAGCATCCCTTGATGTTACAGGTTTCATATCCTTCCTTTTAAGCATGGAATTCTCATCACGCAGCTTGCGTGCCGTTACAATCTGACCGGCTTTCATTCCGGCTGAATCGCCGGGATCAAGTACAACCTTCTTGCCATATATCCAGTCGTTCTCATCCATAAAAACCCATTTGTCAACAATTTGCCTTTCAAGAAATTTTGTATCGCCGGGATCATCAATCGAAACCTTTCTCATCATCTGCCTGACGATGACCTCGAAATGCTTATCATTGATCTTTACACCCTGCAGCCGGTATACTTCCTGAACTTCATTCACTATATATTCCTGTACCTTGGTGGGTCCCTTTATCATCAAAATGTCTTCAGGGGTAATTGCACCGTCCGATAATGAGATGCCGGCCTTGACATAATCACTTTCCTGGACCAGGATTTGCTTGGCCAGAGGAATAAGGTATTTTTTCACTTCCCCTGTCTTTGACTTGATACTTACCTCCCGGTTACCGCGCTTTATCTTGCCAAACTGTACCTCACCGTCAATCTCACTTACAACCGCGGGGTTGGAAGGGTTCCTGGCTTCGAACAATTCGGTTACACGGGGCAGACCACCGGTGATATCACCTGATTTTCCAACAGCCCTGGGTATCTTTACAATTATCTCACCGGCTTTGACCATTGAATCAGGGGCAACAGACACGTGGGAACCTACCGGCAGGTTGTAAGATTTCAGTGTATCTCCCTGGTCGTTAAGTATCCTGATCATCGGATTCTTTAACTTGTCGCGTGTCTCGATTATTACCTTTTCCTTGAAACCGGTCTGTTCATCGGTTTCCTCCTTGTATGTGACACCTTCGATCAGCGCATCAAATTCAATCTTACCTGACGACTCACTTACGATGACGGCATTATAGGGATCCCAGTCACATATCAGTTCGCCTTTTTTAACCAGTGAACCGTTCTTTTTATAAAGCTTCGCTCCGTAAGGAATGTTTTGGGAGGTTAATGCAATATTCGTGTTTTTGTCAATAATACGAAGTTCTGCAAGCCGGCTGATCACAATTTCAATTTTCTTGCCGATCTCATCGGCTTTTTCCACGGTGCGAAGTTCGTCAATCTCCATTATTCCGTCATACCGCGCAATTATGTTCGATTCTGCAGCAATATTCGAGGCGGTACCACCAACGTGGAAGGTCCTCAATGTGAGCTGTGTGCCGGGTTCGCCGATCGATTGTGCTGCAATTACACCTACGGCTTCCCCCATCTGCACCATTTTTCCCGTAGCCAGGCTGCGCCCGTAACATTTTCCGCACACCCCTTTTTTTGATTCGCATGTAAGTACAGACCTGATTTCAACCTGCTCTATCGGTGATTCCGATATTACGTTTGTCAGTTCCTCTGTCAGTTCTTCTCCTGCGCTGACAATAAGTTTACCCGAAGAAGGATGGTAAACATCGTGAACCGTTGTACGTCCGAGTATCCGTTCATAGAGCGTCTCAACGACATCTTCATTGTTTTTGATGGCAGTTGCCTGCAAACCCCTCAGTGTGCCGCAATCCGATTCGGATATTATCACATCCTGTGAAACATCAACAAGCCTTCTGGTCAGGTAGCCCGCATCAGCAGTTTTAAGTGCCGTATCAGCAAGCCCTTTTCTTGCACCGTGTGTGGAAATGAAGTATTCCAGGACGGATAATCCTTCCTTGAAGTTCGACAGAATAGGGTTTTCTATGATCTCTGATCCTGCAGCCCCGGATTTCTGGGGCTTGGCCATCAGGCCCCTCATCCCTGATAACTGCCTGATCTGTTCCTTTGAACCTCTGGCACCGGAGTCCAGCATCATAAATACTGAATTGAATCCCTGCTGATCGGTTGTAAGCTGCTTCATCAGTGTGTGGGTCAGCTTGGCATTGATATGTGTCCAGATGTCAATTATCTGGTTATAACGCTCATTATTGGTAATGAACCCCATATTATAGTTGCTGAAAACTTCCTCAACCTGTGCATATCCTTCATCGATAAGTTCTGTTTTCTGATCGGGCACAATCACATCATCAAGATTGAAGGAGAGGCCTCCGCGGAAAGCCATATCATAGCCAAGATTCTTAATTTCGTCAAGGAATTTGGCAGTCTTTGCGGTTCCTGCTTTTTTCAGTACCCTCCCGATGATATCCCTCAGCGATTTCTTGGTAAGAAGTTCATTGATATAGCCAACTTCCGGAGGGACCGATTTATTGAAAAGTATACGGCCAACGGTGGTTTCAATCATGGAACTGATGCCGCTCTCCTGATCATGTATTCTGACCTTAATGATTGCATGCAGGTCGGCAACGCCTTCGTTGTATGCAATGATTACTTCTTCAGAAGAATAAAACACCATGTTTTCCCCCTTTACCTTGTGTTCAGGTTCACTCGGCCTTCCCTTTGTCAGGTAATAAAGACCCAGGACCATATCCTGTGAAGGAACTGTAATCGGCGCGCCATTAGCAGGGTTAAGAATGTTGTGCGAAGCAAGCATCAGTATCTGGGCCTCCAGTATGGCCGCATTACCAAGAGGTAAATGTACCGCCATCTGGTCACCGTCAAAGTCAGCGTTGAAAGCCGTACACACAAGCGGGTGCAGCTGAATTGCCTTCCCCTCTATCATTTTTGGCTGAAAAGACTGTATACCAAGCCGGTGAAGTGTCGGCGCACGGTTTAGCAAAACAGGGTGCCCCTTGATCACGTTTTCAAGAATATCCCATACAACCGGATCCTTGCGGTCTACTATCTTTTTTGCTGATTTTACAGTCTTTACGATACCACGCTCAATGAGCTTCCTTATGATAAAAGGCTTGTAGAGTTCGGCTGCCATATCCTTCGGAAGGCCGCATTCATGCAATTCGAGTTCCGGCCCTACCACGATAACAGAACGGGCGGAGTAGTCAACCCGTTTACCGAGCAAATTCTGACGGAACCGCCCTTGTTTACCCTTTAAGCTGTCGCTTAGAGATTTAAGGGGGCGGTTTGCGTCTGTTTTAACTGCATTTGCTTTTCTCGAATTGTCAAAAAGTGAATCAACCGATTCCTGCAGCATCCTCTTCTCATTCCTGAGTATCACCTCAGGAGCCTTTATTTCAATAAGGCGTTTCAGCCTGTTATTTCGTATGATCACCCTGCGGTAAAGATCGTTCAGGTCGGAAGTCGCAAAACGACCACCGTCCAGTGGAACAAGAGGGCGCAATTCCGGAGGAATAACGGGTACCACTTTCACCACCATCCATTCAGGCCGGTTTATGCCCTTGGAGGCACGAAATGCTTCAACCACCTGCAGGCGCTTCAGCGCCTCGTTCTTTCTCTGCTGTGAGGTTTCCGTGTTGGCCTTGTGCCTGAGTGAATAGGACAATTCATCCAGATCAATCCTGGAAAGAAGCAGGTGCAAAGCTTCTGCTCCCATGCCGGCAATAAATTTATTCGGATCCTCGTCTTCCAGATGCTGGTTATCCTTGGGCAAAGCCTCCACAATATCAAGATATTCCTCCTCTGTTAGAAAATCAAGATATTCGATGCCATCCACCTTTTTCAAACCGGGATTTATCACCACATAACGCTCATAGTAAATTATGGATTCAAGTTTCTTGGTCGGAAGCCCCAGCAAATATCCTATCTTGTTGGGAAGTGACTTAAAATACCATATATGGGCAACCGGAACCACAAGGTTGATATGTCCCATGCGCTCACGCCTTACTTTCTTTTCCGTCACTTCCACACCACAGCGGTCACACACGATACCCTTGTATCTTATGCGCTTGTATTTTCCACAATGACACTCATAATCCTTGACGGGCCCGAATATCCTTTCACAGAACAAACCATCCCTTTCAGGCTTGTAAGTCCGGTAATTGATTGTCTCAGGCTTAAGTACTTCACCACTGGAACGCTCAAGAATCTCTTCAGGTGATGCGAGGCCAATAGAGATTTTTGTAAAACTGCTTTTTACTTTGGTATCTCTTCTGAATGACATATTTAAGGAATTAATGTATTATGCAAAATTTTATCTCCTGTCAGTAAGCCAGGCAGACCTATAATTAAAATTACTAAACCAGGTTAATACTCAGTCCCAGTCCCCGCAATTCATGCAGGAGAACATTCAGGGATTCGGGAATGCCTGCCTGGGGAAGGGGATCACCCTTTACAATTGTCTCATAAGCCTTGGCACGACCGATGACATCATCAGACTTGATGGTGAGTATTTCCTGCAATATATGGGCTGCACCAAAAGCTTCAAGTGCCCACACCTCCATTTCACCAAACCGCTGGCCGCCAAACTGGGCCTTGCCACCGAGTGGCTGTTGGGTAATAAGTGAATAGGGACCTATGGAGCGGGCATGCATTTTATCATCAACCATATGACCGAGTTTCATCATATAAATAATGCCTACAGTCCCCTGCTGATCGAACCGTTGCCCGGTTCCGCCATCATACAGGTATGTTTTGCCAAAATCAGGAACCCCCGCTTTACGGGTGTATTCAGTTATCTGTTCTATTTTGGCACCATCAAATATAGGAGATGCAAAATTCACGCCAAGTTCTTTCCCTGCCCAGCCAAGAACAGTTTCATAAATCTGGCCCAGGTTCATCCTTGAAGGAACGCCCAGAGGGTTAAGAACGATATCCACGGGTGTGCCGTCTTCAAGAAAAGGCATATCCTCTTCCCTTACTATTCTTGAAACAATACCCTTGTTCCCATGACGTCCTGCCATTTTGTCGCCAACCTTTATCTTGCGCTTTTTGGCTATATAAACCTTGGCCATCTGCACAATACCAGCGGGCAGTTCGTCACCTATGGTAAGATTGTATTTTTCCCTCTTGTAGGCAGCGTCAAGTTCTTTATGCTTAAGAATATAATTCCTGAGCAGTTGCTTGACGGTTTCATTCCTCTCCTTGTCGGTTGTCCATTTATTGGGATTAACATTCATAAAGTCAATATCCTGCAATAACTTCTGGGTAAACTTGACACCCTTTGGTACAACCTCCACATTCAGGTAGTTTTTGACACCCTGGGAAGTACGCCCGTTCACAAGAATGAATAATTTATCAATAAGCTTGCCGGTCAGATCCCCGGTCTTCCTTAGAAAATCTTCATCGAGCTTCGAGAGACTGGTTTTCTCGGATACCTTTACTTTCTTATCCTTCACAGATCTTGAAAACAACCTCTTGTCAATTACAACGCCATGCAATGAAGGAGAAGCCTTAAGTGATGCATCCTTGACATCTCCGGCCTTGTCGCCGAAGATTGCCCGCAGGAGTTTTTCTTCCGGCGACGGATCCGATTCTCCCTTCGGTGTGATCTTGCCTATAAGTATATCACCGGGGTTTACTTCAGCACCTATCCTGATTATTCCGTTCTCATCAAGATCCCTGGTTGCCTCTTCGCTCACATTGGGTATATCGGCAGTTAATTCCTCCATGCCTCTTTTTGTATCGCGTACCTCAAGCAGGTATTCGTCAACATGGATTGATGTGAAATAATCCTCTCTTACAAGTTTTTCACTGATAACAATGGCATCCTCGAAATTATACCCTTTCCACGGCATGAAGGCCACTTTCAGGTTACGGCCGAGTGCAACCTCGCCCGATTGTGTGCCATAGCCCTCGGTCAGAATTTGTCCCTTATGGATCCTGTCTCCCCTGGAAACCATTGGTTTAAGGGTCAGAACTGTATTCTGGTTGGTTTTCTTGAATTTAGGAAGCTTGTATCGCTTTACTTCTGGGTCAAAGCTGACAAACTGTTCTTTTTCACTGCGGGTATATCTTACAAGAATTTCATTTGCATCTACATATTCAACAACTCCGTCACCTTCGGCAACAAGAAGCACCCGGGAATCGGAGGCTACCCTTGCCTCAAGGCCGGTACCAACAACAGGTGCCTCCGGTTGGAGCAGCGGCACTGCCTGTCTCATCATGTTCGAACCCATCAGCGCCCTGTTTGCATCATCATGCTCAAGGAACGGGATCAGCGATGCCGCTATGGAGGCAATCTGGTTCGGCGCTACGTCCATAAGCTCAACCTTGTCCCACTCGGCAAGCGGGAAATCGCCATTGAACCTGGCCTTTATCTTGGTATTGACAAATGTGCCGTCATCATTGAGAAGGGCATTTGCCTGTGCAATTGTCTTTGCTTCCTCTTCCTCTGCACTGAGATAAATGATCTCGCTTGCATCAAGACTGACCTTGCCATTGGTTACCTTTCGGTAAGGTGTTTCAATAAATCCGAGGTCATTGATTTTTGCGTATACACAAAGTGATGATATCAGTCCGATATTCGGTCCCTCGGGGGTTTCTATCGGGCAAAGCCTTCCATAGTGGGTGTAATGAACATCGCGCACCTCAAAACCGGCTCTTTCACGAGACAGACCGCCTGGTCCGAGTGCCGACATACGGCGCTTATGGGTCATTTCAGCCAGCGGGTTTGTCTGGTCCATAAACTGCGACAGCTGGTTGGTCCCGAAGAACGAGTTTATTACCGAGGAGAGGGTTTTTGAATTTATCAGGTCAATGGGCGTGAAGACCTCGTTGTCCCTGACATTCATCCTTTCCCTTATGGTACGGGCCATGCGTGCGAGTCCAACACCAAACTGGTTGGCCATCTGCTCACCGACTGTTCTTACCCGCCGGTTACTCAGGTGGTCAATATCGTCAACATCGGTTTTGGAATTTATCAGCTCAATCAGGTATTTTATGATGCTGATAATATCTTCCCTGGTAAGCACCTTGGTATCTACATCTGTATCAATGCCAAGTTTCTTATTTATCCTGTAGCGTCCCACATCACCAAGGTCATAGCGCTTATCTGAAAAGAAAAGCTTTTCTATAACGTCACGGGCTGTGGTCTCGTCGGGTGGCTCTGAATTCCTCAGCTGCCGGTAAATGTGCAGAACGGCCTCTTTTTCAGAATTACACGGATCCTTTTGCAGGGTATTGTAAATAATAGCGAAATCTGCAAGGTTCTGGTCTTCTTTATGCAAAAGGATATTCTGACTGCCGGAGTCTATTATCTCATCAACATGTTCATTTTCAAGCACCGTTTCACGGTCTATAATGACCTCGTTACGTTCTATAGACACCACCTCTCCGGTATCTTCATCAACGAAATCTTCGATCCAGGTCTTAAGCACCCTGGCTGCAAGCTTGCGTCCTATATGTTTCTTAAGGGCTGTTTTGGATACCTTGATTTCATCGGCAAGGTCAAATATTTCAAGTATATCCTTATCACCCTCGAACCCGATTGCCCGTAACAGGGTGGTGACAGGCAATTTCTTTTTCCTGTCAATATAGGCATACATCACGTTGTTGATGTCAGTGGCAAACTCTATCCACGAGCCCTTGAAGGGAATGATGCGCGCCGAATAAAGTTTGGTGCCGTTGGCGTGAATACTCTGTCCGAAGAAAACGCCCGGTGAACGGTGCAACTGCGAAACAATGACCCTCTCCGCCCCGTTGATAACAAACGTACCGCGATCAGTCATATAAGGTACCGTACCAAGGTATACATCTGAAATAACCGTATCAAAATCCTCGTGCTCGGGATCCGTACAGTAGAGCTTTAATTTGGCTTTCAGCGGTACACTGTAAGACAATCCCCGTTCAATGCATTCATCAATTTTGTACCTGGGAGGATCAATAAAATAGTCAATAAACTCCAGAACAAAATTGTTCCTGGTATCGCTAATCGGGAAATTTTCATTGAAAACCTTATATAATCCTTCATTCTTCCTGTCCTCCGGGGATGTTCCCATCTGAAAAAAATCAGAAAAGGACTGAAGCTGAATTTCCAGGAAATCAGGATATTCCAGCTGGATTTTCGAAGATGAAAAATTAATCCTTCTATTTCCGGTATTTGTTGAATTCATTTGTATAAATTATAGTTAGCAGAATATTTATCAAGGTGATACCAAGTCAATAATAAAATTTTAGTTTCAATCCATCAATCACCCATATATACATTGTTATTTGCGTGACGAAGTATCATGGTGAACCAGGTCCCATGCCGGATTTATCCGGACAAATATGGTAATCACATTAATAATCAATTACTTAACAGACAGTAATCATTTCCGTATTTTCACTCTTAGATTTTCCCAGTGTGTTTCTTTCATGATCAGGGGAATCTGAACAATTATAACAATAAAAGGCTTAGAACCTTTTACAAAGATTCTAAACCCATGAATACCAATCGTTTTAGGTAAATGCTATTTAAGTTCAACTTCCGCTCCTGCTTCTTCTAGTTGTGATTTAAGAGACTCTGCTTCTTCTTTGGAAACACCTTCCTTTAGTGCTTTGGGAGCACTGTCGACCAGTTCCTTTGCTTCTTTTAAACCTAATCCGGTCAGTTCCTTAACCAGTTTTACTATCTGCAGCTTGGCACCGCCGGGCGCTGTCAGGACCACATCAAACTGGGTTTGTTCTACAGCCGCAGCATCTTCAGCTGCAGCGGGACCAGCAACCGCAACTGCGGCTGCAGCAGGCTCAATACCATATTCATCTTTCAAAATCTGAGCCAGTTCATTAACTTCTTTTACAGTTAAATTAACTAATTGTTCTGCAAACGCTTTTAAATCCGCCATTTTATTAAAATTTAATTTTGATTGTTCTTATTTGTAATTTCATTTTCATCTGTTCATATGTTCTTCAGCGGTCAGATGCAACTCGCTATTGTATTTTATCAAGCCTCCTGGCCGGATTTTTCCGACAGTGTTTTTACAATCCCTGCAAGCTTGTCACCACCCGACTGCAGGGCAGAAATGACATTCTTGGCGGGGGACTGCAGAAGCATAACTATGTCGCCAATCAGTTCCTCGCGTGACTTGAGTTGTGAAAGAATATCCACCTGCTCATCACCAAAATAAAAGGATTCCTCAACAAAAGCGGCTTTGAGTACCGGCCGGTCATGCTTCCTGCGGAATTCTTTAATGAGTTTTGCCGGGATATTGGCATTTTCTGAAAACATGACTGATGTGGAGTCTTTCAACAGATCATACAGGTCTTCAAAATTTTTCTCAGATTGTTCAAGTGCTATTCTAAGCAAAGTGTTTTTTACCACCACAAGATTGATGCTTTTATCAAAGCACATTCTTCTCAGGGCACTGGTTTCAGTGGCATCCAGATTGGAAATGTCGGTAAGATAAAAGTGACCATACTTGTTTAGCTTCTCAGTGAGCTCATGAATAATCACGTTCTTGTCTTCTCGTTTCATCAATATAAAGATATATTTATCATTTTAAATTAATCCGTGTTGGAAAATCATGATCTTCAGTTGTCATGGAGCGCCTTGTAGTTTTTGCTTTCGCATTTTCTTGCCGGCGAGAGTTCCATTTTTTCCGGATTTTAACAGATCAGATTAACAAATAATCAGCAACCATATTATTTCCTGCAGAAATATT
>SLJO01000117.1 GCA_007135095.1 Bacteroidales bacterium | reverse complement strand
CCTTAATAATATTTTATAATTCGCATATAACATTGGGAGCACAAAATAATATTCAGAAAAGGACCACAAAAAAGAAGCTTTTTCAGCCACCGTGGAAGTACAGGGAAGGTTTTCTTATGGCACTGGTTTTACTTGTAACCGGATTTGCTATCGAAATTGTCACCCCCCAGCCGGGCATAAGCATTCCTGTTTTCCCTTTCAATATGTTTGCAGGCATGGCATTTATCACCACTATTGCCTTTCTGCATATTTTTTACAGGGATGATCAGTTTGTGCGATGGCTTTCTGCCATGCCGGCAGCTACAAGCGCCATCCTTCTGATTACACTGCTGACAATACTAATGGGCGTGTTTAACCAGACAGATCCCGATGCTGATGGCATAATAGCAGCAATCGGTCTAACCCATGTAAAGAACAGCTGGCCTTTTTTGCTGTCGCAGCTGTATGTACTGACAAGCCTGGGACTGGTGACACTGCACAGGTCGGTCCCGTTCCGGAAAAAGAATATCGGTTTTATTCTCAACCATGCCGGCTTGTGGATTGTTATTGCAGCTGCCAGCCTGGGTACCGGCGATCTTCGCCGCCTGCGGATGGAGCTGCACCTGGGAGATCCTGTCTGGTATGCTTACGATAATAATTCACATGTTCATCATCTTCCATTCGCGCTTGAGCTTATAAATTTTGATATAGAAGAGTATCCTCCACAGCTTGCTATTGTTGACAGCCATACAGGGCAGCTCTCAGACCCCGGCCAGATGCCCCTGCCGCATATTGAAACCGGCAAAACCACCAGTTTGCTTGGGTGGAGAATTACCATCGATGAGTACTTGCCCATGGCCATGGAAGAAAACGGACGGTATGTATTCTCGAGGCAAACCGGAGCCCCACCCTTTGCAAAGGTAAGTGCAATAAATGAATTAACGGGCGAATCGCAGGAAGGCTGGATAAGCTGTGGCAGCTTTATGTACAATCCTGTATTTATGCTACTCGAGGGAAGAAATCTCCTGGTGATGACATTACCCGAGCCTAAAAAGTACCAGTCACATATTATAGCCCGTACAATGGATGGCGAACCGCAGGAATTTCATATTGAAGTAAATAAGCCACCCACCGTAGCGGGATGGAAGCTGTATCAGCTGAGTTACAACCAGGCTATGGGGAAATGGTCTGATGTCAGTGTTCTGGAGATAGTGAAAGATCCCTGGCTGCCTTTGGTATATATTGGTTTCATTATGCTGTTTGCAGGTGCTGTGTTTATTTTCTGGATTGGAAAAGAGCTTAAAGAAGATGAAACACCCATGCAGGGGTAATTGCACAGGGCATGCATGGCAATGAAATATTAATATCATAATTATGTTTGCAGATTATACAAATTTCCCGTTCTACGGGATGCTTATTTCAGGAGCCTGGCTGCTGGGTGCTCTAATGATATGGACAACGGTCTTTATGATAAAAGCAATCCCCGGCAAATCCAGGGTTCGTATGGTGCTTAATGCCGATACCACTGAACAAACAGCTGCCGGCCGGATTACGGCAATAACCGGCAATATTTTTGTCATTGCAGGCATCCTGCTGTTTGCATATTATATTATGGTACTCTGGATCAACCTTGACAGGGCTCCCATGCGTACACTCGGGGAAACAAGACTTTGGTATTCCTTTTTCCTGGGCCTTATCGGCTATGCTACATATCTGAGGTGGAAATACAGATGGTTCCTGGTTTACAGTGTGTTTATGGCGGTGTTGTTTATATTCATCAATATGGCATATCCTGAAAACTTCAGCAAGACCCTGATGCCCGCCCTCCAGAGCCCGTGGTTTGTACCCCATGTGATTGTCTATATTTTTGCCTATGCACTCCTGGGGGCAGCCAGTATCGTTGCTGTTTACGGCCTGTACCTGGTATATTTCAAGGTTTTGAGAAAAAACATACTGCTCCTGGCTGACAACCTTGTTTATATAGGTTTTGCCTTTTTAACACTGGGACTTCTCTTTGGTGCCGTCTGGGCAAAAGAAGCATGGGGTCATTACTGGACATGGGACCCGAAGGAAACCTGGGCTTTCATCACCTGGCTGGCTTACCTGATCTACATGCATTACCGGTATTTCCATCCGGGGAAGGTCAGAACGCCATTAACAATACTTACCCTTGCTTTCATAGTGCTTCTAATCGCATGGTTCGGTGTTAATTACCTGCCCTCTGCGCAAAGCAGTGTACATGTATATTCTTAAACTCAGTATCCGGCCGAACTCACATGCAAAGCAGGTAAAACCTCACCTTCTCTTGCGGGGCGAATTGGGGGTTACTGAAGGCTGATGTTAAATCTATAGCTCCCTTTAATTTCTTTGTTTCTGGCAATCAATGATAAGCGGTAAACAGCATCACCCCATACATTGATCAGTCTCCGGTCTGTCTGGGCAATCGTTTCCACCATAGCATCAAATACGCCGGGGTCATATGATAGTTCAACCTTTTCACCGTTTACAACCAGCACCACCACACCGGAAGCGGAGATGTCAGGTTTGGCATGGGTCATAAAATTTAACCGGTTAGCCTGCCTGGCTTCCCTGAGGACAAAAGCATCTTCAATCACAAGTCCCCCGTCATCGGGAAGCGTATAAGTCCTCACCCACGAATCCACTGCGGCATCTTCCCCATAGGCATCTGATATGTCAAGCGAGAACCGGGATCTGCGGTGATCGAAATCAACGTTTTTCGCCCTGTACTGCCTGCCGGGCAGCTGCGGGGCACCATTTATCATGGGCAGGTTGTGGTAATCGCTCTGCATGGTCCATATGGTATACCGCTCGCTGCTGAATGTCTGGCGGGTATATGTACCTACACCCACATCAATAAACACCGGGCTGGCGTCATAATATAGAATGAATGAGCCGGCGTCGTTATGGTTGTGGCTTTCTGCATTATACCCGCCCTTGGCTGCAAAAAAGAAGCCTGTATTGTTGCGCATGTAGCAAAACCCCGTTTGCGGGTACCATGACCATGGATCAGTTGCGACTGAAGGAAGAGTGCGGGTCAAAGCATCATATGACCTGAGATCTTCAATGCCCCTGAAAAAATCGGTCCCTCCAGCGCTGTAGCCCCTGTCCTTATCCCTGTGATACAGGTAGGCAGCAAATTTTTGCATTTTTTCACTGTTCACCGCCTGGCCATACCTTAAAATAACACCCCTGTTCCCTCCGCCCCTGGCCGTGGCATCGGCAAAATTTACCACCCAGCCATTGCCAATATAGGAATTCACAATATACTCTCCCATATTCCTTATCATCGGCTCATCGAAAATAGATATCCTGCCATCGGTTGCCATATAAAGAATCTGGAGATAATCATACAGCTTTCCTGCTGCATGCCCCCAGTAAGAGGGACCTTCTTCACAAGCTCCGTCGGCATGGTTGAAGTTGGTGAACTTGTCGACCGAAATCATGCTGCGATAGACCACCCCGGCAAGTTTGTCAATATCATCTTCAAGAAGAAGGAAAGCGGAGAGGACATTAAAATTGCACCATGGATTCCAGTTGTTAACAGTAGTGGCCGGAGTGGCATTAAAAGCCTGCCAGTGGAAATCATCACGTTCCATGAACGGGTCAAGAAGACGCACCTGCAGGTTATGAAGCAAACGTTCGGGCACAAGGGGGTTGACCCTGGCAAGTTCATCCTTTAAAAAATAATATGTCCATGAAAGAAATGACCCCAGGTTCCCGACATCAAGGTCAATGATATTTTCTTTATGCGATGGCAGGGAAGTGTCATCTGTTTTCTCGGCGATTGCAATATGGGCGGATAAAGACCATGTGGTCATTTCACAAAGCAGCCATATCCCATTCACAATCTGATCGGTAAACCTGCCCCTGCCCTCAGCAAGCTCAGCCATAACAAGACTGCTAAGAGCACGGTAATTGGCAAAAAAGGGTTCCTGCATGACTTCTCTCGAACCGCTTCTGTCGTATTCAAGATAGTCAGTGGCCCTGACAATTCTCCATTCATAATCCAGGGCTTCTTCTCCCCCCCTGATAATATCATCCCTGTACCGGGCAGTTAAATCGTCCCAGCCCTGGCGGTTGTTATAATCCGGGTAGGGAACCCATTTACGGCCCGGTACCAGGCTTGAGCGAACCTGGTGTATATCAAATGCATTCTGAAGAAGATCCCTGTATTCATGACCCCCTAATGAAAGAGAAAACCCCAGTAAAAACAGAATAAAGACTAAATTTCTCATAACAGCCACTTTTTTGTAATTATTCATGGAGCAGGCAAAAGGAAAAAATCAAATGGCAATTTACTTATTATGTTACCGTATAAAGCTGCAAGATATTCTTTAACAAA
Organism: Bacteroidales bacterium; assembly: GCA_007135095.1. GTDB lineage: Bacteria > Bacteroidota > Bacteroidia > Bacteroidales > PUMT01 > PXAP01. Next base: position 9,681 of record SLJO01000117.1, on the reverse strand, counting down.
TTAAAATCACATCAAAAAGCATGAAAAGATACTCTGCTGGTTTCCTGCCCCTGGTATCAACAGAGAATCCGGGTTTTTTATCCATTATTTTTCCTGCTTTTCCCCGGGGTAACAGCTGGCCTGCCGGATTTCGTCGATTTCCCAGGCAGTATGATATAGAATTTTGAATTAACACCAGATGGAAAATTCTTGTATATTTGATAATTGATAATTTTAACCAAACCAATAACCCAACATGAATACTTCACGAAGAGCTTTTATCAAGACCAGCGCTATGGCACTTGCAGGCAGCGCTTTGCTTTACAAAACAGGTTGTTCTTTAAATGCAGGCAAACCTAAAGTCATAACGGCAGTCCAGCTCTATTGTGTCCGTGACGATATGCGGGCCGATCCGCTGGGTTCCCTGACAAAACTGGCAAACATGGGCTATACCCATGTGGAGCATGCCAACTATGTAAATCATAAATTCTACGGCTGGGAACCCTCAGAGTTTAGAAAAGTACTTGATGATCTGGGATTAAAAATGCCTTCGGGGCACACTGTCATGGGTCCGGATCACTGGGATGAATCAGCCCGGGATTTCACCCCGGAATGGAAAAGACTGGTTGATGACGCTGCCTATATGGGCCAGGAGTATGTTATCAGTCCATGGATGGATCCGGCAATGTACAGCTCCTATGACAACTTCATGTGGTTCATGGACCTCTTCAACAAATGCGGCGAACTTTGCCAGAAGCAGGGTATGAGATTCGGTTACCACAATCACGATTTCGAATTCAGTGAAACCCTCAGGGGAGAAACACTCTGGGACCTGATCATGAACAATACCGATGCCGATAAGGTTGTAATGCAGCTCGACACCGGGAATATGTATGTGGCCGGTGCTAAAGCAAGCGAAGTACTTGCCCAGTATCCGGGAAGGTATGATAACATTCACGCTAAAGACATGATCCGCAGGGAGGACGGCGGTTATGAAAGCTGTGTCCTGGGGCAGGGACTGATTGGAGTAAGGGAAGCACTGGACCTGGCAAGAGACCAGGGTACCCGACTGATCGTGATTGAACAGGAAGCATACCAGGGCAAAACCCCCATGGAGCGCATGGAGGAAAACCTTGCCGTTATGAAGTCATGGGGATATTAAAAAACAGCAATTGCTGTGTGGCTGCAGACCGGGAACCAACGAGGGATCCCGGTTAACAGTCCTTCCAGAATGACACCTTTACTGTGAATCAAAAAAACTTAATGATAAAAAATCATGGTTGACAAGAAAAAAATTTCAAGAAGGCAATTTGTAGCAGGCACTGCTGCAGCAACAGCTGGCCTGACTGTTTTACCTGCTTCTGTTATCAGCGGCCTTGGATACACTGCCCCAAGTGACAAGCTGAATGTTGCCGGCGTGGGTGTTGGCGGACGCGGTGCAGGCGTTTTAAGGGGAATGCAAAGCGAGAATATAGTAGCTCTTTGTGACGTCGACTGGAACTATTCCAGGAGAGTTCTGGAACAATACCCGGGGGCAAAAAAATATACTGACTGGAGAAAGATGTATGACGAAATGGCTGATTCAATTGATGCTGTAATGGTGGCAACCTCCGATCACACGCATGCTGATATCACTGCCTATGCAATGACCATGAACAAGCATGTATACACAGAAAAGCCCCTCACCCACTCGGTTTACGAATCACGTTTACTGACCAGGCTTGCCGAAAAATACAGGGTAGCTACACAGATGGGCAATGGCGGTGCATCAAATGATTCACTGGGACTGATAGTAGAGTGGATCGAAAACGGAGAGATTGGCGAGGTCAGAAGAGTCGAAGCCTTTACCGACCGGCCTATCTGGCCCCAGGGACTTAATACTCCATCAGAGGTAATGCCTGTGCCTTCAACAATGAACTGGGATGTATTCATTGGTCCCGCGAAAATGCGTAATTACCACGAGATTTACACTCCATGGAACTTCCGGGGCTGGTGGGATTTCGGTACCGGCGCACTGGGAGATATGGCATGCCATGTTCTTCAGCCGGTGTTCAAAGCCCTGCATCTTCAGTATCCCTCCAAAGTCCAGGGCAGCTCAACACTGCTGCTCAACGATAGCTGCCCCACTGCGCAAAAACTGCGGATGGTTTTCCCCGAAAGGGCCTCAATGGCAAAGGTAAATATGCCTGAAGTTGAAGTTCACTGGTACGATGGAGGGTTAAGGCCCCTTATGCCGGATGGATGGCCGGCGGGGAGAAATCTTGATGGCGGCGGAGGGGGAGTAATTTTTTACGGATCGAAAGACATCCTTGTCTGCGGCTCGGGATCAAGAAATCCATGGCTTATGTCAGGCCGTGTGCCCAATGTCCCGCAAACCGTGAGAAGAGTGCCCGGCCAGGATCATATAATGGACTGGGTTCGCGCCTGCAAGGAAAGTGCCGCAAACAGGGTGGAAACAGCTTCTGCATTCAGTCAGGCCGGCCCGTTCAATGAGATGGTTGTCATGGGGGTTCTTGCAGTGCGCCTGCAGGCCCTGAACAAGGAACTCGAGTGGGACGGAGCCAACATGCGCTTCACCAATATCGGCGACAACGAGACACTGCGCATGGTCATTGAAGACGGGTTTACAATAGAAGAGGGTCATCCGTCATTCAGGAAGACATGGACAGACCCGTTCAGTGCCAGGGAATTTTCCCAGGAGCTGGTAAAACACCAATACAGGAACGGATGGTCATTACCCCCGATGCCTGCATAGAAACACAGCTTCCCCCGAAAGCTGCCGGTAAACCCCTGAGTGTACAGAGTGTACCGGCCTATTGCGGTAACTCAGCTGCAGTCCCAGTTAAATAATTAAAACCAATCCCAAATAATCATGAAAAAACTCAATTTTATTCTGCCTGCTTTATTTATTGTTGCATTGTTTTCAAACCTGGCGGCCCAAAACCAGCAGGATTACAGCCTCAATATACTTGTAATAGGAGCTCATCCGGATGATCCCGAGAAGGTTGGCGGCACAGTACTGAAATGGACACAGCAGGGACATAACGTCGTACTGGTGTCGGTTACCAACGGCAATGCAGGCCACCATGAACTTACGGCCGATCAGCTTGAGCGTGCCAGGCGGGATGAGGCAAGGAAGGCCGGAGAAGTTGTCGGTGCGCGCTATATTGTACTGGACATTGACGACGGGCAACTGATGCCAAGCTATGAGAACCGTCTGAAAATAATACGGCTTATCAGGGAGCATAAGGCTGATGTGGTAATCACCCACCGGCCATGGGATTACCATCCCGACCACCGGTATACCGGCCAGCTGGTGCTTGATGCCGCCTACATGGTTACAGTGCCAACTATAGTCCCAAATATCCCGCATCTGGAAAGGAATCCCATGTTCCTGTATATGAGCGACCGTTTCACGCAGCCCCTCGCTTTCCAGCCGGATGTATGTATAGATATTGACGATGCCATTGAGACCAAAATGGACATGTATCATGCCCATACCTCACAGATGTATGAATGGCTTCCCTACAACAGGGGTGTTCTGGACCAGGTACCCGAAGGTGATGCAGAGCGCCGGGCGTGGATGGGTGAACAGAGAAAAGGCGGGTCAAGCGCAGAGCCATACAGGGATAAGCTTATTGAGCTTTACGGCCGTCAGAGGGGAACAAGAATAAATTATGCAGAATGTTTCCAGGATTCAGAATACGGCAGAAGGCTGACAAAAGAGAATATCGGATATTATTTCCCGTTTTTTGACTGATCCGGCATCCGGAGGCGGAGAAAACTATCCGGCCGGAAATGGAATATTGCAGGCGAACAGGCACATTGCAGGCAAAAATAAGGAGAGGCTGCCTGAAAAGGGCAGCCTCATACTTTTTCACTGACCGGTTCCCGGCAGCAAGAGCTTGGGAATCGAAATGTCCTGGAATTACCCGGACGTTGAATAATTATTTCTCGAGGGTAAATGATTTTCCCGGCGGTCTGAAAACAGGTTCAACTTCAAGGTTCCTGCCGTCACGGGAAAGGGTGAATTTCCAGAAATGGTCGATCGTCATGGCTTCATCCAGCCACCAGTAATCTTCGGGGTTTTTGGTTTCCCTGATGGGCGCACCCCAGCCACCGTCACCAAGGTAAAGAATCCCGTTCTCATTATCCTGCTGACCATTACGGATAGGGACAGTTTTTTTGTAGGCATGATCATGTGCCTCAATCACTATGTCAACACCATGTTTTTCAATGACCGGAATCCAGTGATTTCTTATTTTGGAAGGAATACTCCCGTCGAAATCACGCACGCTGGGCCACGCTGCAACATGCCACTGAACCATTTTCCATCTTGCGTTACTGTTGTCCTCCAAAGTTTGCTCAAGCCACCGGGTCTGTTCTGTAACTTCAGTAAGATGGTCTGTATCAAGAGTTATCAGCATCAGGTCAGGACCTGGTTTCAGCACATAATAATTCCGGGGTTCCGGGGTTACGAACCTGTTCAAATAAAAAGGCGCCATTTCCCTGGGCTGAAGGTAACTGCCTTCCACCTCGTGGTTCCCTATAGCAGGGATAATTGGTATCCTTCTGCCCGCGGGGGTTCTCATCTGCTCGTGCCAGTCGTCGAACCAGTCATCCCACTGCTGTTCATTGAGGGCGTTATTGATAAAATCGCCGTCGAATATAACAAAATCAGGATCCAGGCGGATCGCCAGCTCGTTCATCTCGCGCCGCACTTCCCTTCGCGATCTTGAATCGCCTCCCGCGAGAAAAACCAGTTCCCTGCGGTTATTTTCGTCGGGCATTGTGGTGAAATAAAACATGTCGGGATGGGTGGGATGATCGATTATAACATAATAGTTTCTGCCGGGTTTGAGATCCTGCAATGAGGCGGTATGGAGCCAGGCACTGGTTTCCTCAAAGGTAAAAGTTGTTGCTTCAGCAGTACGCCAGTCTTGTGGCAAAGCAAGTGCACTTTCTGCATACCTTAATGTATGACCCTCTCCCCTGGCGTCGGTGCGCCAGGTTATAGTCATGCTTGTAGAGGGGTCAGACTGCCAGGTGAGAACAACCTGCCGGGGATGCAGTTCGGATGCATGCAGTCCCGTTACCGGCAGTATTAAAAAAATTGTAAGTATCGGCAATAGTTGAACAAAGGTCCTTCTTATCATGATGCAAATGTGTTTTATGTTTATATTTATATATATAAACATCTTTTGAATTATTAAGTTAAAACTCAAAAATTCATCTTTTGTTATTTCCGTGCAGCAATATTTCAAATGGCATGCACATTTGCCGGACCGGATCTAAGGATGAAAGGATGAAAGCCCCCTCAGCCTTTGGCAGCCAAAATTGGATGGGGAAAGGGTACTTGGGAACGTGCCATTTTCAGCGAGCAGCATTAAAGGATTTCAACTCCAGCGTGCCCGGTGCTGAAAATCATTGTAAATCAGAGTTTTTCGGATAACTATACAAGTATTGCCCTGCAGTATTCAGTACACTTTTTCACTTCCTGCACTGCATCGGATCCTTCGGGTATCTGGTACTCAAGCTCAATGTCAGCAGTGATGGGCCATCCCCTGTCTTTGAGAAGGTTCAGTATATCTTCAAGGGGAGTGCTTCCCTGGCCGAAAGGCATATTTGAATCGGCCGGTGTTTCATTGGGGCCGGTCTTATCCTTAACATGAAGGCTGACTATCCTGTCATGAAATTTTTCGATAACCGCGTTCGGATGCAAACCTGTTGCGCCCCAGTAGTGCCCTACATCCAGATTCAGCATCAGGTTCCTGCCAAAGGCCAGATGGTCATCAAAGCTGAAACCGCTCTGGCCGGGCTGACCATGGTTATGCATTATTGCATACAACCCGTGCTTTTCGGCAAAGGGAGCCATTCTTCTGGCTGCATCCAGAGATATCTCAAAGGTAATGCCTCTTGATCCAAGTGTTTTTGCAACACTGAATGCATAATCGATCTCTTCATCCGACCAGTTGGGATTGCCTAGCTTGGCAATGTCAATATTGACCCCTGCATCATTGTACATTTTCCTCAGATCCCTGAACCGGTCCATCGGGACCGAAACGCGCCATCTGCGAAGTTCTTCGGCAAATTCTGCCCGGGCCTCCGCCATCGCCGTCCTTTGCTGTTCGGTCACTTCCTCGTTCCTGCCATAAGCCGGCCCCCTATACTCAGGTGCACCGGCATATTGCTCTATTGGACCACCCATAAGTTCTACCGAGCTAAGGCCGGTTTGTTTGAGGTATTCAAGGATATCCTCCGCACTGCCTGGCATGCTGCGGAAACTATAGGATATTGTGCCAATCTGGACCCCACCGAACCTGGAATTCAGTCCGGCCCCACGCGGGGAGCAGGAAACCAGTCCGCCAGGAATTAATGCAGCGGCAGCAAGGGCAATTGTGCTGCCAATAAAACTTCGTCGTGAAACAGGACTTCCGGATGTTCTAATTTTCATATTGTTTTTGTATTTAAACCTCAATTTGCATCGGGAACAAAACGCATTGTAACAGGCAGGCCTTTCCCGGGTTCAACCAGGAAATTATCAATATTGAGCCGGAGTTCAATCTGATCATAGTCCCGCGCATTACTTATATAAACACTGATATTGCTATATCCTCCAGCGGGAACGGTTGTGGTCCTGAAGAATTCAAAGGACGGATCATTGCCGCGGGCCTTGGATATCTCCAGGGGAATATCGGTGGGATTATACAGCCTGATGCCGTAGCTGCCTTGCCCCCTTGTCACTGACCTCACCTGAAGTGACTCCCTGAAAAGCGCATCAAGGTACTCCTCCCTGCCTACAATCTTATCATCAAAATAAACAGCAGTTCGCCCGGCAAACAAGGCTTTCCTGATTCCCTCAGCGGTTCTTTCCCTGGCAAAAACAAGTGTCATCGGCCTTCGTTCACCACCCTGAAGATCATAATCCATCCCAATAGGATTATGAATATCTGACGTGCCAACCATTGTCAGGCCCATATCAAGGCACCACTGGTGAGCTTCAGGATAATATGACCTTCCGTTAACAACTTCAATCCCGTGGATCATGCCGTTCTCCAAAAGCCAGGTGTGCTCTTCAAACCAGAGGGTGGTGTCGGGTTGCTGACGTGCCCATCCCGGATGGTTCCAGAAAATAAAGGCATCCTGTTCCTTCGCTGCCCCGATGGCATCGCGCCAGTCGGGAACATCGGTTGTATTTGCATCTTTTAAAAAAATGGCATTAAAGTGTCCGGGAGGCATGGCACGAGATATCTCTGTACCATGTATAAGGATAATGCCTAGCTGTTCTGCCAGCGGCTTTGCCACCTCATAGGCACGGTTATGATCTGAAACAACATCGTTGCTGTAGGGCCGGTACTCAATATGATCGGTAATGGAGATGCCGTCAAGTCCCTCCCTCCAGGCCTCATGCACGCGAATAGTGGGCCAGACCGCTCCGTCAGAGAAAACAGTGTGTATATGCGGATCATATTTCAGCGTATGGTACCCCGGGATGCCGGGAATCCTGATTGTGTCCCGCAACTGCGATTGGGCAGTAATACTGATAACCAGAACGATGAAAACAAGGAATATACGTCTTTTTAGCATAGCAGAGTGTTTTGAATTTTTTTAAATAATTTTTTCCCGGCAGGGAGATTAAAAAAATAACATTGCAGGGATACTTTTCAAATATATAATACTTTCAATGAAAATTGGCAGAAACCGGGTAAAATCAAACACTTTTTTTGCCGTTTGCCTTTGAACCGGAAATTGCTGATGCCGGTCTGGCTCCTGGCTTAACATAAGCTCATTTTTATAAATTCTTTGCATAATGAGATCATTATTCTATTTTTGGCATATTATAAATCATTTACATTTATCCCCACACAGGCTTATGAACCTTGATTCCGGTATTTCCCGAAGGAGGGGCCGCTGAAAAGAAGCTCGTCATGACAGAGGCCGGATCAATGGAAAATGTATAACCTTAATTCACATAAAACAATGAAAAAAAACGGTAGCAGCATGATCAGGTTCGGCAATGGTGAACAAATACCTGTCGAACTCCATAAAGTCCGGGTAGTACAAAAACTCAACCTCAAGCCAATTGAAGAAAGACTTGAAGCAATTGACAAGGGCGGATATAATACATTTCTTCTTGATACAAAAGATATTTTCCTCGATATGCTGACCGACTCGGGCACCAATGCCATGAGTGACAATCAGGTTTCTTCAATGCTGCAGGCCGATGATGCCTATTCGGGATCCCAGAGCTATTATCGTATGGAGTCGGCTCTAAGGGAGGTATTCGGCAAGCATTATGTGCTTCCCGCCCATCAGGGAAGGGCTGCTGAAAACGTCATTTCCAAGGTTTTCGTCAAACCCGGCGATGTTATCCCCACCAACTACCATTTCACTACCACCATGGCCCATATAGAGATAAACGGCGGCAAGGTCCTGGAAATTTATGGTGATGAGGCAATAAAAATAAAAAGCAGCCACCCTTTTAAGGGCAATATTGATATTAAGAAACTCAATAATGTAATCAGTGAATACGGAGTTGACAGGGTGGCATTTATCAGACTTGAGGCATCAACAAACCTTATCGGGGGACAGCCATTCTCGCTTGCAAACATGCGCGAGGTAAGGGATATAGCAAAAAAACACGGGATCATGCTTGTTCTCGATGCTTCCCTTATCGGGGAAAATGCCTGGTTCATAAAACAGCGGGAAGAGGAATACAAAAACGCCCATATCAAAGACATACTTCTGGAAATGTGCAGAATGGCAGATTTAATCTACTTTTCAAGCCGAAAGGTAACCTCCACAAGGGGCGGTGGCATAGTGACCGATGACAAGAATATCTACATGAAGCTGCGGGATCTGATTCCGCTTTACGAGGGCTTCCTTACCTATGGAGGCATGTCGGTTCGTGAAATAGAGGCTATGGCAGTAGGTCTTTATGAAACTACTGACGAGACAGTTATCAGCCAGTCGCCCATGTTCATTAAATATGCTGTTGATGAGCTTGACAAGGCGGGTATACCGGTGGTCACACCTGCCGGGGCGCTGGGATGCCACATTGATGCAATGGGCTTTTTGCCAAATGTACCGCAGGAGGAATATCCTGCCGGTGCGCTTGCATCGGCACTTTTCATAATCTCAGGATGCCGGGGGATGGAGAGGGGAACCATCTCGAGCGTAAGGGACGAGAACGGAAAGGATATCCTGGCCGATATGGAACTGCTGCGACTGGCTTTTCCAAGACGGGTATTTACACTGTCACAAACCCTGTTCCTTCTGGACAGGATAAAATGGCTGTATGCCAATCGTGAACTGGTGGGTGGATTGAAGTTCGTTGAGGAACCACCCGTGCTGAGGTTCTTCATGGGGCGGCTGGCACCATTAAGCAACTGGCCCCAAAAACTGGCCGCGAAATTCAGGGCTGATTTCGGGGAGTCATTGTAGATTTTCCCCGGCCGGATGCCGACGTCTATTTGTATGTGACTTAAATAGAATGCCTTAACTTGACAAGTTAAGGCATTTGTTATATATGGTATTTAAGGGTTGATTGATGGAGGGGCCGCCGCTGAGGCAGGCATCAGGGAAGGTGATGTAATAGTGGAGGTGGATGACCGTGAAACAGTGACCGTTGCGGAACTGCAGGAGGTAATAAGCCAGTACCGGCCCGACGATCAGGTAACATTAATGATCAACAGGAATGGT
>SLJO01000126.1 GCA_007135095.1 Bacteroidales bacterium | reverse complement strand
GTGATGAAAAGTGGAGTTACTACAGTGCTGAAATCAAGCAGTACCTTAATGACAATTTCTATTTAGCCGGCAGATACAGCAATATCAATTACTCTGAATTTCTGTCCTCTGACAATAAGGGAGATGTTAACAGAATTCAAGCCGGATTTGGTTCATTTATCACGAAAAATATCCTTTTAAAAGCAGAGTATGTTTATCAAGCTGCAAGTGGATTTAACGAAGGTACTACAGGTGTTGTTACAAGCGTAGACGTGGGTATGGAACCTAAATTCCAGGGTGTTGTTCTGGAAATTGGAATAAGTTTCTAATTCAATTTTCTTGTTATTATATTATCTGGAAAGCCACTGATGTCTCACGTGTGGACCCATGTTAGCCAGACAGGCCTGTGCGCAGGTAATTGCGCTTACGCGCGTGTAATAAGCCATTGTTCATTATTTTTATTCTTTTTCGTTACAAATAAGCTTACCTCAGATAGGCTTACTTTGTAATGGATGGCAGGTTAAATTCAAAGTTCACCCAGCTGACAGCCTTACAGGTAAATCCGTTTATCAAATTCGGCGGACTTGAGCTTTTTGGATCTATGATGTTGCCAATAGCGGCCGTGAATTAAATAAGTAAAAAAGGAGCTGTCCCATAACCGGGACGGCTTTTTTTATGTAACGTTATTTTACACAGTGCTTATTTTTCATACAATAAATGAAAAGGGAGTGATTGCAATTAATTAAGGTTCAGGGCAATAGTCGGTTGTAGTTTTGTGGCATGGTTTTTTCGCAATCATAACAGGAAAGCAGCCAATTATTTATAAATTTAAGCAGGAATTATTAAAAATATAAAATTATTTGCCGTAGTATTAATTTTTGGATTGTTTATTGCTGCAGTAAACATTGCCGGCCATGAACAGGAAAGGCAGGAGGGGATGCGGCAACAACGAGAATCCACACAATTAAATCAGCTGCCCCAGACTGTCAGGGAGAAACTTCAGGATGATTATGAAGACTGGCAGCATTTAGAGGTCGTGAGGGTAAAGGGGTAAAAATAGTTTACTAAAACAATAGATGTTATGAATACTTATAAATTACTGTTAATTATAATTTCCTTGTCTTTCTGGTTGGTTACTGATGCACTGTCCCAGTCACTGACATATACCTCCACTGATGATTCTCATATTATAGTTACAGGAACATCTACCCTGCATGACTGGGAACTCCGGTCATCGACACTGATGAGTGAGGTTATTTTCAATACCGGTGACGGGGAAACCATAGAGTCGCTGGGGTCGGTTATGCTGATTGTCGAAGCATCCACCCTGGAAAGCGATAGATCAAGGCTTGAAAACCTGGCTCATGAGGAAATGGACGCTGGAAACCATCCTGAAATCACTTTCCGCTCAACCGGCAACGGAACAATACAAAGAGACGGGGATTCATACCAGGTCACTGCTCCTGGTGATTTGACAATTGCAGGTGTTACACGCCAAGTAAGCGTTGAGGCCACCTGTATAAACACAACTGATGAACTCCTGGTATGTACCGGTGCCAGGGATTTGCTTATGACGGATTTTGGAATTGATCCCCCTACGTTGATGCTTGGAGCTATACGCACCGCCGATGAGGTTACAGTTGAATTCAGAATGGAATATTCCCGCTAAACCGGCAGCTGTGCTTTATGTTGACTCAGGCTGATGGCAATGACCTTGACAGATCGCCGATAAGATCTCCGGCATCTTCTATTCCTGCCGACAGCCTTATCAGGTCCTTTGTAATGCCAATAGCGATTCTTTGCTTTTCCGGAATGGAGCCATGTGTCATAACAAAAGGGTAATTAATGAGGGATTCAACTCCGCCGAGGCTTTCGGCAAGGGCAATTATCTTCAGCTTCTTAAAGAATTTATTTGCAATGTCAATATTGCCATCCTTCAGCCTGAAAGAAACCATTCCTCCGAAACCACTCATCTGTTTACCTGCCAGTTCATAATAGGGGCTGGATTCAAGTCCGGGATAATAAACTTCAGATATCATAGGGTGGTCTTCAAGAAAAGCTGCAATCCTCAGGGCATTTTCTTCATGCTGTTTCATGCGGATTGCAAGGGTTTTTATGCCACGCAGCATGAGCCAGCTGTCAAAAGCTCCGGGTACGGCTCCCACGGCATTCTGAATATGCCTGATCCTGTCGTACCAATCCCGGTCATTAAGGATCAATGCTCCGCCTATCAGGTCGGAGTGGCCGCCAATATATTTTGTTGTGCTGTGTATTACCAGGTCGGCACCCAATAGTAAAGGCTGCTGGAAACAGGGCGTAGCAAAAGTGTTATCCATTACAAGCTTAATCTGATTTTTTCCTGCAATATCTGCTACAGCCCTTATATCTATGAGCCTTATCAATGGATTGGTGGGTGATTCGATCCAGAATAATTTCGTATTATCCTTCACCGCCTGTTCAAACCCGGCAGCCTCCCAGCCAACATAACTGAATTCCAGCCCGAAGGGTTTGAATACCTCTTCAAACAATCGGTATGTTCCTCCATACATATCGCCGCATGCCACTACATGATCACCCGGCCTTAAAGTGGAAATCACAGCATGTTCAGCTGCCATTCCAGAGGCAAAAGCAAGGCCGAAATTTCCGCTCTCCAGCGATGCCAGGCATTCTTCCAGTACCTTTCGAGTTGGATTACCCGAGCGGCTGTATTCAAAGCCTTTGTGAGAGCTGACGGCTTCCTGCCTGTAGGTTGAGGTAAGGTATAGCGGGGTAATCACTGCCCCTGTGGCTTCATCAGGTTCCTGACCTGCATGGATAACCTTGGTTTTGAATTTCATTCGTATAAAGATAAAGTATAGTTAGCAAATTGTTTAACAATGTGACCTGCCGTTCAGGTAATAGTGAAATTATTTTTAATCAGCCATTCGTCATCATACATTTTGGTAAGGTATTTATTACCGGTATCACATACGAAAGTTACAACATTCTTCGGAGAACTTTGTTCACGGCAATATTGCAGTGCCGCAGCCAACAGAGTACCTGACGATGAACCTGCCAGAATACCTTCTTTTCTCAATAATTCCCGGGCAGAAGTAAAGCTTTCCTGGTCACTTATGGTGTACGCCTTTTTTACTAGTGAAAAATCTGCGATGGAGGGTATAAAATCTTCACCGATTCCCTCCACCAACCACGATCCTGCATTTCCTGCAAGGCCTGTTGTTATATATTCTTTAATAACCGAACCTTCCGGATCGGCAATCACCATCTCAACATCGGGTTTTGCTTTTTTAAAGTAATGAGTGAGGCCGGTAAGGGTTCCCGAGGAACCGATACCACAAATTACCGTATCTATTTTCCCCCCGAGCTGCCTGAAAAGCTCAGGGCCGGTTGTTGTCTCATGCGCCAGGGGGTTTGCCGGATTGCCAAACTGATTTACAAAAAACGAATCAGGGTTTTCCCCGGTGATGCGTTCTGCCATATCCTGATAATACTCAGGGTGCCCCTTGTTTACGTCTGAACGGGTTATGATAACTTCCGCTCCCATTGCCTTCAGGTGGAGTATTTTTTCTTTACTCATTTTATCGGGAATTATCAGCAGCAACCTGTACCCTTTTGCCAGGGCCACCAGTGCCAGCCCCAGGCCGGTATTTCCGGCAGTGGCTTCAATAAGCAGAGAACCTGATTTAATACGTCCCTCTTTCTCTGCCTGAGTGATCATTGATAGCCCTATCCTGTCTTTTATTGACCCACCAGGATTCCTGTCTTCGAGCTTCAGGTACAGATTACATAATCCTGTAGCGAACC
>SLJO01000219.1 GCA_007135095.1 Bacteroidales bacterium | reverse complement strand
TGATATACATAACCGGAGACAATGTTGCCCCCCATTTTGCATCACCACTTGTACGCAATAAAAAATATGGTGCAACCAATGCTTCAAATATCAAAGGCTCAATATTCCCGATCCCTCCGCCAAATGTTATATAACTTTCCTTTTGGTTAGCCCTTACGGTCTGAAAAAAACTGCTTTCCTGATCAAGGGGCAGCATGCTTTCCTGCGCCTGTATCACATGACCATTAATCTGAATTATCGTGGATGTCAACAATATTAAAATCAGGTTTCGCATCATTTCCGGGTTTTATAATCTGATTATTTGGCATTTTCACCAGGCCTCCTGACGAACACCTTGTATGTGTAGATCAGCACCATCATTATTGAAAGCGTTCCCAGCAGGCTTGTAAACATGTTCATTGATACCAGCGCTCCCAGCGTCCGGTTGGGAGGGAATACTGAGAACAGCAGCACAAGGAATCCCGCGATCACCACAACGGCATTGAACAGTATCGCCTTACCGGTCTGTCCCATCGTGGCATGAAGGGCATCCTGCCGTGATCCGCTATTAGCGATGTTCATCCTGTAGTTCTGGATAAAGTGGATCGCATAGTCTATCCCTATCCCGATAGCGATACTTGAAAGAAGGGCGGTTGTTGTGCTAAGGGGAATATTGAGCAGACCCATCACACCGAAACTTATCAGTGCAGTCAGAGTGATAGGTACCGCACCTATCAGACCTGCTTTTATACTGCGGAACATCAGGCTTAGCAGAATAATAACCAGGATAAGTGTTATGCCGATGCTAAGTATCTGCCCCTCGAGGATCAGGCTGGTAAAAACCAGCGCCTTGTACCCCGAACCTGCATAATTGATCTCAATCCCATGACCGGCGAACCTATCCTCAAAACCCTTAATTACTGAAAGAGCTTCATTAATGGTCCTTGAATCATCACCCTTAAGCTGGAAGGTTATGTTTGTACGGTTATAATCATAATTTACCACCCTGAGAAGGTTTTCCGGGTCGCCCGACATCTCATACAGCAAAAGATACTGGGCAACCATATCGCTGCTTGAGGGTATGGTATAGTATTCCTCCCTGTCCTCATTCATAACCTTGTTCATCCGCTTCAGGTAATCTGCAAGTGAAAAGGAGTTACCAACCACGGCCAGTTTTTCGGTCTCTTCCTGCATAGTGTCCATCAGGCGCAGGTATTCGGGTTGCTTGAAAGCATCGGCGGTTTTGCTTTCCAGGATGACATTGAGCGTTGAGGTGCCGCCGAACTTACTGTTTACAAAAGCATCGGTCTGAACGATATCACTGTCCTTCTCAAAATTGTCCAGAAAGCTGGAGTTAATCCATACCCGTTGCAGTCCGATAAGCGAAACCAAAACAATAACTGCCACCGCAGTATAAACCCACCTCTTCCTTTCCAGGAGCTTATCCGCCATAACACTGAGTCCCCTATCATTCAGGAAGTCACTGCTTTTTGACTTCTTCTCGCGCGGTTTATAACCCAGAAGCATAACCGCTGCAGGAAGAAAAACCAGGGCCAGTAAAAATGCCGAGAATATCCCGAATGCCGTGAAGACACCAAAATATTTTATGGGGTACACCTGCGAAGTAAGAAGCGAGATAAAACCTATCATCGTGGTGAAAGCCGCCATTGCCAGTGGCTTCCATAGTATGCCAAGAGTGTATCGTATTGCCTCATACCTTGATGTGCCAGGGTTTTGCAAGTAATACCGGTTCAGATGATTATAGAAATATATTCCATAGGCTACCCCGATCGCAATGAGCATCACCGGGATCATTGTTGAAACCGAGTAGATTGGTACATTAAGAACCGACATCAGCCCGAATGCCCATATTGAACTTATAAATACGCTCAGCAGGGTTGCACCGGCAGCTCTGTAGCTTCTCAGCAAAAAATATAGAACTACAGCTATAACAAATAGCACCAGGGGAACCATTTTTTTCATGTCAGCCGGACCGAGAAGTGCCATTGTTCCCTCGACAATAGGACGGCCTGCAACATAGATTACTTCATCTTCACTTTCAAAGGAGTGAGCGAAATCCATTATCTCCCGATAAAACTCCTGCGTGAAATATTCACTATTCATTCCAGCTACGATCAGTGCCACCGTTTCATCCTCAGAAACCAGTCGCCGGTAGACCATATCATTATCCCTTACATCGAGTCTCAATTCCTCAAGTCTTTCCGGTGTAGCCGGAACCCTTGTATAAAATGCCCGGACATCCAGGCCCCATTCATCACCCGTAATATTGTCTGCCGCATAAAGAGACATCACGTCACTGGCATCAAATTCCTCCATATCTTCAAGGGCTTCTGTAATATCCCTGATCTTCCCGAGCGTCTGCGGATTATAAATACCAGATTTGTTTTCAATTGCTATCAGAATGCCATCCTTGATATTGAACCACTCCTGTGCCTGATCACTGTAAACAAAAGCAGGGTGTTCGGAAGGCATATACTCATCGAGGTTTGTTTCCATCCTCGCATTTTTCATCATGGCACTCATGAACCAGACGCTTAAAATCAGCACCGATAAAATTGTCAGCCATGCCAGGCCTTTTAGTTTTTTCTCGTTGTTTTGCATAATTAAGTTTGTTAATATTAACTAACTTTGATTGTTTAATAAAATACCTCATTGACTCATAATTCAAATAAAATTGGATTTTACAATAACCGTGATTGTTGAACGGATTTGGGAGCCTTGACTACCAGTATCCGTGCTATGGATTCAGAATTATTGTACAGGCAATGAGGTATATCCCGCGGACTCTCAATCAGGCTTTCCGCTTCCGTTGTTACCCTTTCATCACCAACAAGTGCCTCAGGTGTCCCTTCAAGGATATAAAAGAACAAGTCAACCGGTGTAATATGAGGTTTCAAGGCCTCGCCCGGTTTCAATGTTATATGCACCGCCTGGGCATTTTCACGGTCATATAATTTTCGTACATCCACCTTATGAGGTGTTTCAGATATCGGAGTTTCTTTAACACTGCTGATTTTCATAGTTAATTCCTGATTAAAAGTATAACTGAATCAATTAATTTTCGTCCTTCTTTTTCAAGGTTAAAGACGTATCTTGAGAACTGCCACTGCTTAACGAAAAGACGCAGTGACCCCATAATGATTATTGCAATATGACCTGCTTCCAGGTCATCCCGGACCTCTCCCCTCTCCTGTCCGGTCAAAATGATCTTTCTTAATATCTGGCTGTTCCGGTTTATCACTTCGGCTATCTTTGCAATCAGTGCCGGTTCACTTCGGAATATCTCTTCTGAAAAGATCACCGATACCAAAGTGGGATTTTCAGCGAATTTGGAAAAATGCCGTGAGAACAGATGATCTATTCGCTGAATTGCCCCAAGATCATTCTGCAACTCACTTTCGAAAATACTACCTGAACTTTCTTTGAAGAGATCCAGAATCTTAAGCAGGATCTCTGTTTTGTTCTCATAATGCCTGTAGATTGCAGGTTCACTTATACCTATCTTTTTTGACAGGTTTTTGATTGTCAGGCCCTGTATGCCCTTCTGACTGATAAGGTCAAGAGCAGTATCAAGAATCTCTTTCTGGCGTTCGGTTTGCATGATTATTTTATTTTTTAATAGAATCTTTGAATTGGCAAAACAATTAAGTGTAAAACTGTAATTCACCACAAAGTTAGTTAACATTTACTAACTTAAAAAACTTTTAACATCTTTTATATAAATAGTGAGTCAAATATTTCAAATATGTTCAGGGTTCCTGACTTGAAGAAAGTTAATACTAAAAAAAAG
>SLJO01000256.1 GCA_007135095.1 Bacteroidales bacterium | reverse complement strand
AGTCGGCGAATTCAAGGAACCTGGTATCGGTTGTGTTGTAATGAAAATGGGCATCTATTTTCGGAACCCCGCTGAAATCATCAACTGAATAGTATTCCTCCCGTTCCCCGACACTGCAGGACAATAAAGCCGGCAGGAACCAGGCCTTCGTAATAAATCGCATTAATAGCTTGTGATCAGGGAACTTCATATCTCCAGTTTAATGATAGTGATTTTAACTGATCTGGCTGAAAATAACTTGTCTTAACGGCAAAAATTACCGGGCAGCCGCTATATGCCTTCCGTTCATGAACCTCCTACTCCAGCACGCAATATATTGATATTTTAATAAAATAACATATGCTTTTACCGGTTTTCTCCAACCCGGAAAGCAAATAATAGTATAAGACTGATGATGTTTTATGCCGGGATGTCTTTTCTTTATAACAGACTTCATACCAATAAAACGTAACTAACCTAAAATTGGAAAAATGAAAACAAGCAGTTATTATTTAGCGGCCATGGTATTGATGGTAACATTGTTTGCCTCATGCCAGAAAGATGAACCGGCGATCAGCAGTATCGATGCGGAAATAGACGACTACACAGTAAGTTTTTCTGCTGTGGTGACAGATGCCAACTCATACCTGTGGGATTTCGGCGACGGAAATACCAGTACCGAAGCAAGCCCGGTACATGAATATGAAATGTCAGGCAGTTATACGGTTACTTTGACTGTCAGTGGCGATGGCGGTGAGGTTTCCTCTACCAAAGTAGTTGAAATTCTGCCATCCTTTACCGAGTTACTGACGGGCGGTCCTGAAGCCACCGCTGGAAAAACCTGGCAATTCAGCAGGGGTTATACTGAAGGCGTTAACGGAGGGGGTGTTATCGACAACAACATGTGGGTAATGCTTCCCACCATGGAGAATGTGCTGGAACTTATAGGCCTGGGAGAAGAATATGAAAATGAGTTCACGTTTTATCATGATGGAACATACGAAATTGGTGAGAACAACGGCACCGCATTAACGGCCGGAATTTATGGGATGACCAGTACAACTATAGTAAGTCAGGGAAATGAGCACAATGAACTGGGACTGGTATCATCGCTGTATACGCCGCCTGCTTCCGCAACATGGACTCTCCATAATGAAGATCTGATAGTTAATGCGATTACCAATCCGATTTCAGATGAAGTTCCTCCCGGGATATCTGAAAGGACCATTTCCGGAAAGAGATGGGTGTCCCTTTCGGAAGAAGCCTATTTCGGTATTCTGGATTTTCCCGCTACCCGGAAGTTTATCGTGAAGGAGGTGACTGAGGAAAAGATGGAAGTTGCTCTCCTGGTTTGCGCTTACTGGGCTGACTGGCAGAATTCCGGCAATGTTCCTACATACCTGTATCATTTATCTTTTGTTCCAAAACCCTGACAGCTAGTATTATTTAATGGGTGTCCACGGAGGAAAGGCACTTTGGCAGAAGTGTGTTTAAGTGGTTTTTCCCGGCCCGGATCTTTCAGATCACGATAGTGAAAGAATCTCAGGGTTGCTGCATGTTTTGTATAAGCGTCAGCAGCCCTGAACCGAATTAAATTGATTTTATCCTTTAATTACGATAACAATGACTCGCTATCGGAATATCCTCGCCATTTTTATACTGGTGAGTTCCTGTGCCACCTCCTCCTATGACAGAATTCACAGGGAAGATCGTGCCCCGGGGCATTACCAGGTAAATATACCGATGGCAGATGGCACCCATCTAAACACTGATGTATTCATTCCCAGGAGCAGAAAGAAAGTACCGGCAGTCCTTGTCCGCACACCGTACAATAAATCCGCTGAGAGCTGGATTGGTAAGGCTTTCGGATTGTTTAAAATTGCTGTAGTGGTCCAGGATGTAAGGGGTAAATTTGGTTCCGAAGGAGAATTTTATCCATTCGTGAATGAAAGAGACGATGGTTTTTGCACGCTGAAGTGGATTCGTGATCAGCCCTGGTCCAACGGTGTTATCGGAGGGTGGGGAGCAAGTTATCTCGGCTATACACAATGGGCCGTATCGGACTCGCTTGACTTCCTGGTCCCACTTTTAACCGGGGCCAATATTTATGAATTCGTTTATCCCAATGGTGTATTTTCTTTACTGTCAGCCTTTTCCTGGGGCATATTGAATGATTCGCAAAAATTAAACTCCGTCCCTGCAGAAAAGATCGCTGATGGAATGCACATACTGCCTTTAGCCGTTGCGGATGATTCCACCCTTCACGATGTCCGCTTTCTTACCGACTGGATGGTTCATGAGAGCGAAGATAAATACTGGGATCAGATGAACCACCGTGGGATCACCACCTCCCCCGTTCTGAGTATTGCAGGCTGGTATGATATTTTCCTGAAGGCGCAGATCAATGATTTCCAGGCGCTGCAGGTAAACGGAAATCCTGAAAGCAGAATGATTATCGGCCCCTGGAGTCATGGTACCCCGGCATTTGAGAATGATTACGGCGGGACCAGGAAAACCGGTAACCCAAGGAAAGCATTTTTGTATTCTGTCAGGGCATTGAAGGGGAAAAAGAATAAACTGGGATCCCCCTTCAGGGATGCAAGGTATAATTTATTTATCATGGAAAGGAACGAATATGTGGGGTCGGAAACGTGGCCCCCCGAAGAAACCCGGATGGTTCACTGGTATCTGGGGCCGGATAAAAGTCTGCAGCCTGAAGAAAGTAAAGAACAAGGCCGGCTATCCTACATTTACGATCCCTCCGATCCTTATCCCGGACTTGGAGGGACGGCACTCGGGGAAAGTGTGGGAGCAGCATTACAGAACCCAAACGCCGAAAGAAAGGATCAGCTTGTATTTGAAACCGGGATTCTGGAGGAACCAATGATACTTCTTGGTAATATATCAGCCACGCTCTGGCTTTCAAGCGATGCTCCCTGCACGGGCTTTGTAATCAGTGTTCAGGATGTATTTCCCGACGGCCGGATAATCAATGTCCAGGAAGGCGCAGCCAATGTCCGGTTCGAAGGAGAATCACAGGAAAAAAAAGAAATCCCCGTCTGGGCTACCGGATACCAGATTAATCCCGGTCATCGTCTGAGGGTGGTAATAACATCGGGGTGGTTTCCCCGGTTTAACCGGAATCTTAACGGGTGCGAACCGGTTTACAGTGCCCGGGAAATGAAAACAGCAAACCAGATTGTACATTACGGTGGAAATACCCCCTCAAGGATCAATTTACCGGTGTACCGGATTAAAGGGAAATAATTTCAAATTTAATATTATGCCTTTTTTATCATACCTCTTTTGCGCCACAAGACACCGGTTTCTCCGGCTGGCATTTTTCTTTGTCTGTACCCTATCCCTGTCAGGACAACAGTCCGCTGAAATTTTATGGGACAAATACGGAGTCCCTCATATCTTTGCCGGCACGAACCAGGAGATGTATCATGCTTACGGCTGGGCGCAAATGCATAATCATGCAAACCTGATCCTTAAGCTATACGGTCAGTCCAGGGGTCGCGGAGCAGAGTATTGGGGACAGGAATACCTGGAAACGGATAAAAGGATTCTGCTTTTCCGGATACCCGAACATGCAGCAGATAATTATCACCTTCAGCATGAACCCTACAAGTCATACCTGGACGCATTTGTAAAAGGGGTAAATGATTATGCTGATGCAAATCCTGAACTGATCGGGGAAGAATTCCTGCAGGTTTTGCCGGTTACGGGTACCGATGTTATGGCACATGTGCTGAGGGTTATTTGTCTGGAATTCGTTGCCTGGGATGATTTCAATACAATAGGAAGGCGTCTTGCCCCCGGCTCCAATGCTATTGCCATAGCCCCTTCACGATCTGCCTCTGGTAATGCAATGCTGGTAACCAATCCCCACCTGGCATGGAGTGATATGCATATCTGGTTTGAAGCTCACCTTGCAAGTCCGGGATTCAACGCGTACGGCATTACCCTCGTGGGGGCACCTACACTTTCGATGGCCTTCAATGAAAATCTTGGCTGGGCATTTACAGTAAATCCTATGGATGGCGCTGATACATACGAGCTGGTTTTACGAAGAAAAGGTTACCGGTTGGACAATCGCGTCAGACAATTTGACAGCAGGCATAAAACCATCAGGGTAAAACAACCTGACGGCAGTCACCAGAACATATTGACCGAGTTCAAATATTCAGAACATGGCCCCATAACAGGCGAAAAGGACGGAAAAGCTTATGCCCTTAAACTGGTTGGGCTTACCAATTACAGAATATTCGAGCAATACCACCGGATGAGCGCTGCCTCAAACCTCAGTGAATTTGAGGAAGCGATGAGGCTGCTTCAGAATCCGATGTTCAACATTATCTATGCCGATCGGGATGGCAATATCCTGTATCTGTTCAACGGCAATATTCCGGTCCGTCCCGAAGGAGATTATGCTTTCTGGAAAGGAGTAATTGACGGAACAAAATCAAGGTATCTGTGGGAAACAATTCATGAATACGACGATTTGCCAAAGTTGATCAACCCCCCTTCAGGCTTTATCCAGAACTGCAATGACGGTCCCTGGATCAGCACATATCCTCCATTGCTGGACCCTTCAGACTTTCCTCCGTATATGGCTTCTCACAGCATGACCCTGCGACCCCAGCGTGCCTTGAACCTCATAAGAAAAGACCCTTCAATATCTTTCGAAAAATTAATAGAGTATAAGATGGATCCGGGAATGGAGGCTGCAGATCGGTTCCTGGATGATCTTCTCATAGCCGTTGAACAATTTCCTGACCCGGTTGCCGCAGAAGCGGCCCTGGTATTGAAAAACTGGGACCGGAAGACTAACGCAGGGAGTCGCGGTGCCATTATTTTTACCAGATGGTTTGATTTGATGGGAAGTTCAGGGTTTGATACTCACTGGGATCCCCGGGATCCGGTAAATACTCCACGCGGCCTGAAAGATCCGGAAAAATCGGTCGCATTCCTTGGAAGAGCTGCAAACGAGATAAGGCAAAAATACGGATCACTCGATATAACGTGGGGCAGTATTCACCGTCTTCGCCTGAATGACATTGATTTGCCGGCAAGCGGGGGGGGTGGGAAATACGGAATTTTGCATACCATGGAATATATGGATGACTATGATGAGAAAAAACGGGTAGTTTTTGGTGAGACATACATTGCAGTTACGGAATTTGGTGAAACCGTCAGAGCCATGGTGCTGCTCGGTTATGGAAATGCCACCCAACCAGGAAGCAGACATGCCGGTGACCAGCTGGAGTTCCTGTCAGCCGGAAAACTCCGGCCGGCATTACTTACCAGAAGAGAAATAATGGAGAATCTTGAGAAAAAGGAATCTGTAATCATGGAACATGGTGCATCTTTTTATATGGACTAAGCATCATAAATATATTTATATATTTTACCAGGGTATAAAGAATTTCGTATATTGCCCCAATCTAACCACCAAAAAGAGGGGTGCTGTTTTTCAATGGGGTTGCTGCATCATAGTGACGAAAAGGCATGGGATCTGTACAGAAATGGTGATGACAATATGCTTGGCACCATATATTCTGTACATGCATCTGCATTATACAGATACGGCCTCAAATTTACCCGTAATTTTTCCCTTGTTGAAGATGCCATTCAGGAAATTTTTCTGGAATTATCCAAAAACCGGAAAACTGTAGGGCGGACCGATAACATTTCCAGGTACCTGTTCAAATCTTTCAGGAGAAAGCTGTTTCGTTTGCTGGAGCGGGAGAAACGGTATGATCGTGGAAGCAAAATCGATGATTATTCCTTTGAGGTAAGATATACAATTGAGCATGAGATGATCCTTGATGAAAGCATTGAGATAAGAATGACTTGCTACCGGAAAGCGTTACAGGAACTTTCTCCGCGCCAGAAGGAGATTATATATCTCAAATACACTTCCGGACTCGATTATGAAGAAATATCTGAGATTATGGGAATGAGCATCGAATCATGCAGAAACCTGCTGTGCCGGGCTATAAAAACCCTGAAAAGGGTCATCTATAAAAACAACAATCCCAGCGCTAGACTCCTTTGAAATTGAAATGGCCGGTTAGTTTTCCGGAACCTTTCTCCGGGATGCCTGCTTGCATAATTTCTACTCCGGACTGAAAAAAGGCAGAATAAAATGATGATGTTTAATTCCGGGTGGTCTTTATTAATTAAATACAGGGCATAAGCCAGGATATTGCAAATTGTATCCATAGTTTGGTTTTCGGCATTAATTATTAACCCTGTAAATTTTGCTGAACTTAAGTATAACAGATGAACACCGACAGATATAGAGATTTTGATACTGATGATTTTGTGCTTGACGATGATTTTGTTTCATGGGTATTGAATCCACGGAAGGAAACCGATAAATACTGGATCTGTTTCCTGGAAAAATATCCGGAAAAACGTAGATATATTAAGGAAGCTGCTTTTATTGTTAAGTCATTTCAACCGCTCGAGGATGAAATTCCCGCAGGTCGCCTTGAAAACTTAATAGGCAGGATAAAATCCGGACAGGAAACAAAAAAGAACAGAATTATAAGAACAGTTATGAAATTCGCTGCTGTTTTTGCCCTGATGGCCGGGATTACTTTCTTTTTATTTTACATGGATCAATCACGACACACTTTCCGGATTACCGTACTCGATCCCGCCGATGCGGAACAAGGCAGTGTAATTCTTTCGGATGGTACGGTTTACGGATTTGAAACAAAAGAAACTATCATTAAACAAACCACATCCGGACAACTTCTGATTAACCGCGATACCATTACAAGTACTTCCAGAATATCAGCAAGAGAAACAACTGCAATGAACCACGTAGTCATACCCTATGGCAAGCGATCAGAAATTACTCTTTCGGACGGAACACATATATGGCTGAATTCGGGGAGCCAGATCTCATACCCTGACAATTTCAACGGAAACACAAGAGAAGTGCATATCTCCGGGGAAGCATTTTTTGATGTTGCCACAGACAACAACAAACCATTTTTTGTTATCACACGGGATGTGAAAATCCGGGTGCTCGGCACCCGGTTCAACGTAACGGCCTATAAAGATGACAGCACCATACAAACAGCTCTTGTAAGCGGGAGTGTATCTGTCGGCCGGAATGGCCTGTTTTCGCGAACTCTTGAGATGGGACCGGGAGAAAAGGTTGTTTTTGACAGGGAGGAGGGATCCTTTTCAAGAGAATCGGCAGATCTTCAATTTATTAACTCATGGGTGCATGGTTACCTGATTTTCAGGAACGAGCCGACCACCGGGATATTTAAAAGACTTGAGAGGTATTATAATATACCGGTCATTGCCGGGAGCAACCTGGAGGATATTACCTTTTCCGGCAAGCTGGATCTTAAGGATGACCTTGGAGATGTACTTGAAAACATTGCTTTTGCATCATCCTTAAAGATAATTGATGAAAACGGTTATTATCTTGTAAAACAAGCTGCCTATGACTATAAATGAGCCTTAAAGAAAAACCGGGATGTGCGGCCAAACAGATCCCGGTTTTATTGTAATTAACTAACCTTTTCAGGTTAATCGGTTAAATGAAAACTCTGTAAAATTATGAAAAAAATACCTGATTGCAGAAATCTGGGGAAAAATTTCTGCAAATTCCTGCTCATCATGAAAATCACACTCTTTTTGATATTTCTGAGCATCGGAACCACATTCAGTGCCAGTACCTATTCGCAGGGCACCAAAATTTCACTTGCCCTGGATGATGTGACTGTTCTGGAAGTTTTCAAAGCCATTGAAGAGCAAACCGAATTTATTTTCTTCTACCGGGACAAGGAACTGGACCTAAATCGCAGGATATCAATCAATCTGCATGATAAGACCATCGATGATATTTTGTCTGAGATTCTGGAAAGCAACGGAAATACTTACCTTGTTAAAGACCGGCAAATCGTAGTGGGTAAAGCAGAAAGCAATGCCAGCAACAATGATATGCCTTCGGAAGCAGTCAATAAGCCGGCCGAACAGGAATTTGCCGTTTCAGGCAGGGTTACCGACGGTGAAACCGGTGAGCCATTGCCCGGCGTCACCATAATTCTGGAAGGGACTACCAGGGGAACAGTAACCGATCCGGACGGTAATTATAAAATTAATGCGCCCTCAGGAAACCGGGCTCTCAATTTTTCTTTCGTCGGGTATTCTCCTCTGAGAGTTGAAATAAATAACCGTTCTGCCATCGACATTGTTCTGATCCCCGATGTTCAGCAATTACAGGAGGTAGTCGCAATCGGATACGGCATCCAGAAAAAAATCAATCTTTCCGGTTCTGTCGATGTTATCACTTCTTCGGAGATTAATAACCGGCCCGTTAACAACACGGTCCAGGCTCTGCAGGGCCTGGCTCCCAACCTGAATATATCGGTAGGGCATGACGGCGGCGAGCTGGGAGGCAGAATGAATATGAATATCCGGGGCATAGGGTCAATCAGCGGCCAGGGGGGAGAGCCATATATCCTGGTAGACGGGATTGAACAGAGTATTTATAATATCAATCCGAATGACATTGAAAGCATTTCTATCCTGAAAGATGCGGCAGCCTCCGCTATTTACGGTGCCAGGGCTGCATTCGGGGTTATTTTGATAACCACGAAACAAGGACAGAGTGGAGATATTGTTCTTAATTATTCGAATAACTTTTCATATGCGGCCCCACTGCATTTACCAAAAATGGTCAATTCAATTCCTTTTGCGGAATACTTTAACGAGGCTGCAAGAAATGATGGAAGCGCCCCCGTTTTTCAGCCCATAATAATCGAGCAGATGCATAAATACCAGGCCGGTGAGATTGAAGACTGGACTATGCCTGTTCCATGGGAACCCCAGTACTGGCTTACCTATGCAGGGGGATGGGCCAATACGGACTGGTTCAAGGTTGATTACAAGGACCGGGTTCCCCGTTCAATCCATAATCTCAGTATGAGCGGGGGAGACGAAAGAACCCGGTTTTATATTTCCGGATCAACTTCCGATCAGGAAGGGTTAATGAGGTACGGAAATGATAATTATTCCCGGAATAACCTTAATGCAAGAATTAATACATCGGCATATCACTGGCTGAGGTTTAATTTTCTTAGCAGGCTCAACAGGACCGACCTTAACCGGCCCAGTTACAACAAAGATCTGTTCTACAACAATATCGCCCGTCGCTGGCCCACCAATGGAGTTTATTTTCCCGATGGCAACCTTAATTTTTCCGGGGAACAGGTCTGGCTGCAGCATGGTGGCAGGTACATTGAAACGGGAAATGAGTTTTTCGTTATTCCCGGGATCGAGATAGAACCATTCGTGGATTTTGTGATCCATGCAAATTACCGGTGGAAAATGAATACGAGTGATTTCAGTAATCACGAAGCAAGGGTTATCGGTACATTTACCGACGGTTCTCCGTTTTTTCTCAGACCCAACAACTATTTTGCCAGGAATCAGCATGAGAGTTACTATAATTCGCCAAATATCTATGCAAATTATTTTAAATCGCTGGGGTCACATAACCTGACATTCCTTGCCGGGTTTGAGCAGGAGGAAGTAAATTACAAATCCTCCTATTCGCGCAAAGATGACCTGATAAGCGATGCTCTCCCTTCGCTTGGCACTGCCACCGGACGCCAGTATTCATCCGGCAGTCTCGGGCACTGGTCGACCCGGAGTTTTTTCGGCCGGTTCAATTACAATTTCCGGGAGAAATACCTGCTGGAAATTTCTGCCAGGCGGGATGGATCATCCAGGTTCGAAGAGGATTACCGCTGGGGTACCTTTCCATCTGCCTCGGCGGCCTGGCTTGTTTCCAGGGAGTCATTCTGGGATCCTTTGGCCGAATATGTAAGTATGTTCAAATTAAGGGCTTCCTATGGTTCCCTGGGAAACCAGGATGTGGCAAACTATCTTTTTGTCGAGCGGCTGCCGGTTTTTACAAACCTGACCTATATATTCGGAAATGAGAGACCCAATTATGTCGGAATGGCCGGCCTTACCAGTCCGGGACTGACCTGGGAAAAAGTGAATACCTCCAATACAGGTATTGACCTGGGTTTTTTCGATAATAAGCTCACCACATCCTTTGATTATTTTGTGAGGAATACCTACGATATGCTCGGGCCTTCCCAATCACTGCCTGCCGTTCTCGGCACAGCGGTGCCCCGCTCCAATAATGCGACTCTTAAAACAACCGGTTTTGAATTACAGGCCAGATGGCGAGACAGGGCCGGCGAATTCCATTACGGCGCGACAGTTATGCTGGCAGATGCAACCACTGAAATCATCGAATATTACAATCCGCAAAAACTATTGAGCGCTCCCTTTTATGAAGGAATGAAGCTCGGGGAGATATGGGGATTCAACACTATCGGCCTGTTTCAGACCGACCAGGAGGCTCAGAGCTGGGATCAGTCCTACCTGTCAGGAGAAATCTGGAGAGCAGGAGATGTGAAGTATGCCGACATCAATGGAGACGGTAAAATAGATATTGGTGCAAACACTGTCGATAACCCGGGCGATCTTTCCATTATCGGTAATTCCACCCCCCGGTATTCCTACAGCTTTATGTTCAATGGAGCCTGGAGGGGCCTGGATTTCAATATGCTCTGGCAGGGAGTGGGAAAGAGGGACCTGTGGCTGAGCGGTCCTCACTTCTGGGGTGCCACGGGCGGACAATGGAATGCAGTCGCCTTTGAAGAGCATCTGGACTACTGGAGGGAAGACAATCCGGATGCATATTTTCCCCGGCCTTATCTGGATAAGGGAGGTAAAAACCAGCATCCTCAAACCAGATATTTGCAAAACGGAGCTTATTTGCGTTTGAAATCCCTGCAGCTTGGTTATACATTGCCTGCTTCACTGACCCGCCAGGTTTTTATAAACAATTTCAGGGTATTTGTCGTGGGAGAAAACCTGTTCACCTTAACTCATCTTACCAGCGTGTTTGACCCCGAGGCAACTATGGGTCGCTACGGTTCAGGAAAGGTTTACCCCCTTCAGATGAATTTATCGGCTGGGATTAACGTAACATTCTGATAAAGAATTATGGACACCAAAATGATAAGCATATGAAACGATATATCATATATTCAGTTTTGTTCTCACTTCTGCTCACACCATCGTGTGATGATGAGTTTCTCCACAGGTATCCCCTGGATGAGCTTGTTCCACAGGATTTTTTCAAATCACCTGAAGAGCTGAAACTGTATGCCAACAGGTTTTATCCGCTTCTGCCGGCCCATGCGGGTTATTCATATACTTTCTGGTCTGACCGGAACAGCGATAATATGGTGCACGGCAATTTTGATACCCGCCTTGCAGGTACCCGGACCGTGCCTTCATCCGGTGCGGGATGGGACTGGGGAGATATTCGTCAGGCCAATTATTTTCTTCAGTATTGCGGAAATTCTCAGGGTGTGGAAGCCGATATAAATCATTACATCGGAGAAGTAAGATTCTTCAGAGCCTGGCTTTATTTCGACAAGGTACAAAGGTTCGGCGATGTTCCATGGATCAGCAGTCCGCTGAATACACACTCCCCTGAATTGTATGCTTCACGTGACAGCCGGAGTGATGTGGTGGACTCAATAATTGCCGATCTTGATATTGCGATTGCCTTTCTTAAACCTGCTTCCCGGGCCGAGCCTTTTCGTATCAACAAGGAAACTGCCCTGCTTTTGAAGGCGCGTGTCGCACTTTATGAGGGCACCTGGCAAAAATATCATGCCGGAACCCCATTCGGGGTACAGGGTTCCGACGGAACAAGGTTTCTTGAGATAGCCGCCGGGGCTTCAGCACAACTGATGGACATGAATACATTCAGCGTGTACCGGGGGACTGAAGGTCAGGAATACTGGTCGCTTTTCAACAAGTATGATTATTCCGGCAATCCTGAAGTTATGTTATGGAAAAAATTTGATGTCGGGTTAGGGATAACCCATAATATGTCACGGTATATCCCTCATGGAACTGGAAGGATCGGCATGTCAAAGAGCCTGATTGACAGCTATCTTTGCACCGATGGCAATCCGGTGTCAGTTAGCCCGCTTTTTATGGGCTATGATTCGCTCTGGCTGGAGGTTGCCAACCGTGATCCCCGTTTGCTGCAGTCCCTTTTACTTCCCGGGTATCCGATGGTGATAAATTCACCCGGCGGGGTAAATGACAGAATATATGAATTACCAACCCTCGATGGTATAGCTGATTTCAGGAACACCACCGGATACGCGGTCTACAAGGGTTCCAACCCGGACTGGTCCCAGCAGACGGGTGATAATATCGGTACCACGGCATCCATCATTTTTCGCTATGCGGAGGCATTGCTGATATATGCAGAGGCAAAGGCTGAACTCGGTACGCTTACGCAGCAGGATGCAGATAAAACAATTAACCTGCTACGTGACCGGGTTGGTATGGTCCGTCTGGATATTGCAACCATTTCACAAGACCCCGACTGGGAGTTTCCGGCGCTTTCACCGGTCATAAATGAGATAAGGCGGGAAAGACGGGTCGAACTGGCCTGTGAAGGATTCCGGTGGGATGACCTGGCCCGGTGGCGCGCCCACCATCTTATCACCGGGCAGAGGCCAAAGGGAGTCAAATATCTGGGATCAAACCTTGAGGGTGTATACACGGATTATGAGGGGAATCCTTCCATTACTATAGGCCAGAATCTGTATGTGGATGAAAATGGCTTTGTCGACCCTTACCAGAATGTTTTACCAAATGGATACGGGTTCAGGCCGGAACGCGATTACCTGTCCCCGATCCCGTCTGACCAGATTACCCTGAATCCGAATCTTGTCCAGAATCCCGGGTGGTAAAATGCAAAAGCAATTTGTTTATTTGCCGACACCAGAGTCCGGGCCATTTAACCATGCGGTTAACCAGGGAATAGCCTGCCTGTAAGGCAACTGATAATCCGGATGAATTCCCCATGAACTGTCGCACACAGAATGTCATGAATAAAGAGTGAGCTCCATCCTTAAGAATACTGATATGATAAAAAAACAATTTACTGCAGTCATTTATTTGATTTTAATTTCGTTTGTTATCAGTTCCTGCAGCAAAACGATTACACTTGAATCTTTGCTTGAGGAGATGACCGACAGACAGCGACTTACCTGGTTTCCGGAAGTAGAATATTCACACCTTCATTTCAGCAGTTATGACCGGGCGTCAGTGTCGCCCGATGAACCGGGCTGGTTTGCAAATATTGACAGGTCAAATTTCCTGAGGGTTGAAGAAAACAACGGCCGGCGGGAATTTGTGATGGCTGATGCAGAAGGTCCCGGCGCCGTAGTGCGGTGGTGGATGACGTTTTACCGGGCGTGGGAAGGCGTGATAAGGATATATATAGATAACAACCCTGAACCCGTAATTGAAGGCTCACCCGCTGAAATGCTTATCGGTCCACAGCTTGCGGGGTATCCCCTGGCAGTGTCTTTGCAGGAAGGAGCCCAGCGGCGGCAGGAAGGATGGGGGTATGATCATAATTTATATTTTCCCATCCCTTATTCCCGTCACATAAAGATCACGTATGAATGCGACATGCTTGAAGTTTTAAGGGAAGTGGATGGTCACACCTATTATTTTCCCGATGTATTTTACAATATCGGACTCCGTGCCTACCAAAAGAATACAAAGGTTGAATCATTTTCTCATGAGACACTAGAAAAGTCCCGATTATTAATTGAGGAAACCGGCAAGGCATTATTGGCGAACAGGGTTGTTTCCACAGCCGAAGAAAAATTCGGCAGGCAATTATCACCGGGTGACTCCCTGGTCGTTGAATTCAATAAAAGCCGTCATGCCCTTAATCGTTTAATGCTTGAACTTGATGCTCCGGATATTAATCAGGCGCTTAGGTCAACGGTGCTGCAGGTGTCTTTCGACGGTCATCAGACGGTCTGGATGCCGGTGGGTGAGTTTTTCGGATCGGGATATATGACAAATACCCACAGGACATGGATGAACCAACGCGATGAAAATGGCAGGATGGAGTCTTTCTATGTTATGCCTTTCAGGGAGGAGTGCGTACTGACAATATTCAACCATGGCAATGAGCCTGTGCGGATAAATGGCCTGGCCGGATTTACAGACTACCGGTGGAAAACAAACAGCATGTATTTCGGCGCGTCATGGCATGAATATT
>SLJO01000112.1 GCA_007135095.1 Bacteroidales bacterium | reverse complement strand
TTCTATAGATGATGTGGTTGCCATTACTATTTTTTCAAGTTTTGCAGGATATTATGCCGGAACCGGGTTGAATATAGCCGGTCAGATTCTTATTGTTCCCTTGTCCATATTAACCGGGGCTCTGGCCGGGGCTTTAGTGGGAATTTCTTTACTTTATCTGTTTAAATGGTTCAATATCAGGCATACGAAGAAAATACTGGTAATTCTGGCATCTGCTATTTTTCTGACTTATGCGCAGGATCTGCTCCAGAATACAGTTCCCCTGGCATCCTTATTCGGCATAATGGTGATAGGCTTCGTGATACTCGAGCGAAGGCCCTCGCTTGCGGTGGAAATGGGGGCCAGGTACAGTAAAATATGGGTATTTGCCGAGATATTGCTTTTTTTCCTGGTCGGCGCCGAGGTTAATATCATGCTTGCCGGTGAAGCAGGGTTTACCGGCCTGATAATAATATTCATCGGATTAGCGGCAAGGGCTGTCGGCGTTTACTTTTCTCTTGCAGGAACCAACTTATCCTTAAGGGAGAAAGGCTTCTGCATGCTGGCATACAGTCCGAAAGCCACCGTGCAGGCGGCAATCGGAACGGTTCCCCTTGCAATGGGCGTCCCTGCCGGTGAAATGATCCTGACCCTGGCGGTTCTGGCCATCATCATTACCGCACCCCTTGGGGCAATTTCAATGAATATAGCCGGAGAAAAAGTGCTGAAAGGAAAACTGTCCTGAAAGCCAACTTCCCCAAATTGCATGCCCTGGCAGCAGAAGCTCATGAAAGGGTCTTTTGCCGCGGTTATTTGTTCAGCGCCTCGGCACCACCCACAATTTCGATTATCTCATTTGTAATGCCTGACTGGCGGGCTTTATTGTATTGCATGCGAAGCTCCTTTATCAGCTGGTCGGCATTATCGCTTGCCTTATGCATTGAGGTCATCCGGGCACCGAATTCAGAAGCAGCTGTTTCAAGCAAGGCTTTGTAAAATTCGGTTTTCAGAACCTTCGGCATTAACCTTTCGACTATAAAATCCTTCGCCGGCTCAATAATATAGGTATGCATGGCATGTTCCATTTCTTCAGGGGTACAGAACTCTGCCGGCACGGGAAGAGGCAGGAATGTTTCATGGGTGAGGACCTGCACCGCGGCGTTCTTGAACTGGTTATATATTATTTCAATCCTGTCATAAGTGCCACCGGTAAAACCATCCAGCAAAGACTGGATATAAGGGATGCTTCCCTCAAATGACAATTCATTAAGGAGGTCGTGCCTGGTGCTTTCCACCCGGAATCCCCTTGACTTAAGGTAATCTTCAGCCTTTTTTCCGATGCATTGAATTTCCACCATATCATTTGCACACAATTCCCGGTAGTTGCTTTTTATCAGCTCAATTGCCTTTTTTGATACATTTATGTTGAATGCGCCGCACAAGCCCCTGTTCGAACCGATTACCACTACCAGCACTCTTTTTATCTCACGGTGTGCATAATATGGGGTATCCACGTTTGGCATGCACATCTGGCAGTGGTTGAGGATGTCATGAAGCTTGTAGGCGTATGGCCTCATTTGTATGATAGCATCCTGGGCTTTCCTGAGCCTGGCGGCCGACACCATTTTCATAGCATTGGTGATCTGCTTGGTTGATGAAACAGAGCTGATCCGGGTCCGTATTTCCTTGAGGTTGGCCATTATCTATCTGATCAATTTCCGGATATAGGCTTTTTGATGATGAACCTTTCAATAACCTCGGCTGCCGCATGCTCAAGCTCTGCAATTATTTCATCATTCCATTGTCCTTTTTTCAAATAATCGAGCAGCTCCTTTCTGGTACTCTCCAAATGGTTTATGAAATCATCTTCAAAACCCTTTATCTTTTCAAGCGGGATACCGTTAAGCAGCCCCCTGGTCCCGCAAAATATTATTGCAATCTGTTTTTCCACTGTCATGGGAGAATACTGGGCTTGTTTGAGTATTTCCACATTCCTCGAACCCTTATTAAGGACCGCCATTGTGGAAACATCCAGGTCTGAACCGAACTTGGAAAAAGCTTCCAGCTCCCTGTATTGTGCCTGGTCCAGTTTCAGGGTGCCGGCGACCTTTTTCATTGAATTTATCTGGGCCTTCCCACCCACCCGTGATACGGATATCCCAACATTGATTGCCGGCCTTACCCCGGCATTAAAGAGGTTGCTGTCCAGAAATATTTGGCCGTCGGTTATTGAAATCACGTTAGTCGGGATATATGCCGACACATCCCCTGCCTGGGTTTCGATTATCGGCAGGGCGGTCAGTGACCCTCCTCCCTTCACCATCGGCCGCAATACCTCAGGAAGGTCATTCATTTGTGCGGCTATTTCGTCCGACTTGATTATTTTGGCTGCCCTTTCAAGAAGGCGGGAATGCAGGTAAAAAACATCACCCGGATAGGCTTCACGTCCCGGGGGCCGTCGTAAAAGCAGGGATACCTCCCGGTAAGATACTGCCTGTTTTGAAAGGTCGTCATAAATTATCAGCGCCGACCTTCCTGTATCACGAAAAAATTCGCCAATGGCTGCACCTGCAAATGGTGCATAAAACTGAAGGGCGGCAGGATCGGAAGCAGTGGCAGCCACAATTACCGTAAATTTCATTGCCCCCTTTTCCTCAAGTACCCTTGCAATATGGGCAATTGTTGAACCTTTCTGGCCGATAGCCACATATATGCAATAAACCGGTTCGCCCTTTTCGAAAAAAGACTTCTGGTTTATAATAGTATCTATGGCAATGGCGGTTTTGCCAGTCTGCCTGTCGCCGATTATCAGTTCCCTTTGTCCCCTTCCTATCGGGATCATAGAGTCTATGGCCTTGATTCCGGTCTGCAGGGGCTCTGAAACCGGTTGCCTGAAGATCACACCCGGCGCCTTGCGTTCAAAGGGCAGTTCATATAACTTGCCGGTCACCCGTCCCTTGCCGTCAATTGGTATGCCCAGGGTGTTGACAACGCGCCCTATCAGTCCTTCGCCAACCTCAAGGGAAGCAATCCGTCCGGTCCTGCGGGCAATATCGCCTTCATTTATGGTTTCTGAATCAGACAGCAATACAGCCCCGACATGATCCTCCTCAAGATTAAGAACTATTCCCTTCACTCCCGACTCAAACTCTATAAGCTCATTGGACTTAACATTAGAAAGTCCGTATAGCCGGGCTATGCCGTCACCCACCTGCAGAACTGTGCCTACCTCCTCCTGCTCGATTTTTAAACTGAAATCTGCTAATTGTTGTTTTAATATATCAGAGACTTCTCCTGGTTTTAGATCACTCATGCCCTTTGTTGTTTTAAAAATTATGTTACTGATCGTTATCTTGTTTCCTCTCTGACCTGCCGGGTCAGTTCTCTTTTTAGTTGTTTTAATTCATTTGATATGGAGGCGTCATAAAGCAAATCGTCAATCTGCAGCATAAATCCCCCAATAATGGATGGCTTTATCCTGGTAACAAGCTCATTCGGGGGACGGTCCTTTTCCTTGAATTTCAGGCTTAGCTTCTGGCTTATGATTTCATCAATCGGTGTGGCAGTGGTAATGACAAGGGTTTTTATTCCTGCATCAGCTTTGTACAGGTCTAAAAAGTTCCTGAAAATCCGCAAAAAATATCTTTCCCGCTTTTTGGTAATCACAAGGTCAATAAACCGCAGGGCAACTTCTGAAAGCTGTCCGTCAAACTGGGCTCGCAGAAGTTCCTTTTTTTCCTGGGAGCTTATTATTGGACTTCTTAACCATGGAACTATTGCGGGTGTATTTTTGTAAAACTCCAAAAGAACTGTGACATCTCCGGAAAGCTTTTCCAGCAT
>SLJO01000186.1 GCA_007135095.1 Bacteroidales bacterium | reverse complement strand
GCACTGTCGGACTGGGGACAGACATCCAGTCGCTTTACCGGGTTTCGCCCCGGCTCATTTTCAATTCGGGCAGGGCACGATTTGCATTGGAATGTGAATATACCGGCGCAAGGTTTGGATCAGTGAATACGACAGAAAACAGAAAAGGGGTACCAGTAGATGCCCAGGCAGTCTCCAACCTGCGATTATTACTGGGTGTATACTTGTTTATATAATATTAAAAGAGACTGAATGAAGCTTGGATTTGTATCTGATATTCATGAGGACGTTGTATCACTAAAAAAAGGTTTTGACGTTTTACACAGGGAAAATTGTGACCTGATTATTTGCCTTGGAGATATCATTGGTTTTAGCAATCCCTATTACCCGTACACGAAAACCAAAGATGCCAATGCCTGCATCGATCTGGTCCGGGAGAACTGTGCAATTGTAGTGCCCGGCAATCATGACCTTTTTTCAGTGGGAAGGATTCCTTCTTATAATGCCGGTGTTGAATATCCTGACGACTGGTTCAGCATGGAATTAAGTGTTCGGATGAATATGATGAAAGGCAAGATCTGGTTTTACGAGAATGAAGTCGCTCCCGTATTAACCGAAGAAAACAAACAGTATCTGAATGGGTTGCCGGAATACAGTATCCTAACCAGTGATGATTGCAACATCCTGCTGACACACTTTCTTTTCCCGGATGTATCCGGATCCCTGACGAAAAGGATTGACGACATTTATAACTACAGGGATCATTTTTTGTTTATGCGTCAAAATAATTGTAGATTGTCCTTTGCCGGACATATGCACAAAGAAGGATTCGAAGTTGTTAATATTTTGGGAGTCAATGAATATGGCTTTAAAAAAAAGAGGTTAAGGATGACGGAGTCGGTCATTGGCCTGCCCCCGCTTGCCAGGGGGACGAATAAAAATGGCGTTACGGTTTTTGATACCAGGAGTTTTGAAATCAAGGCAATCAGGTTAAAATAAGTGATCGTATGAGAGGCGTCTTTTTTTTAAAAATTATCGCACCTGCGATTTTGGTGATCGTACTTTTCGTCATCTCCTTCTCCATGATTTTCCTCCCAATCGTTGAGCGGGGGTTTCTGGATCGCAAGAAAGAGATGATCAGGGAATTAACCAATTCTGCCTGGAGTGTAATTGATGAGTATTACCATGAAACTGAAAGGGGGAACCTGACCAAAGAGATTGCCCAGGAAATGGCCCTTAACAAAATCGGATCGATTCGTTATGGTGATGAAGCAAAGGATTATTTCTGGATTACCGACATGGGGGCCAGGATGCTGATGCATCCGTATCGTATGGAATTAAACGGCACAAATGTTTCCGATTATGAGGACCCCCAGGGAACAAGGCTTTTTGCGGAAGCAGTAGAAAAAGTCAGGGATAGCGGCGACGGATATATTGATTACTGGTGGCAGTGGAAAGACGACAGCACCCGCATCGTCCCGAAGCTTTCGTATGTTAAAGGATTTGAACCCTGGGGATGGATTGTGGCTACCGGAATCTACCTGGAGGATGTAAAGGAAGAGATGAAGGCAATCAGGGGAACGATTGTGCGAATTACGCTATTGTTTGTCATTCTTATTTCCATCATCATTTTCTATATTACCCGGCAGAGTCTGATTATTGAACGAAGGCGCATTGATGCCGAGGAAGAGTTGAAGCATTCAAGATTGAAATACAAGATGCTTGTAGAGGCTTCTACTGAAAGCACCATGATGTGGCTGGAAGGCAGGCTGACTTATTTTAACCAACCAATGCTCAATCAGACCGAATACTCGGAGGAAGAACTCCTGGGCAGGAGAATGGATGAATTGTTTGTCGTGCAAAACGGGTCTCTGTCAGATATAACCAAGACCATAGATCAGAGCCGGAATATCGAGGCCTTGTTAATTACAAAGCGTGGCAAGGAGGTAGAGGTTGTGCTTACAATATCAAGTATTGATATTGGTGGACAGCGTGGCTTTATATTTATCATAAAAGAGCTTACACGGCAATTGATCAGGGACAAGTCAACACAGATGCTTCAGGAAGAATTGAGAACCTCGATCCTGCAAATGAATGCCCCCCTGAAATTATTTGTTCGTGCGCATGAAACCATGGACATGGACAGCCATGTTCCTGAAGCCGCTGAGATGATGATCAAAAAGCAAACGGAATGGGTTTTCGTCACCAAAAACAATAAAGACATTGTGGGTGTGCTGGACAAGGAAGTCTTTGTAAAGGAAGCCATGGCCAAACAAACCAATGAAAAAACAAAAATTTTTCAGGTGATGAAATCGCCTGTTGTCCATGTGCGGGAAACCCATAT
Source organism: Bacteroidales bacterium (assembly GCA_007135095.1). GTDB lineage: Bacteria > Bacteroidota > Bacteroidia > Bacteroidales > PUMT01 > PXAP01. Next base: position 1,552 of record SLJO01000186.1, on the reverse strand, counting down.
GCTTTTTGAAGCATTGCTAATCATGGAAAGGGAAAAAACAGATTACCTTTTGGTAAAAAACCGACAATTGCAAACAACGGGCTACGTCACAAAGACGGACCTTCTGCAAGCCCAGCAAAATGTATCCCTGTTGTTGGTAAAAAAAATTGAAGATGCCGAATTGGTAACCCAACTTCAGTCGTTGTACGACAAATTACCCGGTATATTGTCAGTACTCCTCAGTGCCGATTCACACTACCAGAATATCGTTCAGATCTCGATTGCCGTTTCGGATGCAATCACAAAAAGGGTGATTGAACTGGCCATCGAAAAAACAGGCCCTCCTCCTGTTAATTTTGCTTTCATTGCGCTGGGCAGCGATGGCCGGGAAGAGCAGACATTAAAAACCGATCAGGATAACGCAATAGTTTACGCAGGAAATGCATCTGCTGAGGTGAATGATTATTTTCTTTCCCTGGGAGGAATGATCAATAAATGGCTGAATGATATCGGGTATGAATTCTGCAAAGGCAAGGTAATGGCCAGCAACCCCAAGTGGTGTCAACCTGTTTCAAAGTGGAAGGAATATTTCAGGGAGTGGGTTGAGAACAGCGATCCGGAAAATATCCTGGACACGTCTATTTTCTTTGACTTACGCTTTGTTTATGGAGACAGGGCACTGGTAAAGGAATTAAAAGAAGAGATCGCACATGTTACCGATTCTCAGACAGTTTTCTTCACCAACCTGGCCAAATCTGTGCATCGTATGAAAGCGGTTGCATTTTCGGAAAAACAAGATACACTGGACTTAAAGAAAGCATTGTTTCCTGTGGTGGGATTTGCCCGTCTTTATGCGTTGAAAAACAATGTAAAAGAAACGAATACCATTTACAGGCTGGAACACATTATTGCCTCAAAAAAGATGAACAAATCTTTTATTGAAGATTTACTACATGCATACAAGTATCTGATGTTTCTCAGATTCCGTTTACAAACCGCGGATATTCTTTCAAATAAAAACCCGGACAATCTTATTCGCCTGAATGAACTGGGTAATTTGGAAAAGGCAACCCTGAAAGCCGCCCTATCACAGATCTCTGATCTTTTTACCCAGCTGGGTTTTGATTTTGAGGGTTCGTTGTAGGGAAGTTAAGTGCATGCAATCAGGCGGATCAATAATCCCTGTCCCTGAAAAACAATCCACTGCCCTGTCCGCCATACCGATAACCAAATCGGTAATGCAGTCCGACTGAAAACTGGAAATTACTCCTTTGCCTGTCTAAATAGGGTCGGCCAATAATAACCGTAGGCTCAAAAAGGAAAGACCCCCCCAATGGAAACAAGGCGTTCGCATAATATCCGTGGGAAGCCAAGCCTGTCCGCAGCATGAACCCATTGTCCATGCCAAATCTGCTGCCAAGTCCAAATTGGAACCTGGACCCCGGAAGCGCGGATGGGAAGTGGTTTGCAAGATGAAAATCCGCGAAGATGATGGCTGGCGGACCCACCCGTAGATACAGCTGGGGATAAATTAAGGGCCTGTTCGTTCCGGTTTCGGGTCGCCTCGGATTTC
>SLJO01000218.1 GCA_007135095.1 Bacteroidales bacterium | reverse complement strand
TTTTGAGGCACTTAACCTCAGACAAAGTCAACGGGACTACTCCAGCCAGGAGATTGATCTGCAGACAGTATCAAATTTGTTATGGTCAGCCTACGGCATTAATCGCCCGGATGGCAAACGGACAGTACCCGCTGCACGTAACTGGAATACCTTTGATATTTATGTGGTGATGCCCGACGGATGGTTTGTATATAATGCGGAGAACCATTCCTTAATAAAAAAGGGATCTGACGATTTGAGAAGATATGCCGGCCGGCAGGATTTTGTACATACGGCTCCACTGACCCTGATTTATGTTGCCGATTATGACCGGATGACTGATGCAAGCGATGATATACGGGATTTTTACTCCGCCACTGATGTAGGATTCATTTCACAGAATGTCTACCTGTTCTGTGCATCTGAAGGCCTTGGTACGTGCGTGCTCGGACAGGTGGACAGGGAGACGATGAGGGAAATGTTCGAACTCCGGCCTGGTCAGCGGGTAATATTATCACAGACAATGGGATACCCTGAATAAAGGCCACGGGACATCCTGAAGGTTAATATTCCAAAGATTTATTTTTTGATTAACAGGTATTTGTATGTACCGTGGAATAATAAGATACCAGCGGCAAGAGAAAGATGTTTAACATATGTTCGTACTAATACGAACGGGTTTAATTAATATTATGGATTGGAAAGTTGAGATTAAAAAACTGTGGTGGATAGGCTTCTTTTTTCTTCTTGCCTATTATATGCCCCTTGAAAGTGCCCGTTTCCAGGAAGCTGTTGCTGCAACACTTGACCTTGTGCGCTGGTATGCCCAGGAACATGTTATTTTATGCCTTATTCCCGCGTTTTTTATTGCCGGGGTAATAGCGGTTTTTATAAGCCAGGGTTCTGTATTGAAATATTTTGGTGCCAGGGCAAATAAATACCTGGCCTATACTGTGGCATCTGTTTCGGGGACTATCCTTGCAGTTTGTTCCTGCACAATTTTGCCCTTGTTTTCAAGCATACATAAAAGAGGTGCCGGACTTGGTCCTGCTGTCGCTTTTCTTTACTCGGGCCCGGCAATAAATATACTCGCCATAATTCTTACAGCCAGGATACTGGGCTGGGAACTCGGGCTTGCCCGGGTGATCGGGGCCGTTGTATTTGCTGTTGTTATCGGGCTATTAATGGCATTTTTTTTCAGGAAAGAAGAAAAGGAAAAGGAGGAGGCACAGATGAATATTGTTGCTCCTCCGGAAAAACGTCCTCTCTGGCAAACTTCCCTCCATTTTTTTACGCTTGTTCTGATCCTGGTGTTTGCCAACTGGGGTGAACCTGGAGCAGGTGTGGAAAGCGGAGGCTGGTATTTTATATGGTCATACAAATGGTATATAACCGGATTTTTCGGACTTATTCTGGCATATTCACTTATCAGGGTACTTAATATTGCCTGGTGGAAAGTCGCTGCATCCGCATTTGCCGTTGTAATTTCCTCGCTTGTTTTCACTGGCCCCATGATCCCCTTCGTAGTAGCCATTGCTGCCCTTGCAGTAATAACACTGAGCAGCGATGAAGAAAACCGTGAATGGACTATATCGTCATGGGACTTTGCCAAACAGATCATGCCCCTCCTTGCCCTGGGTGTCGTTATTGCCGGATTTCTGCTCGGCTCGACTCATGGCGACACACAGCTTGCCGGAATTATTCCCGATCATTGGATAGGTTCGCTTGTTGGCGGTAATTCAGTCTGGAGCAATCTGTTTGCTTCCGTAGTTGGCGCTTTCATGTATTTTGCCACTCTTACCGAGGTGCCGATACTTCAGGGACTGATTGGTTCGGGCATGGGACAGGGACCGGCTCTGGCCTTGTTGCTTGCAGGACCCTCATTGTCACTACCCAACATGCTGGTAATCCATAGTGTGATAGGTACAAAAAAGACTGCTGCTTTCGTGGGACTGGTAATCATAATGGCAACCATCAGCGGACTGGTATTCGGATCTATTGTATCAACCCCTTAGTGATGATTTGCCAGCAAAGGGTTTAATACCTGTGAGCATTAAATGGAGGAATTATCCGCTCTGTAGTATTCCCAGAAATACCTTGAAATGCTTGTGAGTTGTTTCTCCTATAAATGAACTCCCGATAAAAACTCTTTGATAAAACAATATTATCTTTGGGGACATGGTTATTTACAGGTAATGCGGGAAAATAGAGTATTAATTTAAACCTGTCTTTTATGTCCCTTATCAATTCTTTGGTTTCCTGGTTCAATACCAGCAGGATGCATGAGATTGATTTCTTAAAGGAACATCCGGAAGAAGTTCAGCAGGAAACGCTTTTAAAATTACTGAATTCAGCCAGCGGCACCGAATTCGGCAAGAAATTTGATTTTAAATCTGTCGATTCTGAAAAAGAATTTAAAAACAATATTCCCCTGCACAGTTACGAGGATATTAAGCCATATATTGAAAGATTACGGGAGGGAGAAATTAATTTGCTCTGGCCCGGAGAAATTAAGTGGTTTGCTAAATCATCCGGAACTACCAGCGATAAAAGCAAGTTCATCCCCGTAAGTTATCAGGCTCTGGATGAGTGTCATTTCAGGGGCGCCAGGGATATATTGGCCATATATACCAACAATTATCCTGAAACCAGGATTTTTTCCGGGAAAGGGCTGACCATAGGAGGAAGTCACCAGGTCAACAACTTCAACAATCAATCTTTCTATGGTGACCTTTCAGCAATCCTCCTTGAGAATTCACCTTTCTGGGTCAGCTTCATCCGTACTCCCAATACAAAAATCGCACTCATGGAGAAGTGGGAGGAAAAACTCGAAAAAGCTTATGAGGCAACTCTTTATGAAAATGTAACCAATATTGCCGGGGTGCCTTCCTGGAATCTGGTCTTCATCAAATATATCCTTGAGAAGACCGGCAAAAGCAATCTGCTCGAAATATGGCCCAATCTGGAGCTTTTTATTCATGGAGGAATTAGCTTTCTCCCCTACCGTGGACAGTTTGAAAAGCTTATACCCTCACCATCCATGAATTATCTTGAAACCTACAATGCTTCAGAAGGATTTTTTGCTATTCAGGATGACCCGGGAAGTGACAGCCTGCTTTTGATGCTTGATTATGGTGTTTATTATGAGTTCATACCTTTAGATAAGCTCGATGAGGATCAGCCGAAAACCCTGTCCATAGGGGAAGTAGAGCTTTGTACAAATTATGCCATAGTGATTTCCACCAATGGAGGTTTATGGAGGTATATTCTTGGTGATACTGTTGTTTTCACCTCGCTGTATCCGCACAAGATCAAAATATCAGGACGAACCAGGCATTTTATAAATGCCTTTGGCGAGGAGCTGATTGTTGACAATGCAGAAAATGCTCTCAAAACAGCCTGCAGGAAAAGCCATGCTATTATAAGTGAGTATACTGCGGGACCTGTATTTATGAGCGATACCTCCAAGGGGAGGCATGAATGGCTTATAGAATTTGAAAAGGAGCCTGAAAACATGGAGTATTTTACTGCTATGCTTGACAATGCCCTGCAGTCGCTTAATTCTGATTATGAAGCGAAAAGGTATAAAAGTATTACACTTGACCCGCCAATTGTCCGCAGTGTAAAAAAAGGATTATTTTATCAGTGGCTTAAGGACAAGGGTAAACTTGGCGGACAAAATAAAGTACCAAGGATGGCCAATAACCGACAATACCTGGATGAACTTCTGGAGATAAACCAACGTTTGTAAAAAAACATCATAGCATGGTTCTGCTTTTTCTAATGATCTTGTCCAGCATTACTGTTTCTTCCGGGAGGTTCGAACTGATTTATTCAGGACATGCACCTTCGGATGAGTTTTATACGGATCATATTGATAACATTTATTTTATCGATGATCACA
>SLJO01000084.1 GCA_007135095.1 Bacteroidales bacterium | reverse complement strand
CTTTTCCTTGCCAATCAGAAAGAGCGCTTTTGCATATCTCACGGGAATTTTACTTTCGTTCATCTGTATTACGGATTATTTTCAACAGCCGGAGTGAACATTCCAATTAATGATCATTTGTGTGGTTGAACAGTTTGACCATGGGTTGCCTGCACAGTACCACCGGAATGACTTCCGTCAGTTCAGTATAAATTCATCCAGCAGGCTGTTCATCAGTTCCTTCTGTTGCCGGTCATCTTTAAGGTTTTTCCTGAGTATCCTTTCAGCAATTTCAACTGATAATGATGCGATCTGCAGCTTTATCTGGTTAATTGCAGCTATTTTTTCCTCTTCAATATGTTTTTTGGCCAAATCAACCATTTTCTTTGCTTCAGCCTCTGCCTGGGTGCGGGCTTCAGTAATAAGCGCTTCCTTGATTTCCCTGCCCTGCCTGATCAGCTGGTCCCGTTCAACGATAGATTCGGAAATAATTTTTTCGGATTTTACCTTGACATTTTCAAGTTCATTTCTGGCCTCCCGGGCATTTTCGATTCCCTCCTGAATGTTCAATTCCCGCTCCTTCAATGCCTGAACAATGGGTTTCCATGCAAATTTCTTTAAAATTACAAACACCAGTGAAAAAGTAACCAGCATCCAGAAAAACAATCCGAAGTCAGGAGTTATCAGATCCATTGCGATTATTATTTTTTTGTTTGAATAAATTATAACTATCAGGCCTAGCCTTCAGGGTTACAAACGGCCCGGCATTGATATCAACTGTGCTCATTTTTTGCTGTCCTGATCACATGCCACCGGCTATTGCCTGTTTCAGGGTTCCTTTACCTTAGAGTCTTATTTCTCCCCCAATCTCTCTGAAATCCGGAGGGAATAGGGGAAATGCAGCTTCTGATTGACCTTGAAAACTACATGAAAAGCACCAGCAGACACACTACTATTGCGAAAAAAGCCACACCTTCTATCAGTGCTGCTGCAACGATAAGGTTCGAACGCACATCTCCGGCTGCTTCAGGCTGCCGTGCTATCGCTTCAAGTGCCGTGATACCGATTTTGCTGATACCATAGCTGGCACCCAGCAGACAAATGCTTGCTGCAAAGGCAGCTCCGATCTTGGAAACAGTAGCAGCCCATGCGGCTTGCAGGATAATTGATAATAAGAGCATAATTTTGAATTTTTTAAAATAAAGAGTGATTGATTAACTTGAACTATTTCATTTATATATTTTTCAATGTCCATCATCCACTGCCATTCCTATAAAAAGAGAGGTCAGCAGGGTAAACACATATGCCTGTATCAGGGCCACCAGCAACTCAAGGAACGTGATAAAGATCCCGAAGCCTGTAGCCAGAACAGCTCCGCCATATCCAAAAGCAGGTGAAACCTGACCGAATATGAATATCAGTGTGAAAAAACCCATGGTTATAATATGGCCTGCAGTAATATTGGCAAATAAACGTACCATCAGAACAAAAGGCTTTGTTATTATACCCACTATTTCGATTACCGGCATGATTGGTATGGGAAGCTTCAAAAGAATAGGCACATGCGGAGTATTTAAGATATGCTGCCAGTATTGTCTGTTCCCGCTCAGGTTTATGACCAGAAAAGAGGTCAGCGCCAGTCCCGCGGTAACGGAAATATTCCCGGTAACATTTGCGCCCATTGGAAAAATGGGGATCAGCCCCATCATATTGTTGATCCAGATAAAGAAAAACAATGTAAGCAGGTACGGCAGGAAGGCGATGTATTTTTTTTCTCCTATAGCGGGCTTGACAATATCATCCACAACAAACAGGATCAGGGGCTCAAACAGACTTTGTATGCCCCGGGGCGGCAAATTGGGATTCCTCTGGTATCTTTTTCCGATCACAAGGAAAATGAACATCATAACAAACGCGGCGAAAAACATCCCTGCCACATTTTTTGTAATAGAAATATCCACCGGTCTGGCAGCATCGGGATCAACTGTGCCGTCTTCAAGCACAACGCGGATTTTACCCTTTTCCGGGCCATCGGTAATGATACGGAAATCCCGGTAAGTGGCCTTGCCATGCTGAAATTTATGTGACATAAAGATATTGAGCCCCTTTTCACGGGAATACAGTATTACCGGCAGCGAAACGCTGTAATGCCTGCCATTTATATCAAAAAGGTGCCATTCATATGCATCTCCGATATGATCAAAAATAAAGGCTCCCGGATCAAATGGTATCTTCTCCAGCGGATTGTCGGCTGGATTGTCCTCCGGGCTCCTGGCATATAATATGTCTGCCCATAATGCCGAAAGCAGGATAATTATTAATATCCGGGACATATTACTTTGAGAATTCACATCTGTCAGATTAAAGTATTGAATTAGAAAAAATCAAAAGTAGTTATCTTTTACGGCAGGGGATCAAATTAAGTTACTTTTTTTTTTACATACGAGTTAAGGGTGTAAATATCATATACCGAATATACCAGGTAACAGGCAAGGAAGACGAGTATAAAAGCAAGAATATTTTCCCTGTCGTTTACAATATATATCACAATAAAGGCCATATGGAGCATCACCTTGACCCATCTTACCAGGAAATAGCGGACATTAAAGCTGCCGGGCTTTTTCATGTCGCTTTTAACCATTATCAGCCGGCCGGCGATTGAAAGGAGCATGAAATACAATCCGAGAAAATAAAATACCGTCATAAAATGATCATTCAGAACGGTTGAAAAAAGAAAAAATCCGGTTAAATAGATCAGGGCTGTTAGCAGCAAAAGAGATCTGAAAAAGCTCACTATAACGGGCATCGCAGGAATTTTAAAGGATAAGGCTTCTAAGGGCCCTGCCAATTTAATAATATTATTTTACCTTTCAAATCTTTGCCCGATAATGCGGCGATCTGTCGTCATATGTCCGTATATGCCTGAATATAAGGGAAGAAAAATAATTCCCCGGAGAAGATAAATGGAATAACAGGATTAAGAGTGTATACTCCGGGATAAGTTTTTCCGGTACTATTTAAGCTCTTGCTTTTTTTCCTGTTCGGGTAGTTTGTGGAATTCAGGTGTTCTGCCGGATTCGGGCCTGGGCCGTTGATCAGGGTTATTCATGGTGCAGTTGCCGGTAAATCTGGCTCCCGGTTCAATTGCAAGTTTGTTGGCGACAATGTCACCTTCGATAAGAGAGGAGGGTTTAAGCGACAGCAGGTCGGAGATAGTAATTTTCCCCTCTATTTTTCCTGATATGTCTGCATTTTTGCAGGTTATTTCTCCCTTTGCTTTTCCGGACTCACCGATTACGACTTTGCCTTTGGTATTGAGATTTCCGTTTAAAGTGCCATCGATGCGGATATCACCGTTGGAGGTCACATCACCGTTTATTTCGGTCCCTGAACCAATAAGGTTTATCACATTGGGATCGATTTCATTATTCTTTGCCATGTTATTCCGGGGTTTTTTATTAAACATCTTGTTCAGATCTTGTGTATTTTATTAAAAATTAACAAACAATATTAAATACAGTATAAAATGATATTTTATTGCCCTGTTGTTAATATTCAGGTCAAATATTTTTCAATGGCCGTCATATCCCCATTTAAGATACAGCGCTCCCCAGGTAAAGCCTGCTCCGAAAGTGGTCAGTATGATATTGTCCCCTTTTTTCAGTCTGTTTTCCCATTCCCATATACACAGCGGCAGGGTGGCTGCTGTGGTGTTGCCATATTTTTCAATATTGATCATCACCTTGCTTTTATCAAGGCACATACGTCTGGCCACAGCCTCAATTATCCTCATATTTGCCTGATGGGGGATCAGCCAGGCAATATCCTCCTGTTCCAGTCCATTTCTCTCCATTATTTCAAGTGAAACATCAGCCATTTTTGATACTGCCCATTTAAAGACATACTG
>SLJO01000131.1 GCA_007135095.1 Bacteroidales bacterium | reverse complement strand
TCCTTCGCGGGAACCGGGGGTTCGAATCCCTCTCTCTCCGCAAAAGCATTGCTGGTAAAAACTGTGCCTTGCGCAGTTTTTCTATTTTTAAGGAACCGGGCCTGGAAAAAGCTTTGCTTTTTAACAAGGACCGGGAGCCGAAAAAATAAGTGCCTGCAAGGCATTTAACAGCAGCAAATGCTTTTTAGCCACCCCATCAGGGATCACAAGGAACTTGTAATTCTCTCTCTCCGCACTAGTATAGCTGGTTTTAAGGAACCGGGCCTGGAAAAAGCTGCGTCTTAATCTCTTCTAACCAGTATGTAGTTTTTGAACTCTCCTACCGGGCGACCTCCAAGCAGGTATTTCTCGATAAATGAAACGATCCTGTATCGTAATTTTTCGTGCTTATGAGGAGCTCTCCCGGGATTTCTTTTCCCGGTGAGCTGCAGCTGATCCTTCCAGTCAAATTCAGATATCTTGCCTCTTAGAACATCAGGGTGACTGCCTTTGAAAACCGGCAGGTTATTCATTACTCCATAATCAAAGGTCATCCTGTTCAGCTGCTCCCCTTCCGGCAGAGATGCCTGTTTTTCCCTGGTGTAATGGGAATTGAACACGATTGATTTGCTTTTCATATATCGCGGGGGACGCACCCAACCGTAATGAAAGATATAGGCATCGACACTTGCAACTTTCAGTTTAAAGGTGCCGGCTTTCCTGTTGTAGCTTTTTCCGTCAAAATCAGGAATTTTCCGGAAAGACTGTGCATCACGCCATGGTATGATCTCAGGATCATTCCTGATTATCCGTATCTCATGGCGGTACCATCCGTGGGAATCATGGTAATGCCAGTAGTCACCCCAGAAATGCCGGTATTTAAAAAGCAGTCCCTCGACATCCTTATCTCCGGCAAGTTCCTCACACCTTTTTTTAATTACAGGCAGGTAATCTTCATGAACCACCTCATCGGCCTGTATGTAAAACAGCCAGTCGCCCGAACAATGACTTTTAGCCAGGTGGGTCTGCTGGGCGTATATCGTTCCCGAGTGGAATTTTCCGGTGTCCCATACCGAATCGATTATCCTGATCTTATCGCTGCCTATACTCTCTATCTCAGCCCGTGTGGTATCATCGGGATCGCTGTCACCAAGAACAACAATAAATTCATCAACAATCGGCAAAATTGACATTATAGATTCTTTCATGGGATAATACAATTTACTTATATTTTTCCCCATCGTAAAGCCACTTATCTTCATAGGCGAATTGCATTGCTGCAGGAATCCGGGATTACCATGCCCGGGTGATTAATATTCTGTAAAACAACAAACTGGCAGTAACTTCTCTATAAAAACAATTGCATATCATGAAGTTTCCTGTAGTAACCATTGATTGCAAGCAGGGCTTCATGTTTACCCCTTTCCACAATTTTTCCCTCGTGCAGTACACAGATTTCATCGGCAAACTGGATGGTGGAAAGTCTGTGGGCTATCACCAGGGAAGTCCGGCTCTTCATCAGGTTGAATAATGCATCCTGTACCAGTCTTTCTGATTCCGTATCTAGTGCTGAAGTAGCCTCATCGAGTATCATGACCGGGGGGTTCTTGAGCACTGCCCGTGCTATGCTGACGCGCTGCCTCTGACCTCCTGAAAGCTTGCTTCCCCTGTCGCCGATCCTGGTGTAATACCCATGCCGGGAAGCCACTATAAAATCATGGGCATTTGCAACCCGGGCAGCCCGGATCACATCTTCCTCGGTAGCATTTTCAACGCCAAAGGCTATATTATTAAAAAAAGTGTCGTTGAAAAGTATTGGATCCTGGTTTACATTTCCCATCAGGGCACGTATATCCTTTATCTTATATTCCTTAAGTGAAACACCATCAAGCAGTATTTCGCCCTTATGAACATCATAAAACCGGGGAAGCAGGTCGGCCATGGTTGATTTGCCGGAACCCGATTGTCCGACAAGGGCTATAGTCCTGCCTTTTTCAATTACGAGGTTGATATCTTTAAGCACCTCAATATGATCATAGCTGAAAGAGACGTTCCTGTATTCTATTGAATGTTTGAATTCACTGATATGCCGTGCACCGGGATTATCCTTTATATTGTTGACGGCCCCGAGAACCTCCTGCACCCTGTCGACAGATGCAAGTCCTTTCTGCACATTGTACATTGCACTTGAAAATGATTTGGATGGGGCAATGATAAGGTAAAAGAGCATCAGGTAACCAATGAACTCTTCCGGGTTAAGGTCCCCCGTATCGGCCAGTACAAGTGAAGCACCGTATATCATTATTATAATCATTACCGTGGTTCCAAGGAACTCACTGACCGGGCTGGCAAGGGCGCGTCTTCTTTGCATCCTGACCATGATTTTGGTATATAATGAATTGGTGTCACGGAACCGGCTTCTCATTTTATTTTCTGCATTGAAGGCTTTGATTATTCTCAATCCACCCAGTGTTTCTTCAATCATGGAAAGCAGAACCCCCATCTTTTTCTGTCCTTTCAGCGAGGTCGCCTTTAGGGTCCTTCCGAGCCGGCCGATCACAAACCCGCTGACAGGCAACAGCACCATAACAAACAGGGTAAGTGACGTACTCATGTAAAACAGGGCAGCAAGGTATAATATAACCTGCACGGGATCGCGGAAAAGCATCTCCAGTGAACTTACTATCGATGTCTCAATCTCCTGAACATCCCCGGTCATTCGTGCGATAACATCGCCTTTCCTTGTCTCCGAAAAATATGCCAGTGGCAATACCATTACCTTGTCGTATATCTGGTTGCGGATATCCTTTACAACTCCGTTTCTTATAGGTGCCAGGTAATACATGGCGAGAAAGTGGAACAGATTTTTGAAAAAAGACATGGTGATAATCAGCAGACTCAGGACGATCATGGTTTGCACAGGTCCGCGGGCATCTATCATCTGGCTTACATAGTAACTGAAATATTCCATTACCGAATCCAGGGTAAATTCAAATTCACCGACAGTGGTTACGGCAGGTTCATTCTGGAACAATATTCCAAGAAAGGGAATTGCCATGGTGACCGAGAAAAGAGCAAAAATGGCCGATAAAAGATTGAGGGAAATATTCATTACCCCTTTTCGCCAATATGGAATAAGATATTTTAATATCTTTCCGATATCCTTCATATTTCTGAGAAGTAACTGGTACTATAATTCAATGCCTGTATAATTGAATGGTGTTATTGCCTTGAGCTCTTCCCTGACAGAATTGTCAATGTCCAGGGTGTCTATAAATTTATGAAAATCTTCCCTGGTGACCTTTTTGCTGGTCCGTGTAAACTCCAGAAGTGCTTCATAGGGATTATGATATCCCTCCCTGCGGAGAATAGTCTGGACTGCTTCGGCTATCACTATCCAGTTATTCCTGAGATCCGCATCAATAACATCCTTGTTGACAGTAAGTTTCCCAATTCCTTTCAGAATGGCTTTCAGAGAGATCACCGTATGGGCCAGAGGCACACCTATATTACGTAAAACAGTGGAATCGGTAAGATCACGCTGGAGCCTTGAAATGGGCAGTTTTGCAGATAAATGCTCAAATATGGCATTCGCAACGCCAAGATTGCCCTCGGCATTTTCAAAATCAATGGGATTAACCTTGTGAGGCATGGCAGACGAACCTACCTCGCCTTTCTTTATCGATTGCCCGAAGTAATCCATGGAGATATAAGTCCAGAAATCCCTGCACAGGTCTGTAAGGATTACATTCACCCGTTTCAGGTTGTCAAAGATCGCGGCCAGGTTATCATAATGCTCGATCTGTGTTGTAACCTGTGACCGGTCAAGGCCAAGGGTTTCATTAACGAAACTATTTGCAAACCTTACCCAGTCAACCGACGGATAGGCTATATGATGGGCATTGAAGTTCCCGGTGGCCCCCCCGAATTTAGCAGAGCAGGGAATGGATTTCAGAAGGCCGATCTGCTTGCCTATCCTTTCATGAAACACTTTTATTTCCTTGCCAAGCCTGGTGGGCGATGCCGGCTGCCCGTGGGTCCTGGCCAGCATGGTAATGCCTGACCAACGGTTCTCAAGCTCCTTGAGTTTTGCAAGAAGCTGCTCAATAAGAGGATAGTAAACCTCATGCACGGCATTTCTTAAAGATAATGGAACTGCTGTATTATTAATATCCTGGCTTGTCAGTCCGAAATGAATGAACTCAGTATACTGGCCGAGACCGTGTTCTTTGAAGGCCTCCTTGACGAAATACTCAACTGCCTTAACATCATGGTTGGTAACCTTTTCTATCTTCTTTATTTTTTCCGCATCCTCAATCATGAACTTCTCATATATTTTCCGGATCTTATCGAGCTGCTTTCCGGTTATGTCTTTCAGCTGGGGAAGGGGGATAGCGCACAGGGCAATAAAATACTCAATTTCCACGTATACACGGTATCTGATCAGTGCATACTCTGAAAAGAAAACAGCAAGTTCATCAACCTGGTGCCGGTACCTGCCATCTATAGGTGATAATGCTGAAAGCTTACTAATTTCCATATATGTCAGAATTTAAATAAACACGGGCAAAGTTATAAAAAATATAGACTTATAAAGAGATCCATTTAAATTATGATCAAGTCATAAATTATGCTATTTTTGTCTGGATTCATGACTCTCTTAATCTGTCCCTAAACACCCTGAATGTTTTAATCTATTATACGATATGACAGGAGCCCAGTATATCCGCAGGTCAATTATGGTTTTGATAGTGAGCCTGGTTTCTTTCAATATATCCTTCCCGGCTGATACTACGGTTAATGCAGCCGATACAATTCCCCATGCGGCAGACACCCTGCCTGAGTGGAAAAATCTTGTCTACCAGTTTGATATGAAAACCGATGTGGGTCCGGCATTATGGCGCCAGACTCAGAAAAGTTTCGCCGAAGCAGAAGAGCTAGAGGCCGATTATATCCTTATCCACATGAATACTTACGGAGGGCTGGTTCAGGCTGCGGACTCAATACGTACAAAGATACTGAATACACGGATCCCTGTTATTGTCTATGTTGACAATAATGCTATTTCAGCTGGCGCATTAATTGCAATTGCCGCACAGCAGATATATATGCGGCAGGGAGCAAGTATTGGGGCTGCCACGGTTGTCGATGCAACCGGCACTCCTGTGCCGGATAAATTTCAGTCTTTTATGCGAGCCGCCATGAGAGCCACCGCCGAATCACATGGCAGGGATACGCTGATAACCGATAATGATACCATTGTCAGGTGGCACCGTGACCCTCAGATAGCTGAAGCAATGGTTGATCCGGCCATTTATATCTCCGGCATTATAGACACGGGCAAAGTACTCACCCTTACCAGCGAAGAAGCCATTACTGTCGGTTATAGTGAAGGTATTGCCGCGAATATCAGCGAAGTGCTGCAAAAAGCAGGCATAGAAGATTACCGGATTGTTGAATATGAGCTCACCACGTTGGAAGCGATAATCGGTTTTCTTATCAATCCCGTGCTGCAGGGATTATTAATAATGATAATCATTGGCGGACTCTATTTTGAGCTCCAGACCCCGGGGGTGGGGTTTCCCATAGGAGCTGCACTGCTCGCTGCAATTCTTTATTTTGCCCCGCTTTATCTTGAAGGAATTGCGCAGAACTGGGAAATAGTGCTGTTTGTTTTGGGTATAGTCCTGCTGGCCGTTGAGCTGTTTGCCATACCTGGGTTCGGTGTTGCCGGCATTGCAGGAATCGGCCTGATGATAACCGGGCTGACTCTCGCAATGATTGACAATATTGTATGGGAATTCGAAGGTGTGGGTGCTGTAATCCTGGTCAGGTCATTATTTGTTGTTGTATTCAGCTCCTTCCTCTCACTGGTGGGTTCCATATATTTCAGCAGGAAGCTGCTGGACACACATATGTTCTCCCATCTGATACTCAGCTCGACCCAGAACAAGGACGAAGGATACATTGGAGTTGATTCACTGTACCGCGACCTGATAGGCATGACGGGTGAAGCAGCAACCTCACTGAGGCCTTCGGGAAGGGTCGAGATAGATTTTGAACAATACGATGCAAAATCACTTGTTGGGTTCATAGAAAAAGGTCAGAAAGTCAGAGTAGTTAAATTTGAGGCCGGCCAGGTATATGTCGTAAAAGAATTAACAACTTAACCTTTTTTATCAAAAATCATTAGCCTTAACCGAACAAAATCATTACTTTTATAGAGTTGATTTCACAGAATTATTAACCATATAACATGCAGATATGACTATAACATTCAATGAGCTTCGTAAAATCAAAGACAGTTTACCAGATGGAAGCATGACAAGGATTGCAGAAGAACTGGATCTGAGCGTTGAGACAGTCAGGAACTATTTCGGAGGCGCCAATTATAGTGAGGGCGAGACTGTTGGCATCCATCTGGAAAAAGGCCCTAACGGAGGAATAGTTGTATTGGATGACACCACGATATTGGACATGGCAATGGACATACTCGAAAAAGAAGGGGTCAGCTGAATACAAAGAATTGTTTGTTCCACCAGCAGAAAAGCATCCTTTTCTGCTTTTTTTATCCCCTGAATGAACGCCAAAGAAAAACCCCGTATTGTGAAAAGGCATCCGGAGTTAGCCAGCCTGCTTTTTCAGCAATGCCGTTCCCGGTTTGAAGGATCACACCTGCCCTCCCACGATCATTTTCACCATTTGCGCGTATGGAATTACACGATGGACCTTATATCTGAACTCCCGGAACAGGCAGAGGAATTTAATGAGAATGAAATCCTGCTCCTGATGCTTTCTGTTTTTTTTCATGATACCGGCCTGACGGTAACCCTGGATGAGGAGCATGGAACTGAAAGCCGCAGGATATGCCAGGAATTCCTTGATGCTAATCCCAAACTGTTCACCATTGACGCAGGTCCTGCCCTCAGGGCAATTGAACTGCACGATAAAAAACAATCAATGCTGTCGCACAGCGACTCCGAAATGGAAATATTAAAGATACTTTCGGTATGTGATGACCTTGATGCCTATGGCCCGACAGGCATACTGCGATATGCTGAAATATACCTGCTAAGGGGTGTGGCCATAAACAATCTTCCTGAGAAAGTACTGAAAAACATGGCTTACCGGTTTGATTTTTTTTCTGCCCAGAACTGGATACCGGAAAATTTTTACTTAAAGCACAGAGGCAGGTACCGGTATGCGGCAGAATACTATAAAGAATTGCAGGATGATATGATTTCCGGAGAAAAACAGGGAATTAACCAGGTGATCATTGAATCCTACATGGATGAGGTATATCATGGAAAGAAACCGTTCCTGGAGTTTGCTGTGGCCCTTTTTAATAATAACAATGAAAAAATCAGGAATTTTGGTTCAGAGCTTTTAAGAGAACTTAATCAAAACGGGGATTGTCAGACACTGTGGTCCGGTATAAATGCATAGGCGCGAAATTCCCCGGGCCGGCAGATGCTGACAGGCATACCGATACAGGGGATCCCGGCATACCGTAATCACGGAAAATAACTATCTTGCAGACACCGGGCCCCGGCAGCACACAGGTTAGGATAGTTTTTAAAATATTATATGGTGGTTTTTTATGTATAAACGATTCAAAGAATTCATCGCCTCAGAGGATCTCTTTACGGGCGACGGGAAAATATTGCTTGGAGTCAGCGGAGGCATTGATTCGATGGTAATGCTAAGCTTGTTTCTGCGAACCGGATACCAGGTTTCAGCGGCTCATTGCAATTTTGGTTTAAGAGGAAAGGAATCGGATGAAGATGAGTTATTTGTAGCAGAGTATTGCAAACTAAACAATGTGCCATTATATTCAATCCTTTTCGATACGGTAAGTCGCGCACGGGAATCCAGGATTTCCCTTCAGATGGCAGCGCGTGAACTGAGATATGAGTGGTTTGAGCAGCTGACCATTGAAAACAACTACAGGCATATTGGCATTGCCCATAATAAAAATGATGTTGCGGAAACATTTCTAATAAATCTTATACGGGGAACAGGAATAAGGGGGATGGCCGGGATAAGGGTAAAAACCGGTAAGATAATCCGTCCCCTTTTATTTGCAGACAGGAATGAAATCACCCAATATGCCGCTAACCACCAGGTGCCATTCCGGGAAGATTCCAGCAATATAGAAATTAAATACAGGCGGAACAGAATCAGGCACAGGATAATTCCCGAATTCCAGGCAATTTCCCCGCATTTTATCGGTACCCTTTACGAAACAACAAAGCGGATCAGAGATATAGAAGCCATATATACCGGTGCGGTAAACAGAAAATTTGACGAAATATGCATTAAAACCCGGCATGGTTACCAGATAAAGATCAGTTCACTGACTTCACTTAACCCCCTGTTTCCCTATCTTTATGAGTTCCTTAGAAGATGGAATTTCCCCAGGGAAATCGTGTCAGATGTTATTTCATCCCTGGAGGGTCACCCGGGAAAACAATTCTATTCTCCTACTCACCGCCTGGTAAAAGATCGCGAATACCTGCTTGTAACCACACTGGACAAGGATACGTCCTACAGGTTTTACATTGAAGAAGAGGCAACAGCCATCACCCATCCCTTGAAACTTCGTATTATCAGAACAGAAAATCATCCGGCATTCATTATCCCCAAAAAGCCGGAGTTTGCATGCCTGGACATGGATCTGCTGCATTTTCCGCTGATTCTGAGAAAGTGGCAAAGAGGAGATTACTTCCAGCCATTGGGAATGAAGGGGCTTAAAAAATTAAGCGATTTCTTTATTGACAATAAGTTTTCCATTGTACAAAAAGAGAATACCTGGTTGCTTGCATCCGGAAATAAGGTAGTTTGGATTGCAGGCCACCGGATTGACCACCGTTTCAGGATCACCGAAAGGACCAGAAAAATCTTTATGGTTCAGATTATTGACCAGGATGCAGCAGATTGAAATGGTGCCAGGGTCAGCAAAAAGCCAGCCACATGCTGAAAAAATCAGGTAAACAAAGCCTGTTACAATTATAATCTGGCAAAAAAGATTGTAATCATTTTACACAGCGCACGGCATAGCCGTTAAGCTTATTCGAACTGGCACTGAACAGTGAGGCGTTATCATAGGTAATGTAACGGGCAATGGCCTCATCCGGCCCGTTTGCGGTAGCGCTCCACCAATGAGCATAAGCTCCGGGATTGCCGGTGTAGCTGCCATCACTTCTGCGGTCGCCCATTGGAAGGGCAGCAAAACCAAAATCATCAAATCCATAATGCCTTTCATGAAAATTCCACCGAGGATGTATTGTCGTGTTGCAGGCGGCACCTTTAGGCGAGTTCACCTGGCGGCAGGATTTAAGCCTGTTTCCCACAGCTCCGACATTGGCCCCGTGATTTGACAATCCGTATACTGTACGAAGGTGATCTTCAAGTACTGCCCAGTCCGTGCCGGTTGGAACGCGCCAGCCGGCGGGACAGAGGTGGGCGGCATTAGCTACTGCATGGTGGTTGTATACTGCGCCGTAAACTTCCTTGTTCGATATCTGGTTGTGATACAGTCCATAGGCACCTGTTGTGTTCAGGGACCAATCCCCGGCATCGGTTATGTATTCAATTGGGGTGCCATCACGGTACATGGTGGTTCTAAGGTTTTCTGCCATCCATTCCTGGCCTCCGATTATTACTGTTTCATACACATTCTCCTCAATGTCTTCAACCGTGCCCCTTGTAATTTCAACATCAAGCTCTACAGGCGGGGTATCCGGATCGGGCTCATCGTTATCATCGTTACAGCTTGCCAGTGAAAACATAATTCCGATAATTAAGAAGACAAACAGCCTTGTGCCATTATTCATATTTATATTAATGTTCATATTGTAATTATTTAGGGTGATTACTAGTATTTAAAACATTTTTTCGGCCTGAATAGTTCAACCTGCCGCGTCCTTTCCCTATTCTCTAAAATACAAAAAAAACAGATTCAATCCAAAACAATTACCCATTTTCCAAAGAAACTAACTACTGAGATGGGGACTATTACCCACAGCAGTTTTCTGATTCTCCGTACATAATGCGAGAGTTTATTCCGCAAATTATCCGCCCCGGGTAAATCTGTCAGGATCGACAGGGAAATTTATTTCTGCGAATATTGCGGCCGCCTCAGAAATGGTGAAGGCCCTCTTGAAATCAAAAGCCACCGGTGAGGAGGTAAATCTTGATAAAGGTGATGGAACACTGATAAAAAGCAAGGGGGAAACCTTGCCTTTTCAAAAGATAAAAATGGCAGGGTTTCAAAGGTATCGGCTGCATGCCCACATATGATGCCTCGTTCACTGGAACAGTGGGATTGCTCTTGCCATGGCAGTCACTTTACGACTATTGGTTATTTCCGGCCCGGCTGTGGAAGATTTTCAGGATGTTCCTTCAGACAGGCAGGTAATGAAATAAAATTATGATGAATCATCCATTGGACACTTGCGACACAAAATTACTGTAATACAAACTTGAAGGTGAATTTCAGCACTCCTCCATGTAGTTCCGGCATATTCAGCCTGGGAAGTGCCAGTATCACGCGGCGGCCCTCGCATATCAGGTCATCATGCCGGGATGCCTCATTTATTTGAATATCCCCTGATGCATCAGCCCTGACTTCGATTTCCTCAATAATGACATAATTGCTAACGGGCTGCAGCTTGAGAACCTCGTTAATTCTTCCATCGGAATTCACCCGTGCGTAAAGCTCCACCGTTCCCGCATGCCCCGCTTCAACAGCGGAGGTGGGATATGAAATATTTTCGATTACAAACCTTCTGGCGGACTGGAGCGTGCTAATATCATCGGATGTCTGAATATCACCGGCGATGCCAGAAGCAAATGCATGCAATTCCATAGCGCCCCCCCCCGAAGGTGAAAGGTCGTCCTGGGCTGTTACATGATGGGCTGCTGTCAGGCAAATGAAAAAGACAGCGAACAACGGGATCAAAATAAACCTGGTAATCCCGTTCAGACTTTTATCGTTATTTAATTCCATCATAGCAATGTGTTTTATTTAAATAACTGAAAAATACTGAATAATATTATCATGACTGTCTTACAATCCTTTTCCTGGCTCAGTCGAAAATTCTGGTATATAAATACTTGCCGGGCCGGTTATAATGTGATTACATTGCAAGTTAGTAAATCTGCGATAATAATCAGGAAGAAAGAGAGTAAATGTGCATTAATATACGAAGAAAGATATAAACATACATTAATGGCACGGAAAAAAGATAATAAATATGCATTATAACAGGGAAATAAAGATCAATGGTTTAACCCCAACTGTCTTCTCTCCATACAAGGAGTCGGAATTGGCCAAAGCACTGGAAACGCGTGAAGGGACCTGTTGAGCTCAAAGGGCCATCATGCGCCGGAAAAATAAGTCGGGTTTAATTCCGTTTTTCAGGAATTTTTGCTTAATTTGATAATCCTATTTAAATAAAAACTTATGGACCGAAGAGCTTTTTTTCAAAAAAGCATTGCAGGACTGATCCTGGCGAATATGCCTTTACCGGTTTTTTCTGCAGGCGATTATGCCGGGACTGCAGGAGCTGCAGGAGTAGGCATAACCGACTGGAACCTGGGTGGCCCGGCCGACCCCTCCTATATTCCCCTGGCCGCCAAAGTAGGGCTTGAAGCAATACAGGTCAGCGTGGGTACTGCCCCTGACAACATGCCGCTCAGGGAGGCAGGCGTCAGAAGCCGGTACATTGAACTCGGCAGGAAACACAATATTGTTTTTTGCTCTGTTGCTGCAGGCAACATCCTCAACCAGATCCCCCTGGCCACCGAACCGCAGTCGGCCATATATGTAGTAGACGCCCTTGAGGCTGCCAGATCCCTGGGTTCATCAAACATCCTGACGGCCTTCTTTGGCAGAGGCGACCTGCTGGAAAGGGACCAGGATGGCAATTATATAAAAACATCTTCCGGTAGATTTTCCGAATACCGGTGGAAAGAAAAAGATATTGAGAGGGTTATTGCTGTAATCAAACAAATCGTTCCGCGCGCCGAGGACCTTGGCGTAATAATCGGCCTGGAAAACACTCTGACAGCCAGGCAAAACCTCCAGATAATCGATGAGATCGGCTCCCCCATGGTCCAGATATATTATGATGTGGGAAACTCATGGGGCAATGGATATGATGTTCCCGGAGAGATCAGGAAAATCGGCAACCATCGCATGTGTGAGGTGCACATTAAAAACAGGGGTTCAAACCTGCTGGACGACGACCAGGGGGAGGTCAACATGCAAGAATGCTCCCGGGCACTTAAGGATACTGGCTTTGACAAATGGCTCGTTCTGGAAACCAGCGGGCGCCCCGGCAGGTTTGAAGAAGACACAAGGGCTAACGTGGAATATGTCAGAAGGGAATACATCGGCTGAGAGCAGGTCCGCAACAGGGCTTACCTGTTAACTGAATGCTTCTCTCAGCATTTCCAGGCTTTTTGGAACCGCAGTTTCATAATGTTCCTGCCCCTCGAACTCAAGGGAGATGTATCCCCTGTAATTATGTTTACGCAGGATCTCAGCATATCTGTCATAATCAAGATCAAGGGTATACCAGTTCCCGCCACCATAATATGTTTTAGCCTGCACAAGAACAGCCTTTTCAGCTATTGTGTCAAACTGTTCATATTTGTCATCGAAAAAGTTGCCGGTGTCGGCAGTTACCTGAAGCCAGGGAGAATCTATCTGGTTAACTATCCTCATCACACCTTCAGCAGTCCTGCCAAGCCCCCAGTGATTCTCCAGGCCCAGAACAACACCGTACTCTTCCGCCATCGGTATCAACTGTTCGATTGAGTCTGTCACCCAGCCAAATCCATCCTCTTCGGTATATCCTTCGAGAACCGGTTCTATGCCTCTGGCATCCATGAGGTCGTCAAAAGACCTGATGGTGCCCCACCTCCCGGTATTTATCCGTATAGTGGGAATTCCAAGTTTATGGGCAATATCGATCTGTTTTCTTGTTCTCTCAATGTTTGCCTTTCTTGTTTCCCTGTCGGGTGAAACAAAATCCTGATGGGTTGAAAGTCCGATCAGCGGCTGGCCGGCATGAAGGGCAAGCCTTTTTAGTCTTTGCAAATAGGAATTATCCTCACTGTCCATCTGGACCTTGAGTATCTCAACGCCGTCGAAGCCCATTCTTGCTGCCATTTCAATACAATTCTGAACCGAAGCCTCTTCCCTGCTGCGGTCAAAGTGCCAGTAGGAATAGGTTGATACACCTATCAGGTTTGAATAGCCCCGCGGATGCGCCGGCTGGTTATTATCATTGTCAACCCTGTTAACCGTCATTTCACGGCAGGAACCGGCTGAGAGGGCAGCGCCTGCAAATACCAGATTCCGCAAAAATGATCTGCGTGTTTTTACCATGATTTAAATATTTTTGAAGGCATAATATAATGATGGTAAAGTATATCATAAACGTTTAGTCTGGTCAATATGTTTTCTTATCACCTTAAGAGCTCCGGGTGCCTGTGAAACCATATCCTCCCACCGGCTCTCAACAGATATGCCACCGTTGTAATTTATTTTGGCAAGGGCAGAGAAATAGTTGCTGAAATCCTCACCGTGGGTGCCGGGAGCAGCCCTTCCCTCCTTTTCCGCAATATGGACATGACTTATCAGATTTCCGAACTTTGTAATATTTTCCGGATTTTCCCCGTCCATTTCCATATGGTATATGTCTGCCAGCAAACGGTAACTTTGGTGATTGATTGCGTTTACAATTTCTGCACCATCCGAGAGGGAATTGATAAAATTGCACTCCTTCCGGTTCAGTGGTTCAAGTGTTATAACCACATTGTTCATTGATGCCACGGGAGCCAGTCGCCTGCCCAGTTCTGTAAACTGGCTGAAAGCGTCCCTGCGTGAGAAACCCTCGGGGATCCTCCTGGAACCGCCGCTGCCGAATACTATGATCTCCACACCCGCCATCCGGGCCCTTTTAAAGGCTACTCCGGCATACTCAAGTATTTCATCGTGCACTGCATCAGGCCCGACACTTTTAAGACTGCCCGGCAGGAACATGTTGCAAGCTTTGACGGGGACTGGCAGGTTCCTGGCAATTTCAAGTTTCTCCAGAAATTCACTTTCGGGCTTATCCGGCATCAGGAAACTTCCTACCCCTGGTTCGATAAACGAATACCCCATTCCTGAAAGCCTGTGAGCATTATCAATGCCGGTACAAATTCCGATGGAAGGGGAAAAAGAATTAAAAAAATTATTTAAATTAGCACTCAATACTGACCGGCTTGCCATTGATGATCCAAGCAAGGTTGTGATTTTGAGAAATGACCGGCGGGATGTTCTCATAGTTGTATCCAGTTTAGATTATAAAAATATCCGATGTTTTTTCAGGATGTTAAGATACAAATAACAAGCAAAATATCAATAGAAT
>SLJO01000224.1 GCA_007135095.1 Bacteroidales bacterium | reverse complement strand
GCAGTTAAAACAGGACCCATTTCCCTGATGATCGATAAGGCTACCATTCCCGGAAGCATGGATACAGCCCCAAAACTGGCAAGCACGGGGCGCGTCTGAATTGTGAGTACCAACCCGATTATAAGCCCAGTTATAGAAATAAGCGGCAATGTTTTGTATCCGATTTGAAAACATTGCCGAAAAAACTCCTTAAACTCAAAATCGCGTGAAAACGTCTCTTTTGTGACAAGCCAGGTAAACAGAAAAAAATCTGCGACACCAGAAAGGAAATTAATGATACTGTGCGTGTTCTCTAAGGTTTGCTCACTAAGTCTGACTACCTGCTTTTAAACATTAGGTAGTTTTATGACCAATCTGCCTACAGTGCGAACACCTTTCATCTTTCATCTTTTAATGCCCTGATAAGATTCTGTTCAATTCTTCCTTTGTTTGACCAAGCCCTTTTGCTTGTTCCAGTTGCCCTTCATTTCTGTTTTGTTCATTATCTTGTATATAAAGGTTCCTCAGTTATCCTCAGTTACGCAATGGTATCGCAGATTGCTATCCTTAGTGTTATATATTTATCTTAAACAATTTCATAATTTGGTAGAGTTACACCTTGTTCTTCAGGAAAGAGTTTTTCATCCCTGTCAATACCCGGCAACTCTCTGAAGAGAAAGTATCGTAGGGTGAAAGTTCCCGAAGCAGTCGCCAGGGATACTGAACTCAAGAACACGGCCCGGAGAAGAGTCCGGGAAATCCCTGCGCCCTGCCTTCATCATACGTTCAATGTGTCACTATTCACCCTGACAAGGAAGACCGGTGTGCGTTGGGTCCCATCCGACGAAAACATTTAACCATCTCATGGTATCCCCCGTCCTGTGGAAACACAGGGACCGTTAGCGGTCATGTTAGGACAAAGAATCAAACAAAAAAATCCAACCTGATGAAATTTATGCTGATGAATATGATGCCTGAAATCAAGAAGATGATGAATTGGTATCGTGAGCCAAGGTTCAAGGCAGACATTAAGCAATTGAGAGCAATTGGATTCACCTGAAACTCACTACAGCGGTTTGTGATAAACCACCACGACAAGACCAATGATGAATGTTAATAATTGCCCGATTTTCTAGCTACTGAGTATTTCTCATTATACGACCTGTACCCAAATAACCTGGCCAATGGCCTCAAAAGGAAAAACAGCGTGTTTTGAACGAAAACCGGGGGGCCCTCTTTCATTTCAGAGTCAAAATACGGGGAGATCACTGACAGCTGAAGCAGGGCCTTGTTTATTTTCATGTTATCAGGCGACTCATTCATATATCCATACAATTGTTTCAGGTAAACCAATTTCTGCACAGGCAGATCTATTAGTTGCATAGATACGGACGAATCGGTGTCGTTAAACATTTTATGGGGAACCCCTGCCTGGGCGGTTATTCTTTCACCTGGAAGCAGTTCCACTACTTCGTGGTCGACTATCAAAGTGACCGGCTTATCCAGAGCCACAAAGGTTTCGTCAGTTTTTCGATGGATATGCAAGGGCGGACCCGGCGAAAATGGATCCATGTCAAGTTGCGTAGAAACGACTCCGCCTTCCTGTTTTATTACAATTTGCCTGTAATTGCCCTCATCATTGGGAAGTACATCACCAGGCTGAAAATAATCTGCCAGATCAGGATTATACTCTGGAAACACAACCAGGTGCATGAAATAACCAAGTCCGAGGTAAACGCCCAGACCAATCAGGACCGCCAATCCAATTTCTTTAAAAGCTTCATGGTTTTAGAGGTTAATTAATACCAAACAATAAATATATTATTAGATATATATTGGTAATTATTGATTTAGATATATATTGGTTTGTATTTATCAGACACTTTCAAAGTAGTGCGACTGAAATGAATGCCTGCATTATCCAGTTGTTTTGGGCGCAGTTTAGGGTGATGGTGAATCTAAAATCAAACAATTAAGCCAGTCGTTGCTTGCTTCAGGAACATAAACAAATCCGGCATTATTGCTATAACTGTAGCCGCTTATGATCATCCGGATTTCTTTCTGAAGCACTGCCAGGCTATTGGAAACCATTTCCCGGTTGAACCCTTGTTGTCCAAGGTCAATGGCCATATTCATAGATACCATCCTACCTATAGCCTGTCCCAATTCCACCATTTTCCGCTGTGCAGCATTGTAATCAATCCTGAAGTTCAGGATATCTTTGAAATAATCAGCAGCCTTTTCCGTATGCGCGTATCCTTTAAGGAAGTCATAGAGATTTGCAGATGGCATTTTGCGCATCATTTTCAGCACCGATTCTGTAATCTGTTGGTAAAGGATGTCGTTTGAACCTTCGAAAATCTGGAAAGGACGACTGTCAACAATGGACCTTCCGGCAATATGATCGAGCTTATAGCCTTTGGCGCCTAAAAGTTGCAAAAGACTCTGTGCCGCAAACTGCATATAATCAGTTACGACCGACTTGATAGAGTTGGCAGGCAGGTCTAAACGTGATGTCTCTTTCTCAAGATGAATGTTGGAGCTGGTAAAATAACTCATGGCAGAACTCACGGTAAAATAGGATTGCAGGTGTGCAAGTCTTTCTTTCACCTGGTCATAGTTAAACAGGCTGGAACCACCAATAAACCGTGTTTGGCAATGTTGGACCGCCTCATCCAGCATACGCCTTAAAAAACCTGTAGCCATACCTGGAAACTGCAGGCGGCTTCTGTGCAATAAATCCAGCATCATGGTTATGCCTGTAGTTTTGGGTAGCAGGCGATGGGATTCGGGTACTTGTATTTCAATCCGGTTACGACCGTATGGCAGCATATAAAGTCCCAGATTCTGGAAAACCTCCTCCACTTCTATCCCGCCATTGCTGGTTTCGTGTATAAAAAACCCGATATCTTTACCCAAATTCCCATTCCCATCTTTTTCTCGGGCGGCAATAAGCCAATAGTCAGCCCATCCTGTAAGCCCGGCCCAATGTTTTAAACCGGAAATATTATATCGGTCCCCTGATTTCAAAAAACCGGTTTGCATCTTTAATGCTTCACTTCCAAAATCGGGTTCGGTGATCATCAAACCACCCATATCCTTTTTGTCAAGAAAATCACTGAATATCTTTTTCTTAACATATTCATTGCCATAATTAGCCAAAGGCTGAAGAAACAGTGCTCCGTTAATTCCCATCATCAATGACAATGGCAATGACTGGTAAGAGCTTACTTCCAGCATGCTAAGTGTTTCGTGGGTTTTCACGCCCCGCCCGCCAAATTCTTCCGGAATAAAGGTTGACAGGGGATTGCAATCAAGAATTTGCCTTAAGACAGATGGGGGCAACCCTCTTTGTTCTGGCGCAAAGCCTTCATTATTCCGCTCAGCAAATAATTCGGTAAGCGTATTTCTGTAAGTTTCAATAAATGAAACAAAACTGGGATTATTCTCTTTTTTCATGTACTGGCATCAGCAAAATTTACTACTGTAATCTAGGTACTTACATAAAGATAGGGGTTTTTTGACAAAAATTCAATATTAAGTTAACTCCAGGGAAATACATTATTCCATTTTTTGGCATCACTGAACAAGCCACCACCTCCTACAGGAAACCAAAAAATGAATCTATAAACTAAATATGGTCATACGTCAATCCAAAACATACATCCGTAAATTGTGATAAAAACTTCAATGATTTGCGCCGTTACTTTGACTCATCATTCTGTCCATCTAAGTTTTTTTTTGGGTGAAATAATGAAAAAAGTAAATAATTAAAGAGTAAAGTCATGAAAAGCATCGTTACAACTTTCGGAATTTTGATATTATCGATCATCGTTTTAATTGAACAGCCTGTAATTGCTCAGGCACCTGAGAGAATGAGTTATCAGGCTGTGATCCGCGACAATGCCAATGTGTTGATAAAG
>SLJO01000108.1 GCA_007135095.1 Bacteroidales bacterium | reverse complement strand
TTTATCTTTCAAGCTCAAAAATTACGGGAGGCAGGTTTATTAATAAAACATTATATATATGGAACGCGGAAACGAAAAACGGATAATCGGCAGAATGCCGAAAGTAGGGATAAGACCTACGATAGACGGAAGGCGTAAAGGAGTGAGGGAATCGCTGGAAAAGCAAACCATGGACATGGCATTGAGGGCTGCCCGGCTCATCGAAAACAATTTGCGCCATGCAGACGGAAGCAGGGTGCAATGTGTGATTGCCGATACCTGCATAGGCGGGGTTGCGGAAGCTGCTTTATGTGCGGATAAATTTTCGAGGGAAGGGGTGGGGGTATCTCTCACGGTTACACCTTGCTGGTGCTACGGAAGCGAAACCATGGATATGGATCCTCATATACCCAAGGCTGTATGGGGCTTCAACGGCACAGAAAGACCGGGCGCGGTTTACCTTGCCGCAGTACTGGCAGCACATAATCAGAAAGGCTTGCCTGCATTTGGTATTTACGGCAGGGATGTACAGGATAGTGATGACACCAGTGTTCCTGATGATGTAAGTGAGAAGATACTGCGGTTTGTCAGGGCCGGCCTGGTAGTTGCCACGATGCGCGGCACGTCCTATCTTTCAATGGGTTCTGTTTCAATGGGAATAGCAGGATCGATAGTTGATGCTGACTTTTTTCAGAAGTTTCTGGGAATGCGTGCCGAATACGTTGACATGTCGGAGTTCATTCGTCGCATTAATGAAAAAATTTACGACACCGGCGAGTTTGAAGTAGCACTGAAATGGGTCAGGGATAACTGCAGGGAAGGAAAGGATATGAATCCTGCTGAGAAACAAAGATCCAGGGAGCAAAAAGACAATGACTGGGAATTTGTGGTCAAAATGACTTTGATAGCACGCGATTTGATGACAGGGAATAAAAATCTTGAAAAGGCGGGATACGGCGAGGAAGCACTCGGTCATAATGCCCTGGTGGCAGGCTTCCAGGGGCAGCGTCAATGGACCGATCATTTTCCCAACGGTGATTTTATGGAGGCGCTGCTTTGTTCATCATTTGACTGGAACGGCATCAGGCAGCCATATATGCTTGCAACCGAAAATGACAGTCTCAACGGTATTACTATGCTCTTTGGTCACCTGCTGACCGGGAGCGCACAGGTTTTCTCCGATGTCAGGACTTACTGGAGCCCCGATGCAGTTAAGCGGGTAACCGGATATACACCTGAAGGGATTGCCTCTGATGGTTTTATTCACCTGATAAATTCCGGGCCATCAGCTCTTGATGGCACCGGCCAGCAGAGCATAGACGGGAAACCTGCCATCAAACCCTGGTGGGAGGTGACCAAAGAGGAGGTTGAATTGTGTCTTGAAAATACCAGCTGGGGACCGGCAGAAACGGAATATTTCAGGGGAGGGGGCTTTTCATCGACTTTTCTTACCAGAGGAGGGATGCCTGTAACGCTTTCCAGGATCAATATTGTTGACGGACTGGGTCCGGTATTGCAGCTGGCAGAAGGATACACGGCCGGCTTGCCTGGCAAAATCCACGATATTCTTAATGACCGGACAAATCCCACATGGCCTACTACATGGTTTGTTCCAAATCTTACCGGTAAGGGCCCGTTTTCTGATGTTTACTCGGTTATGGCTAACTGGGGAGCAAATCACGGCGCCTTTTCCTACGGGCATACCGGGGCCGACCTTATAAGCCTTGCCTCCATGTTGCGAATACCCGTATGTATGCATAATGTTCCCGAAAGCAGGATTTTCCGTCCCTCTTCATGGTCTGCCTTCGGAATGGACCAGGAAGGTGCTGATTACAGGGCCTGCGGCAGTTACGGTCCTTTGTATAAATGATTAATCTAAACACTCACTAATGAAAAAGCTAACACCAGTCCTGCCTTTTATCCTTGTAACCTCACTGTTTTTCATGTGGGGACTGGCTAATAATATGACTGATACTTTGCTGGCTGCATTCAGAAGGATAATGAGCATGAGCGATTTCCAGACTTCCTGGATTCAGCTGGCCTTCTATGGCTCATATTTCTGTCTTGCCCTGCCTGCAGCAATATTCATAAAAAGATTTACATATAAGGCGGGCATCCTGCTTGGCCTGGGGATGTTTATCAGCGGTGGACTGCTTTTTTATCCTGCAAGTATTACAATGACATATGGCCATTTTCTTGGCGCCCTGTTTATTCTTGCCGGCGGACTATCGGTGCTTGAGACCACGGCAAATCCTTATATTATTGCCATGGGGCCCGAGGAAACCGGTACGCGCAGGCTTAATTTCGCTCAATCCTTCAATCCCATAGGGTCGATTACCGGTGTTGTTATCAGTAAATATTTCATTCTCTCCCACCTGAATCTGGCCGGGGAAGCCGAGAGGGCTGTGATGAGCCATGAGGAGCTGACTCTTATACGGTCACAGGAACTCAGTGCCATGATGGGGCCGTATGTAGGGGTCGCACTGTTTTTATTTGTTATCTGGCTTGTCATTGCATTCACCAAAATGCCGATTGCCTCTGATACCGGGCCCAAAATAGATGTAAAAGCCAGTGTGCGCAGACTTCTAAAGAATTCCAGGTATACCAGCGGGGTGCTGGCGCAGTTCTTTTATGTGGGAGCACAAATCGGTGTGTGGTCCTTTACCATAAGATATGTAATGCAGGAGATCGGAACCAACGAAGAGCAGTCTTCATCATATTATATAGCAGCCCTTGTATTGTTCACACTTTTGCGCTTTGTTTTCACCGGATTAATGAAGTATTTCAGTCCCCGCCATCTTCTCAGCATCTCTGCGCTGCTCGCGGTTATATGTACCCTGGGCGTTATAACACTGAGCGGTTATCCTGCTGTTATTTCCCTGGTTGCCATATCTGCATGTATGTCGCTTATGTTCCCGACTATTTATGGCATTTCTGTCAGGGGACTCGGGGGTGATACAAAAATAGGGGCAAGCGGACTGATAATGGCAATACTTGGAGGAGCCGTTCTTACGGCAATACAGGGACAGGTCTCAGATCTGACCGGCAGCATTAAACTGGCATTCCTGGTTCCCATGACCTGTTTTGTGCTGATTGCCATTTACGGATATTTCGGATCATTTAATGTTTTCCGCAGGGAACCGTTAAACTGAATTTTCTGATAACAAACAACAAGCAGCAGCATATGAAGAAAATGGAAATTTTCCTTGTTGCCTTATTGATGATAAATCTCCCGCTAACGGAAGCATCTGATCCGGACATCCGGAAGTATGTAAAGGCTTCATCGCCGTTTCATTTCGAAGTAGTGCGATTCAAAGCAAATCCCGTCATCCACCGCGAAATGCATGGCCTGATTGGAGAAGCCGGGAAAAACATCAACGGCCCTTCTCTTATCAAAGTGCCTGACTGGATCAGTAACCCCCTGGGTAAATATTACCTGTATTTTGCCCACCACCATGGAAAATATATACGCATGGCATACGCCGATCAAATCGAAGGACCCTGGAAGATCTATCCCGGCGGGGTCCTGCCCCTGGAAGAAACTCCCTCCTATGACGGAGGCCGCAATGATCATGTAGCAAGTCCTGATGTTCATGTAGATGAGGAAAATCAACAGATCCGTATGTATTATCATGCCGATCCGCGTCCCGGCACCGATTCAAAATATCAGATGTCCTATGTTGCCCTTTCCCCCGATGGCATCGGATTTGTCTCCCTGCCTGACTATCTGGGCCTTTTTTATTTCCGCGTTTTTAAGCGGGGCGGCTGGCATTATGCACTTGCTAAATATATCAATGACGGCGGTATTATTTACCGGTCAAAGGACGGGCTGGGCGGATTTGAAGAAGGACCCCGTATATTGCCATTTGTACGCCACATGGCTGTGTGGCAGCATAATCAGAAGGTATATGTTTTTTTCTCCC
>SLJO01000175.1 GCA_007135095.1 Bacteroidales bacterium | reverse complement strand
TTTTCAGCGACATAAGTGTTTATCATGTTTTCAGGATAGCTTCATTTCTCAGGGCTAATAAAATAGGTGTTTTGATTACAAAAGGCAGGGATCTTGCCGTCGCCGGAACAGCGGCATGGATGGGAGGCAACCCGCTGGTCCTTGTGAGGCACGGACTCCCCATGCGTTCCAGTTTTAAAAAACATACATTCCTTCTCCGGACCCTGGCTGACGGCGTCATCACCAATACCACCACCATAAAGGATCTCTATGAAGTGAACGGATGGGTGGAAAAGGATTTTACAAAGGTTATCTACAATGGTGCCTTTGCGCCGAACAATGTTGCTTCCTATAACTATTCTGAAAAATTTCCGGGAAAAAAGATTGTGCTCACTGTCGGCCGTCTAGCCGTGCAGAAAGGTTACTACTATCTTATCGATGCTATTGCACTGCTAAGCAGGGAACATAACGACCTTATGTTTGTTGTACTCGGGGAGGGGAAGCTTTATAGTAAGCTGGTTTCATATGCCAGGAAAAAAGGTGTTTCCGATAAGATCCATTTTGAGGGTTTTGTTGAAAATGTCGTGCCTTACCTCAAGGGGTGTGATCTTTTTGTGCTTCCTTCCCTTTATGAAGGCATGTCGAATGCTGCAATGGAGGCCATGTCTTACGGTAAGCCTGTCATCCTTACCAATGTAAACGGGGCAAAAGAGCTGATACCCGATAAGGGGAAGGGCCTTCTTATTCCGCCGCATGACGCGCAGGCTATTGCAGAGGCAGTGTTGAAGCTTAAGGATGATAATGAATTATGTGAAAGGCTTGGTAACGAGGCGAAAAGATATGTTCTTGCAAACTTTCCGGTTTCGGAGATGATTGCAAATATCCAGACACTGATTGACGAAAGGATAGCGGCAAAAAACAATTGATCGCCGGGGTTTAAGGAGTTGTTGAGAATTAACCAGATTGTAATGTTGAGGGCGTTGATATTGATAGCTGCATTTTTGTTTGCCGGGGCCACCGGAGCATTTGCATTAAAAACCGACAGGTGCATCCCGGAAAATTTTGCCTTCACAGCGGGCGAGGAAGTAGAGTATTCGGTATATTATAACTGGGGCCCTATATGGGTAAATGCCGGACTGGTGACCTTTAATGTACATGAAAGAGTTTACAGGAACAGGCCGGTATATCATTTTGACAGCTACGGCACCACACTAAGGAGATATGACTGGCTATTCAAGGTCAGGGACAGGTTCCAGTCGTATGTTGACAAGGAAACTTTCCAGCCCCTGTGGTATGAAATGGATACTTATGAAGGGGGATATGTTGCACGGGATGTTTATCATTATATGCCGGATCAGAACCGGGTTGTCACTACCACCGAGAATTCCGACAGGCCGCGGCAGACCGACACGCTGGATATAGAGGCCTGCTCCTTTGATGTCATAACGGCCGTCTACGCTGCCAGGAACCTTGATTTTCAGTCCTACAGGATAAACGAACCCATTCCCTTCAGCATACTTATCGGCAACGAACTTTTCGATCTGAGTCCGCGATTCCTGGGCAAAGAAACAATCAAAACCAGGGAGGGGGAGCTCTTCGATTGTATCAAGTTCTCGGTTGAGCTCGTGGAAGGCTTCATTTTTACAGCCGGCAATGAAATGTTCGTATGGGTTACCGACGATGATAACCGTGTTCCGGTGCTGGTTGAAGCACAAATACGTATCGGATCCGTTAAGGCTATGCTTAAGTCATCGCGCGGGCTCAGGAATCCTGAATCCGCAAGGCTGGCAAATTAATCCGACCGTACCGACTGTACGGCTTCCTGGAATTTTTTGTTAAAAAACCATCTCCATGCCAGCCAGCCCGGAAAAAACCCTATGGTGTTGGCCACCATATCCAGATAACTGAAATTGCGCCCGTAACCACCCAAACCCTGAAATATTTCCATGGTGGTTCCCCAGAGGATTACATATAGGAACGGGAGGAATTGCCTGAAATTCCCGTAAAAATGTTCCGGCCAGGTATAGAAAATAAGGAAAGTCAGAATTGCATACATGCCAAAGTGAGCCACCTTGTCGGCATGGGGGAACAGGCCGGTCTGGGTGACTGGCAATACACCCGAGGGTAAGAGGCTGAGAAGAGAAATTAGAATCAAATATGTAAATAAAATCATGTATTTGTAAAGTTGTTTCATTTTTATTGTCTATTTAATATTCAGATCAAACCCCCGTTTCATATTAATATCCCCCTGTGTTTTTATCATGGCCCGCTTTATTTTGGATAAACGGTAAAATGACTGATTTATTTGATCCGTGCCAGTAGCTTTTCTGCTTTGGAGGTACTGTTTCTAAAGCAGAAGTTCTTAATATGTCACAAAGATTTTCAATAATTCCTGAAGATCCTTGACTTTTTCCGGGAAACCGGATTTCTCATAGGAGATAATCAGATTCAGCAAAAGTCTTTTAATTGTCTCTTCATTGGAGCAGGGAGTATACCATGAGCTCTGGGTCTCGAGCTTTTGCAATTTCAGATAATGGTCGATCTCCTTTTTTCCCAGCACTGCGCCCCGGTTGTAGGGGTTTATGTAAAACAGGACGTCCTTTTGGGACGTTTTCTTTTTTATTGCACCCTTCAGCACACTCCTGATTGGCCCCGGTTCATCCATGAAAGCCAGTATGAATATTTTTGGCATACTAACGCCACGGATGGGTATGTTTAGTTGCCCGGCGATAAGGATATAAACGATTCCCAGGGAAACGGCATTGCCTTTTTTGCTTTCAATTACCTGGTTTATATAGGAATTTCGGGGAGCATAAATATTCTTGTTCCTTGAGAATTTATGAACATCAAATATTATGTGGTTCATTATTCTCACTTTTTCAAGCGCTGTAAGTTTGTTGTTGAGCTCAAGCCAGATGTCTTTTGATATCTGGTGTATTTTTTGCTCTGTTTCACTTAGTTCGAGGTCGGGGAACTGGTGCCTGGCAACCCAGAATGCTCCCTCCAGGAGGTCTTCCGCCCCCGATTCTCTCCATCTGATGAGATTCTTTTTGACATTGCTGAATTGTATTTCCTGAATAATACTCTCAATCTTCTCCTGATACTGATGATCGGGTGATCTTTCCCATGCCGTTTCCAGCTCGGGAATAACCTCAGTACCCAGCTTCCGCAGATTCCCGGTTACAACATCATTGACCTCGGTGTCGGGGTCATCAAGCAGTTGTATAAGCGCCCGTATATCCTTTTTTCTCATAATCGCCGTTAACAAAACTGCAAATCACAGTGCTTCAAGTTCTTCCTGTAGGTCAAAATCCGGTTTTCTGACTCAAAACCCTGGTTTTTGTTTTTTACAGGAGAATGTAAATATAATTATAATTCAAAAAGCTGCCAGCGATTATTGAAAGTCATTTTCAGTGACAGATTTTATTTTTTATCTTTACTATAAATAATTGTAATTGAATAACCATGATACAACGAGTACAGACAATTTATCTTTTTCTTGCGGCGGCAATCATGTTCTCCCTGTTTTTTCTGCCTTTCATGGAAATGGTCGATGCCGGTGACCAGTATTATCGCTATGACCTGCACGGTATACATAAAGGAGTGGGAAACACGGCCCAACTGGCCGAGTCGGTCATGCCCCTGAGATTCCTGGTCTTTGTAACCGGCGCCCTAAGCCTTTTCATCATTTTTTTATACAAAAGGAGGATACTGCAAATAAGGTTGAGCATCTTCAATATAATCCTGCATTTTGGTTTTTATGCGCTTTTCTATCTGTTTTATTACTACGTAACAAGGGATATTGAAGTAGAAACATATTATAAGATCCCAGTGGTTTTCCCCATTGTGTCAGTCATACTTATCTACCTGGCAATCCGCAATATTGGCAAGGATGAGGTGATTATAAGGTCCTATAACAGGATCAGGTAGCCCGCTGGCAAAATCCCCATCAGGCCGGGGATACCCGGAAGTTGCCGGGGTGCAGAAAAAACGGGCTGCAGCAAAACGCATATAACCACCTGATGCATCATCGTTAAATAAAGACCATGTGCTCCTGATCGGTTATTTTCTCACAATAATGGCATTTGAGTGATACATCTTTCTTTGAGATAACCCTGAATTTAGGCTTGACAAGGTCATTGTTGGTAATGCATTTCGGATTTACACATTTCACTATGCCGGTGAACTCATCAGGAACGATAACCTTCTTTTTTTCCTCAACCTTGTAGTTCCTAATAATGTTGAGTTTTGCCTGCGGAGCAGCAAGTGCTATACGGTTTATCTCGTCATCTACGAAAAATTTATCGGATATCTTGACGATTGCCTTGATACCCAGTTGCTTGCTTTCAAGGTTGGTCCCGAAGGTTATCTGGTTGTCAATGCGGTTAAGTCCAAGAATATTGATGACCTTGAAGAGGTTTTTTGCCGGTATATGATCTATCACAGTGCCGTTTTTAATGGCACTAACCTTGAGTTGCTTGATGTCTTTATCCATGTTTTTTCAGTTTTTTAGTCCCAGGATCAATGATATAATAGCCTGACGTGTATATACCCCGTTCAGCGCCTGTGTGAAATAATATGCTTTCGCATTATCATCAACATCGGTGTTTATTTCATTTACCCGGGGCAGCGGGTGCAGGATTTTTAGATTGCTTTTTGTATTCTGCAGCATTCTGTTCCTGAGCACGTAAGCATTTTTGGTTTTCTCATATTCTATTGGATCGGAGAACCTTTCCTTCTGTACCCTGGTTACATACATGATATCCGCCTCTGAAATTATGTCTTTAAAATCGGTGTGTTCATAATATTTGAGTCCGAGGTGATCAAGGAACATCTTATACTCCTGGGGGATGCTCAATTCTTTGGGTGAGATAAAATAGTAGGTGGCGTTGAATAGTGCCATTGCCATGAGCAGCGAGTGCACGGTTCTGCCATATTTCAGATCCCCTACGATGAAAAGGTTCAGGTTATCAAGGGTATCCTGTGTTTTCCGTATTGAGTAGAGGTCCAACAGGGTCTGGGTCGGATGCT
Organism: Bacteroidales bacterium; assembly: GCA_007135095.1. Classification (GTDB taxonomy): domain Bacteria; phylum Bacteroidota; class Bacteroidia; order Bacteroidales; family PUMT01; genus PXAP01. The sequence continues at coordinate 9,471 of SLJO01000175.1, read as the reverse complement.
GGTTGGCACCGTCGCCTGCATTTATCACGGGTACCGTGGCAACTTCGCTTGCATATCTTGCGCTGCCCTCAATAGGGTGCCGCATTACAATCAGGTCGCTGTAATTGCTGACGGTCTTGATGGTATCCTTAAGCGACTCTCCCTTGGTGGCGCTGGATGACGAAGAGTCGGAGAACCCTATGATCTTTCCCCCAAGCCTGTTGACGGCGCTCTCGAAACTCAGTCGCGTCCTGGTGGAAGGTTCAAAAAACAAGGTGGCAATAACCTTTCCGTTCAGAATTGCCTGGGTTGGATTTTTTTCAAATTCCTCAGCCAGATCAAGTACACGGAGCATTTCTTCCTTTGAATAATCGTTGATTGATATCAGATTTTTATTCTTCATTAGTATGTATTATGGTTAGAAATTTTCCCGTGGAATAATTGTGGCATATAGAGGTAAAAATAAGGAAGATGTTGATGCCAAAATATATGTGTTAATAATTAATAATAACTTCCCGTTTTGTTATTAACAATCAGTTTTTCTATTCTTTGAAGCCTGCCTTTCATGCTGCTTGAATTTTTCCGGGGTATGCAAACCATGACGCGGCAGCCGTTGCCGAAGTCCTGTTCCATCAGGCTGGCCTGCTCTTCCTTGATTACTTTCATTACCTGGTTCATTGAGGTGTAGGGGAATTTGATTTCGAAAACCTCATCTATGGTCCTGGTTATAATAGTGGCATTATCCAGGGCATCTGCTGCAGCTTTCCCGTATGCATTTATCAATCCTCCGGTACCCAGCAGGGTACCACCAAAGTATCTTACAACAACGATCAGGATATTGGTGAGATCATGTTTTTGTATCTGGCCCAAAATGGGTTTGCCGGCGGTACTTGCGGGCTCTCCGTCATCATTTGCGCGAAAAAGTATCTTGTCCGCGCCAAGCTGCCAGGCAAAGCAATGATGTCTTGCATTATGGTGGTCCCTTCGCAGCGTATCAAGTATCTCTTTTATTTCCTCCTCACTGGCAACAGGCCATGCGAAGGCAAGGAATTTGCTTCCCCTGTCTTTGAAAATGCCTTGTGAAGATTTTTTTATTGTCCTGTAGCTATCCTGTAACATTTCGGGCATTAACCAGCTCAAATTGCGGAGCAAAGAAAGCGGCAGAGTGTTTCAGCACGATGTCTCTCTGTTCATGATGCGGGATGTGCCCGCAATCAGGAATGTGCAGAAACCCGCTGTAGCCTTTTACTCCCGAGGTGATGGTTTCGGTCTGCAACACGGTTCCGTAATTGTCATCTTCCCCCTGTATAGCAAATACCGGCGCGGTGATTTCGGGAAGGATAAGCTCTATGCTCCAGCCCGCAGTTTCTTCAGAGATCCATACATTGGCCCAGCTGTAGAACATTGAATCGGTATTATCGCCGTGATATTTTAGCAACTTGTCCCGCAAACCTTTATGCTTGTATTCATGAATGACTTGCTTTATTCCATCCAGAGTTACAGGCTCCATGAAGATATGCGAGGCTTCTGCAACGATGGCTGCGGCCCTGTCGGGATATAGAGCTGAAAATATAAGTGAGATGGTGCCCCCGTCACTATGGCCGAAAAGCAGCACCTGCTCCTGTAATCCAAGTTTATCAAGTATCACGGGGAGGACTGAGGCGGCTTCATGATAAAGAAAATCGTTTTCACGCTGTTCCTCAATTTTATCGGAATTACCGTATCCGTAGCGATCATACATCAGTCCCCTGCATCCTGTCATCCTGCAAAGGCTGAGGGGAAAATCCTTCCACAGCTTCATGCAGCCCAGCCCCTCGTGGAGGAATACTATCACCGGTTTTTCAGGATCACACGAATCATTATTAACCCACTGATAGGCAATGCTATGGCCTCCAACTTTAACGTGCTTTATCATCTGCTTGAAAGAATGTATGGACGGCAAATATAGGCAAAAAAGGTTAATTGCAGAATTAATCCGTGTTAAATATCCTTTTCCGGAAATGCCGTGAACCGGGCGGCAGGGGTAACAGGCTTTTCGGGAACTCCGTAACCGGGCGCAGGGGTAACAGGCTTTTCGGGAACTCCGTAACCGGGCGCGGGGGTAACAAGCTTTTCGGGAATGCCGTGAACCGGGGCGGCAGGGGTAATGCCGTGAACCGGGCGGCAGTGGAAACGTGGGATCCGGAAATATATAGCGGGAATAATCAGGTTATATCCTCTTCACTGCTTTGCCCGTAGTAAGCGTTATTACCATGTTTTCTGAGAAAGTGCTTCTCCAGCAGGTGCTGGCCCACCGCCTTCCTGTTGCCAAGCACCTCGGTCCTGAAGGCAAGTTTGGCTATTTCCTCCAGCACAACAGCATTTTGCAGGGCCTCAGCAGCATCCTTTCCCCAGGTAAATGGCGCATGTCCGTGTACCAGCACCCCGGGCAAATGGAGCGGGTCAATGCCCCGGAAGCGTTCCACTATTATATTTCCCGTATTCTTTTCATAATCTTCCTTTGTCTCTGCCCTGGTCATTGGCTTTGTGCATGGTATTTCACCATAGAAGTAATCGGCGTGGGTGGTGCCATATACCGGGATCGCCCGGCCCGCCTGTGCCCAGCTGGTTGCCCACTCTGCATGTGTGTGGACAATACCGCCAATTTCATGGAAATTCCGGTACAGAACCAGGTGTGTGTGAGTATCGGATGAGGGCTGCCACTTTCCCTCCGCAACTTTCCCGTCCAGGTCAACCACTACCATATCACCAGGTTTGATCACATCATAGGGCACCCCGCTGGGCTTTATAACCACCAGTCCGCGCCCCCTGTCAATCCCGCTTACATTGCCCCAGGTCATGATCACCAACCCCAACTCCCTGAGGGCCATATTGGCATCATAAACCGCTTTTTTAAGTTCTTTCAGCATTTCAGTAATTTATTTAGGAAAAATCAGGCATTTTACCCCTTCATCCGGTAATATATTTCGTTCCATTTCAACTCATTCCTGAATTCCCGTAACCTGGTGTCCTCATCAATGATCAGGTACTCTATACCCATCATATTGGAAAAATGTTCCATATGCAGGGGCTTAAGAGCCAGGCTGAAAACTGTATGATGAGCTCCCCCGGCCATTATCCAGGCTGTGGCTGATGTACGGAGATCGGGATCGGGAACCCATAACGCCCGGGCTACAGGCAGATTGGGCAATTCAGGAGATATGACACTGGTAACGGTATTTACAAGCATCCTAAAACGGCTTCCCATATCAAGAAGGGTAGCGTTAAGAGCCTTCCCCGTGGCAACGGGAAATACGAGCCTTGGAGGATCATCCCTGCCACCGATGGACAATGGATGGATCTCAAGGCCCGGCGTGACGGAAGCTATTGACGGGCAAATTTCCAGCATATGGGCTCCCAGAACTTTCATGCCCGAGGGGTCAAGATGGTAGGTATAGTCCTCCATGAAGGATGTGCCTCCCTGCATCCCTGAACTCATCACCTTCATGCACCTTACCAGTGCTGCTGTTTTCCAGTCCCCCTCTGCGCCAAACCCGTATCCTTTTTCCATCAGCCTCTGCACTGCCAGTCCGGGCAACTGCTTTAGCCCGTGCAGGTCTTCAAAGGTGGTTGTAAATGCCCTGAAGCCGCCCTGCTGTAAAAAACTCTCCAGTCCAAGCTCAATCCTGGCTGCCTCAATAATTTTTTCCCGGCTTGCCAGGTCACTGAACAGTCCATCTGCCATCCTGTACAGATCCCTGTATTCATCCGCCAGGCTGCGGGCGTGCGATTGTGAAACGGAATTTATTGCCGAGGCAAGCTCTCCCACACCATAACCCGAAACTGACCAACCCAGTTTCATCCTGGCCTCGACCTTATCACCCTCGGTAACGGCAACATCTCTCATGTTGTCGCCAAACCGTGCAATATTAAGGGAAAGGGATTCGTCCCTGCCGAGGGCAGCCCGGACCCATTCACCCAGGTCAGCTGCGACTGAGGGATCTTTCCAGTGCCCGGTGATGATATGACGATCGAGCGACATCCGGCTGCAGAGGAATCCGAACTCCCGGTCGCCGTGCGCTGACTGGTTCAGGTTCATGAAATCCATGTCAATAGTGTCCCACGGTATATCACGGTTATGCTGGGTGTGCAGGTGGACAAAAGGTTTTGCCAGCAATGTGAGTCCGCGAATCCACATCTGTGCAGGGGAGAAGGTATGCATCCAGCATATAATCCCTATGCAGCTTCTGTCATTGTTTGCCTCCTGGCAGCGGGCCAGTATATCATCTGATGTGGTAAGCACCGGCTTAATTACCAATTTGACTTCCCTCCTGATGCTTTCCCCGAGTGCACCGGCTAACTCCGAGGCATTGGATGTCACCTTTTCAAGTATTTCTTTTCCGTAAAGATGCTGGCTTCCGGTGAGAAACCAGAGGCTTTTTTCACTGATGTTTTGCATATGCTTTATATTAGAAAATCAAATCTATGATTTAAAAGGGAATAATCAAATTTCCGAATTTTATCTGAATAACAGGCATCCGGGTGTTAAAATACTTGCAGGCTGATCCCCAAAACCACTATAAAATGAATCCCGGCCGTCCTGAGGGGATAAACCCGTTTAAAAAAAATGTTGACCTGGAATGGAAATTCGGAAAAAACGGTATTTTAGTGGGATTTTTACCCGGTTATCGTTTTTCACCTGATTTTAAACCTAAACCAGTTTTTATTGTTTTTCATACAGACAGCTTAATTGAACAATCAGTTACCTAAATAACATAATAATGGAAAAAATGACTTCTTTTGCTTCATGGATGGCCCAGATAAGGGCCAATTTTCTTGTTCTTGCAGTTTTCCTTGTAGGTATCGGCCTTGCTGTCACCTGGAATTTCCTTCCCACGGTTAACGGTGATTTTAATTTCCTTCATGCTGCCCTTATTATGGCCGGTGTTGTGCTGACCCATATCTCGGTAAACCTATTCAATGAATACTCGGACTATAAGACAGGAATTGACTTCAATACTCAAAGGAGCCCCTTTAGCGGTGGCAGCGGCATGATAGTGAGCGGCAAAACCAGTCTTCGCTCTGTTCTTATAGTTGCCATACTTTCTCTGGCCGTAGCCTTTGGGATAGGTTTGTATTTTTCTATTGTAGCCCACTGGAGTATCCTGGTAATAGCTGTTGTCGGCGGACTGACAATCGTGTTGTATACTCCTGTTCTCGCACGGTTCATGCTTGGAGAACTTTTTTCGGGACTCATGCTCGGGACGATGGTCGTGATAGGCACCTATATTGCAATGACTGCCTCACCGGAAATGGGCCTTGGACAAATACTCACGGCTGAGCTGGTACTGATATCCATTCCACCGGGCATACTGACATCACTTTTGCTGCTTATCAATGAATTTCCCGATGCTGAAGCAGACCGCAGGGGAGGAAGAAAACACCTGGTGATACGGTTTGGCCGGCAGAAGGCTGCCTGGATCTATACTTTCGGAGTGTTTCTTGCCTTCGGCATTATAATTGCTCTTCCTATCCTGGGAATGGCCTCTACATGGATCTACCTTGCACTGATCCCGCTGCCTCTTGCAATGAATGCCTGCTTCCTTGCAATAAGACATAACAACGACAACAAAAAGATTTTAACGGCAATGGGAAACAATGTCATTACAGTGCTTGCCACTGACCTTCTTCTTGCCATAGCGATACTCATCTGAGCCTCTCACAGATGGTACAGGCCAGGCGTGGTAAAGGCCATCAAGCCTGACAGTCAGGAACCGCACCGTAAGGCCGCCGATGGTGACAGTTCGTTACCGGTCTCTGGGCGCCAGTCCGCGACCCCTGCTATACCCCCGGGATACCATTCCTCAGGTGAATACCCCGCCATTCCGTGACCGTTCGGGTACTAATACTGACCGTTCATTTTATTTTCCCTTGAAAAGGTTGGAGACTGATCCCGGTCTTCTTAACTTGATGTAAATAATCACTTGTTGTGATAAGTTGCATTGATTGAAATAATTAAAAAATCACTGCCATGCAAATACATCGGTTGATGCCCGGGGCATCGTGGTCTTTCTATTTGCTTCTTTTCACTGTTATTCGCATACATGATGCTGGCGGACAGGTGGCTGTTTCAGCTTTGGCTTCCGGCCCGGCCCCTTCAGCAGGGGAGTTTTTTGATGTGAGCATTGCCACCCTGGCAGATTCGGATTTCTACTATGCTGAGCTTGTTGTTTCCTTCGATAACGGTGTGCTGGAATTCATCTCTGCCACCACTGGTCCTCTCGCCCGGGACGGCATTCATCTCTCCGGGGAACTTGGCCAGGGAAGGGCGGGCATATCTGTGTCAAGAACCGCTCCGCTGGGAGGTGATGCGTCGGGCACCTTTATGGTGCTTACCTTCAGGGTAAGGGAAAATGCGCCCGGCGGTAATACCGAAATTGTTTTTTATGACCTGCTGATCCTTAATTCTGCAGCTGATCCTGTAGCCGCCGGTCTGCCCCCTCCGGTCATTCTTGATGTTGAAACACGTATTACCGGCCTGCGCCTGCTGACAGCCGCCGATAATACATTAAGCGAGGGAGAACTTTTCTTTGCCGCTGCCTCGGTTTTTGCATCCGGGGTGCTGGATAACCAGCGAATTGCCTGCCAGGTTGGCATTAGTCCCAGTCCTTCTGACCCGGAGTCCTGGCATGAGGATATGTGGATTGATATGGATTTTGACAGCAGTGACGAATATGATAACCTGCGTTATTCTGCCGAGATTGCCTTTATGCGCCCTGCCGGGGAATGGTTCGTTGCAGTGAGATCGGCACTGGACGGTGGTGCTTATGTCTATGGCGGCACTCAAGGCATTCCGGACGGATCAGAACTGCAGCTTGCCGTGCTGAATATAATTCCACGGCCTTCTTTCAGGTATTCAATTGCTTCCTGGAATTTTGACGGGGAGACCCTGCTTCCTTCAGGTGCCGCAGCAGTGAACAGGAATGCTTCCCTGCAGATTGCCGGCGCCACTATAACCGGTTTCCTCGCGGGTTTCAGCGGTATGGCCGTTAATTCGAACAGGTGGTCAAATACCGATGCCGGGCCGTGTTACTGGATGGTGGAGATATCAACAACGGGTTTTGTTTCCCTGGAGGTATCATCACGGCAGTATGGTTCGGGCACTGGTCCCCGCGACTTTCGCCTGGAATACAGCATTGACGGGTTTGAATGGAATGCCGCCGCCGGTGGTGAAATAACGGTAGGCAACAACTGGACCAGCGGCCGGGTTGACGGCCTGCCTCTTCCTGCAGTGCTGGAGGACAGGGAAAGAGTCCTGCTTCGCTGGATCATTACCTCTGATATAAGTATCAGCGGTGCTGTTACCGGTCCCACCGGAACAAACCGCATCGATGATATCCTCATCAGCGGTATTAATCCTGATCCCCTGTTCATCACGGTGTTCCCCGGCGATGCCAATAATGACGGGGTAGTGGATGCCGACGATGTCCTGCCCCTGGGCATGTACTGGCTAAGCACCGGTCCTGCCGCCGTCTGGGAAGGCAATAATTTTTCCCCCCGCAGTATCGAGCAGTGGATGCCTTCGGGAGCGACTTTTGCCGATACCAATGGTGACGGCATCGTCGATCACAGGGATCTGCTGGCCGTGGGGCTGCATTTCGGCAAATCATCCGGAACCGTCAATAAGGACAGCACCTTACCCCTGGCATCGCTCACCGTTGATCCCCATGACGGCGAGAGGATCAAAAGGATCATGGTCGAAAGTGTTCCGCTCACCTCACTGCGGGGGGTGGCTTTCAGCATCGAGATAAACGGTATACCCGGGGATATGTGGGAAATAGGGAATGTAGTCCCTGCCTTTAGCGGAGGCCACGCCGGTAATGAGCTGATATCATTTGCCCTGACCGGGGATAATGTATTTGAGGCGGCCTTCGCTTTCAAGGGTCAGGGAGATGACCTGGTGGCCAGCAGCCTGGCGGGATTCGAGCTGGTTATTGATGAGGGGTGGAATGAGGCGTTTACTGTCATTCTCAACCGTCTTTCGGTGAGCAACAGCGGTTCGCCGGGCACAAGGGTGGGAGAGGGGAGACTGGTTTTAACCGAAAGCCTTGTTCCGGTCTCTGTCGTGCTGCCTGAGCGCAGTGCAGGCCTGCACCTGCAGGTTAGCCCCAACCCTTTCAGCGATATTTCGGTTATTTCGTTTGACCTTGATGTCCCCTCAGTGGTAAGGCTTGATATCTGCTGTACCCGGGGCAGTATTGTGGCCACCCCCCTTAATGGTTTCAGGAGCCAGGGCAGTCACAGCATATTTTTTGAGGGTGGGTTTCTGCCCCCGGGTATATACCTGTGCAGATTGATCACCCCGGAAGGCTACAGGGTTGTCAGAATGGTGAGATTACCTTAATTTATAACTGCTTCCCATGGTGTAGACTATTTTCTTGTCCCTGAATGTAATATCAACAAGTCCGAGAACTATCAGGTTGACCAGGATAGTGGAGGCTCTGTAATGGTTCAGCCGGGCCAGGCGCTGAAACCCCGAAAAGCTTATGTTTTCATTTTCTTCCAGGTAGTCAAAGAGTAATTTTTCTTTTTCCGAGTATCTGATGAGGGTCCCCACCGGGCGTCCGCGACGCTTCCATACCCTGATCATGACATTGTTGGCCAGAATGTTCTCGTCCTTCACCCTTACATAAGCCAGCCATGTGCCGTTTTCCGAGCGTGCATAGTGGGGCGGTGTGCTGCTTTTGCTGATTCTTGCTTCAAGGATGGTTTTTCCTTCTATATGCCACTCCTTTACGGTGAAATTGATCTCCGGCCTGCAATAAAGCCGGGCTGCGCCTTCGAGCATGTAAAATTCCTCGTCCGACCTGATGCCGGTTATTCTGCCGTTATCCTTAACGCCGACAAGCAAAATGCCACCCTCGGTATTGGCAAAAGCTGATAGAGTGCGGGCAATCTTTCTTGAATCTGAAATTTCAAATTTAAAATCCAGCCGCTGACCTTCACCCTCAGCAATCAACTGCTTTATATATGCACTCATAACGGTATGTGGATAATTCAGTTCAGCTTAAAAAAACCCGCGTCCTGTGAGCCCGTCATGCCCTGGCCGGGCTTTTACCAGAAGTTGATGCCACCCCTTTTTCGGCTGATAGTCGGGTTTAAGCGAATATTTTACTTCACCAGCTTTTTCAGCAGGCTCCTGACACTTTTTACCGAATCAATATAATACCTGGCTCTCGTTGATTTGGTGCCGACTTTAATGGTAATGGCTTTTTCCGGCATGGCGCCAAAGGTATATTCATCGGTCCAGTCATCGCCTATTGCAAGTATAAAGTCGTATGTGCCGTTTGAGAGTTGCTGCCCGGCAGCCCTGCCTTTATTGATGCCGGAATATTTGACTTCGATAACCTTGTCGCCGTCCATTATTTCAAGGTTGAGATTTGATACCAGTTCACGCAATTCTTCTTTCAGCTCCCAGGCCCTTATTTCGCCGAGGTCGGGATCGGAATGCCG
>SLJO01000142.1 GCA_007135095.1 Bacteroidales bacterium | reverse complement strand
TTGTAAAGCGTGATGATTATTTCCGGAAAGGTCATTCCAAGAAGCAACCTTATCTCCGTCAACCAAACCTTCGATTGCACTTGCATCGAGATGTAAAACCAATCCATTAGTTACAGGCGATGAGGACTGAGAATGTAACTGTTGAGAGAATGCCATTAACAAAAGACCCAGGGTGAATCTGCCCATGGTTTTACATAATATTCGTATTGGTGTTAAGTAATCCCCTTGGTATAATAGATGAAAAGCTGTGTAGAAGTGTTTCATATTATTGCTTTTGCGTGGGTCATAGAAAAAATTACCAATGTGACTGAAAGCCGTATTGTAATCCGGATTAATGGTGCTGCACGCTTTAAAATACGGCAATATATAAAATTCATCCCGTTAACAGGATAAAATTTAAATTATTCACTTACTTATGCATTTAACCACTTTACGTAATACATTGATTAAATGTTACTGCTGTTGGTTGAATAGTTGAATTTTTATATAATCACGGTTTATTTCACCGGATAAATAAATTGTATGCCTGGCCTGTTTATTAATAATTCTGCCGGTAAGCAAATTCTATTTTTTACCGCGATGTTAAATTTTAAATTTTTAAGTTTACGGGAATTTTGAGAGAAACTATTATTTAACTGATTTTCAAGCAGGACAAAATGAGGGGTTTGGTGTGAGCATCTATGCGATTTATAAATTCGGTACCAACCGAAACTGAATACCTGAATAGCCGTATTATACATTTGTAATGCAATATTAAATTGATCATAACCATATTTTTATACCTATGAACGTACTTATCCTTGGTTCGGGCGGAAGGGAACATGCACTGGCATGGAAAATATCTCAAAGCAAACTGCTCGATAAACTGTTCGTGGCTCCCGGTAACGCCGGCACCAGGTTGCTGGCCAGGAATGTAGATATCAGGGTGAACGATTTTGCTGCCATCGGTAATTTCTGCCTTGAAAATAAGATATTCATGCTTGTAGTGGGCCCCGAAGAACCTCTTGTTAAAGGGATAAAGGATTATTTCTCTGCCGACAGGCTGCTCTCCGGAATAAGCGTGATCGGGCCCGACAGGGTAGGGGCGCTTCTGGAAGGAAGCAAGGCTTTTGCGAAGCAATTCATGAAAAAATACGGCATTCCCACTGCAAGGTACCTGCCGGTTACAAAAAGCACCATCAGTGAAGCAAGGGGATTCCTGGAAACACTTTCTCCGCCTTATGTGCTGAAGGCCGACGGACTGGCGGCCGGGAAGGGGGTGGTTATACTTGATGACAGGGATGAGGCGGAAAAAGAGTTGAAAAGCATGCTGGACGGAAAATTCGGCGATGCGAGCACCAAGGTGGTAATTGAGGAGTTCCTCAGCGGCATCGAACTCTCAGTTTTTGTAATGACAGACGGAAAAAATTATCTCCTCATGCCGGAAGCAAAAGACTACAAACGTATTGGCGAAAACGACACAGGCCCGAATACAGGCGGCATGGGGTCTGTTTCCCCCGTTGCTTTCGCAGGAAAGAAATTCATGAACAAGGTGGAAACCAGCATCATACAACCTACAATAGAAGGTTTGCAGTCGGAAAATATCGACTACAGGGGGTTTATTTTTTTCGGACTTATTAACGTGAATGGCAATCCTTTTGTCATTGAATATAATGCCCGGCTGGGTGATCCGGAAACAGAGGCGATCATACCAAGGATCAAGAACGACCTGCTTGAAATGCTGATTGCAATTGAAAAACAGGAACTGAAAAATCATACAATCGATATCGATCCACGTGCAGTAGCCTCGGTAATGATGGTTTCCGGCGGTTATCCCGGAAATTACAGGACGGGCCTTGAAATATCAGGCCTGGACAAAGCCGCGGAACGCAGGGATGCTATCATATTCCATGCAGGTACAAAAATCAAGGAAGGCAAAGTTTTGACCAATGGGGGCAGGGTGCTGGCTGTCAGTGCACTTGCAGACACCCTTGAGGCTGCCCTGGAACAGTCATATGAAACGGCCGGACTGGTAAGCTTTGATGAGATGTACTACCGCCGGGATTTAGGCAGGGATCTTTTATAGGACAACATCAAAAAGTGCACGTCAATGCTGCTGCGAATATTAAAAACCAATACTACATTCGGATACCTGCTCATTCCCCTGCTGACAATTTTAGCATGGTTGCCCCAGCTGGGCTCGGATACGTGGCAACCAATGGTCTTCGATGCACATCCGATGCCCCTCTTTGAGCTGATCACTAATTATATCGCCCTGGATTCGCCGGTTTCAATGATATTGGCAATGGTGCTTCTAATGATTTTTGGTTTTTATCTTATAAGCATAAATTCCAGGTATGTAATCCTTAGTGAAAGGACCCTTTTGCCAACCTTTTTTTTTATACTGATAGTCAGCAGCCTGACACCCCTGCACAGGCTGCACCCGGCTCTTGTAGCTGTGCTATTTTTTCTGCCCGCACTTGACAGACTCCTTTCTTCATACAAGATGGAACGACTCAGTTACAACTATTTTGAGGCTTCATTCCTTATCGGTGCGGGAAGTTTAATCTACTTCAACCTGATGTATTACATTATCCTGGTGTGGGTGGCACTGCTCATACTCAGGCCGGTTATCTGGAGGGAATGGATGTTCAGCATACTGGGAATTACTGTGGCATGGGCGTTTTTTGCATCAGGATACTATCTGATACATGACACAATCACTCCCGTGGTTGATTTGTTTATAACAAGTTTCACTGCAAAGGATCAATACATTTTTATCTCCCTCCCGGAAATAATATTTTTTTCATTTCTGCTTCTGCTGATATTTTTTAGCAGCTTGCGTATTTCAGGCGCATTGCCGAAAATGAAGGTGCTACCCAGGAAAACATTCGTGCTTTTCTTCTGGACATGGGCACTGACATTACTAATGTATTTTTTAATTGAAACTGCCAATATTGAACTGCTTATTGTTGCCGCTATTCCTGTTTCATTTTTGTTAAGCCACTATGTTCTGTCGCTAAGGTCAGGGTTTTGGGGTAACCTGGTATTATGGGGTATTATTGCCGGCGTTCAGATCCTTGTCTGGCTGCCACGTTTTATATGAATCACGATCTACGCCCGATCCAACAATCGATCCTTGTCTGGCTGCCACGGGTTTTTTGAATCACGATCAGGTAGCACAGGTTCCAGGCATCACAGGCTCAGGACAGCTCTCCTGATTTCCTTTGCCTGCCAAACTTTCCCGCCAGCCAGCGGGGAAGCATTACGGCACCAATGAAAAGGTACGGGTAATAGCTAACCAGCCGCCATGTAAGTGCCATTACAACCGCGAATCCGAGAGGTATAAAATCACCAAGGTAACGGGAAAAAACAAATTCGGCAAAACCGCTGCCCCCGGGTGTGGGACTGACAAGCATCATTATCCACATAACAAGCTGCCTGGCGAAAATAAGAATATGACCGTCTACAACGAAAAAGGCAAGCAAGAGGAAATTAACTACCCAGTACCTTGCAGTCCAGGAAAAAAAGGTAGCTGTAAAAGACTTTAACCAGAAGGCAGCATTTTTGCTTCTGAACACCCTGGAAGTTTCTATGAGATCCGTACCCGTCTCATGCATTTTATACCTCCATTTCCTGATCAGAGGCATGCGGAAAATCCACAAAAGCAACCATTTTAGTCCCCGCGGGTTAATAAACAAACCATAGGCAACAAGAAGCACAAAGAAAAACTTAACTATATATCCAACGATGGCAAAATAAAAGAATTCATTGGTAAAGGAGATAGCTTCCTCTCCCGGGGCCACATCAATGGAAAAAAGTGCCCTGCCTGTTACTATAAATAAAAGCAGGGGAAACATAAGAATGAAATATAATTCATCCAGGAAGGAAGTGGCCATGACAACTGCGGTGCTCCTGCCGATGCTCAGGCCTTCACGGTTCACGAAAAAGATCGCAACGCCCGTTCCACCGATAGCACTCGGTGTAATGGCAGATGAGAATTCCCATAGCATAATTACATTAAAGCATTGCCTCCAGCTGAAATCCCCTTCACTAAGTATCTTAAGGCGGACTATGTACCCCAGATCCCTTATGACCATCATAAGGATGGCTATCATAATCCAAAAGGCAGAATACCACGTAAATGAGATCACAGCAAACAAGTCCACATCCACCTCCCGCTGCAGAAGGAAAACAACAACTGCGATCCCAATGATAATTGGATATATTATTTTGCGGACATGTTTCCGGGTAATTACCTCTTCCTGGTTATTTGGTCGCTGCATTTCACTTTTAAATATCTGGCTGACGATGCGGAGAATGGTGTGTGTGCTAGACTTCGATTATAGCCGCATTCATTTATAAATTTAAGCAACAAAAGTAATTATTTTAACTCTTTTTTCCCTTAACTGTAGTTGGATTTAGGGATATTATCTGTAAAAGACTTCATACCAGATTTAAGCCCGGACAAACTCGCAAATCATATTTTAAGGTTTAGCTGCCGTTGAAATCGATGTAATTCATATTCTTATTCAGAGCCCTCAGGATAATGGAAAAAATTGGACGATAACTATTATTTTCTTTTATCAAATCGGGTTAAAAATATTATATTAGCCTTTGAACGAAAACAAACTTCTGTTCATATCAATTACTTATTAAAACCAAGCCATAATGGAACTCAAACAGGCAATTGAAAGCAGGACAAGTGTAAGGGTTTATAAAAAAGATCCGGTTCCCCTGGAAGATCTGAAAGAAATGATTAGACTGGCAAGTCTCGCTCCAAGCGTGGCAAATTCTCAGCCATGGACATTTGTAATAGTTACAAATAAACCACTCCTCGAGGATATGGCACGCAAGGTGGTCAGGCAACTGGAAAATATTCCTGAAAATGAGTCCAGGGCAGCAAAAAACATTAAATCACAGGTCGAATGGTTTGCAACCTTTTTTCAGGATGCACCGGCACTTATTGCGGTAGCCATGGAAAGATATGAATCAGTGCTTGAAAAAGGCGTGGCGATGGATCACGACGAGGTAAACCGTATTAGAAATTACCCTGACTTCCAAAGTGCCGGTGCCTGCATACAGAATATGCTTCTGGCAGCTGTTGATATGGGCTATGGAGCTTGCTGGTTAAGTGCCCCTATGATGGCCAAAGACACGCTTGAAAAGATGCTGGGGCTGGAAGAAAAATTTAAGCTTACAGCCTTTGTAGCAGTAGGTAAACCGGAAAATATCCCGGTGAAAATGCCTCCAAGGGATGTTAAGGAATTCATCAGGATAATTCAATAGGAAGCCGGCTGGCAACCTGCCGGCCCGTTAAAACTAAACCTGTAATCACGGCCCGGCCGGGCTGCTGATGGTTTGTCTTTTAATGTGGCAGCACATGGAGAAAAATGGCAAAAAAATGGCTTATGCTCCCCCCGAGCACAAACAAGTGCCATATGACGTGGTTAAAGCGGTTTTCTCTTCGTATATAGAAATATACACCGATACAGTAACTCAAACCTCCTGCCATAAGCCAGTATAATCCGCCTGGCGGAACGTTTCTGATCAGGGGGCCCATAGCGACAACAATTATGAACCCCATAAATACATATATAAAGGCAGAGATAATCCGGTGCTTATCCTTGTAAAAAAACAGCTTGTAAATAACTCCTGCCAGGGCAAGTCCCCAAATAACCCCAAAAACCGACCATCCCCAGGGGCCCCTGAGAGGGACAAGAGTAAAAGGCGTATAGGTACCGGCAATCAATACATAAATAGCGGCATGATCAAATATATTAAGAACGCGCTTGAGCTTTTTGTCCCTGAAACCATGATAGAGAGTAGAGGCTGTGTACATCATTATCAAGCTTGCCCCGAAAATCGAAAAACTAATGATTTTCCAGACATCAGCTTCCATTTTGATTGTAAACAGCAGCAGAAGGATTAGTGCGGCAATACTCAGTAAAACGCCAAGCCCATGGGTTATGCTGTTTAATAATTCATCAAGGTACAATACCCATTTGCGTCTTTCCATATTAACTTTAATATTCAAACCAGCTTATGACGGCAAACATCAGATTGTCTTTCTGGTTTAGTTTGACTTAAAGGCCCGCTTCCTCAGTGTTTGTTCACGTTCTCGAAGGGCTCAGCAAATGGAAACCCTTTCCGGTGAATTGCCACGGGAAATAATTTGATGACAACATGCCTTGAATAAATAAACAGAATCGTTATGATTTTGTTTCATATGCTGTAATATCTTCTTTCTTTAAAAGGCAGCAAGCACAAGACGGGGTAAAATAAAAGCAGTGATGCCCTAAAACCATCAAATATTCAATTGATAATTCAAAAAGGCGGATGCCGGAGACCTCATTTTATGGTTCCCACTGAGTGAATATTCCCCATAATCACACATGCTGTAACTCCTGAAACCTTCATATAATCTTTATAATATACAATCCTAAATAGATGAATATATGATGATTGATGCATAATTAGGGTGTTTGACAATATCAGGCCATTTTGAATGGCATAAATTTTGGCTAACCAGTTTCAGAAACCTGAATCATCAACTGTCATGCCCGGTACCAAAAGGAAAACGGACAGGTTATGAGGATGGGAAAAATAGTTAATCAAACCTTAAATCATTCAAAAACTATGAAATCAGACAAGCTTGAACAACTCTTGTCAGAGATGAGGAGCGAAGCAAGGGCTCACAACAGATTCCTCACCCCTGAATATTTGAATCTCCTCGAACCAAGGATGCTGGCAGCCCATACCATGCCTGACAGCCGACAGGATTATATGGACCGGCTGCGTTTGATTGAGCAGGAGGAAGCTGATAAGGAGAATCAGAAAGCGACAGAAAAGAGGGCTGTTGAAGAGCTGCCATTAAGGTCATCAGAAAAGAGGCGCGCAGCCAAAAAAGCAGGTGCTAATGCCGCCATGGCCATGACAAGTAATAAATAACAGGGATTGTGGAATCTGCAGACCCACCTTTTTACGAAAGCCAGACAATGTAACTGGCAGATAAAAGCGCCTTGAACTGCATGTTCAAGGCGCTCAGGTATAAAATGGTTTGAAGGTGGTGGAGATTAGGGGAGTCGAACCCCTGACCTCTTGGCTGCCAGCCAAACGCTCTAGCCAACTGAGCTAAATCCCCGCTTATCGAAGCGCTAAATTAATAATTTTTTATGTTATGCAATAACAACATTGAAAATCCCTGAAAACATTTTTTTATCCGGTATGCCAGATAGCCCGGAATGCCAGCTTGCCAGAGCGTGATTAAACCGGCAAACAAACCAGAACTCCGTCAGTAGCATCAATATAGCCATTTATTTGGTGCCTGCATTAATTTTATTAGCTTTAAACACAATAATTAAATCCTCTTTACTGTTTTTCCATTACAGATCAGAATATTATTATTAGTTTTACAAGCGGTCAGAATATTAAGTTTGGGGTAAAAACAGATATTTTCATGAAATAGATTTGAATATATCTTCAAAATCATTATTTTTAAGCCCTCAAAAAAATTTAGAAAATGGAACTCAAAAAATCCGACAAAGCTAATCTAGAAAAGAAAAAAGGATTGTTTCTTCAAATAGGCCTCGTCACAGTACTTGCTTTACTGTTGATAGCCTTTGAATGGACAACCAGGGAAGTAGGTACAGGATCACTTGGCGAACTGGCCGATGTTGTCATGGAGGAGGAGATCATCCCCATAACACGCCCGGAAGAAGTTCAGCCCCCTCCACCCCCCCCTCCGCCACAGGTAACCGAAACGCTCGAAATCGTCGAGGATGACGTGGAAATTGAAGATGATTTATTTATTGATGATGTTGAAGCCAGAGCTGACACACGTATTGAATTTTCACAGATGGTAATTGCAGAGGAGGAAGAAGCCGAGGAAGCTGAAATTTTCTTTATAGTTGAAGATATGCCCGATTTTCAGGGTGGTGGACAGGATGCATTCCGTCAATGGATTGCTCAAAATCTCCGCTATCCGCAAATTGCAGCTGAAAACGGTATTCAGGGAAGAGTTTTTGTACAGTTTGTTGTAAATGAAGACGGTACTGTTTCTAACGCAACCGTGGTCAGGGGTGTTGATCCATCACTGGACAGGGAAGCCGTCAGGGTTGTAATGGCCTCGCCCAGGTGGACACCCGGAAGGCAGAGAGGAGAGCCGGTTCGCGTGGCATTTACCTTCCCCATAAATTTCGTGTTGCAATAGAACGGGCCCACACTGATAAAAGCATACAAAAAACCCTGATGAAACATCAGGGTTTTTTTGGCTTGAGGTTCACCATGCATTATGTATTGTCGGGGTTTCACAGTGATCTGCAAAATGGCCGGTATTGAACTTAAGAACCATGACGGAATTAGAGAAAAACATTTCAACTGAAATAAAGCAGGAGCAGGCTGTTCTGATCGGGGTAATAACCCGGCATCATCCGGAGGAAGAAGTTGCAGACTACCTTAGGGAGCTGGCATTTCTGACCGAAACCGCCGGGGCAGTTCCGGTAGAACAATTTGTTCAGAGGGTTGATAAGCCCAACCCCGGAACATATATAGGTTCGGGTAAGCTGACCGAAATACAGGAATTTATCAAAAAAAACCATATTGACATGGTTATTTTTGATGATGAGCTTACAGCCTCGCAATTCCGGAATCTGGAAAAAATTCTTGGATGCCGTGTTATAGACCGTACAAACCTCATTCTGGACATTTTTGCACGGCGTGCCAAGACGGCACATGCCCGAACGCAGGTGGAGCTGGCGCAGTACCAGTATCTTTTACCGAGGCTGACGGGGTTATGGACACACCTGGAAAGACAAAAGGGTGGAATAGGATTAAGGGGGCCGGGTGAAACCGAGATAGAAACCGACCGTCGTATTGTTCGGGAAAAGATTGCCAAACTCCAGTTCAGGCTTGAAAAGATAGACAAACAAATGGCCACACAACGCAAAAACCGGGGAAAGATGGTCCGGATATCCCTGGTAGGGTACACGAATGTGGGCAAATCAACCATAATGAACCTGTTGAGCAAATCGGATGTATTTGCAGAGAACAAACTCTTTGCAACACTTGATACAACGGTCCGGAAGGTGGTAATAGGCAACCTTCCGTTCCTGCTTTCCGATACGGTGGGTTTCATCAGGAAGCTGCCCCACCAGCTTGTAGAATCTTTTAAATCAACCCTGGATGAAGTAAGGGAATCGGATATCCTGCTTCATGTAGTTGATATTTCACATCCTAATTTTGAAGAGCAGATCAACATAGTAAACCAGACACTGCGGGAAATGGACGTTACAGAAAAGCCCGTTTATCTTATCTTCAATAAGATTGATCAGTACAACCACCTCCCCAAAGATGAAGATGACCTCACGCCGGCAGGTAAGGAAAACATAACTCTCGAAGAACTGCAAAAAACCTGGATGGGCAGGAACAATGAGCCATGCATTTTTATTTCAGCCAAAAACAGGACCAATACCGATCAGCTCCGAAAACTGATCTACAACCGGGCGAAAGAAATTCACACGAGCCGGTACCCCTATGATGATCTGTTATATTAAGCCCTCTTTCAGCATATATTCTGCTATCTGAATCGTATTGGTGGCCGCTCCCTTACGCAGGTTATCGGCCACTATCCACATATTCAAGGCATTTTCAGCTGAATCATCCCGGCGTATACGACCTACGAACACCTCATCCCTGTTTTCGCTCATGGCAGGCATCGGGTACTGGTTGTTTGCCGGGTCATCGTGTACAATTACTCCGGGAGTCTGACTTAAAAGATTTTTTACTCTATCAAGATCAAAATCTTTTCTGAATTCTATGTTTACAGATTCAGAATGGCCCCCGGCAACCGGTACCCTGACTGCAGTAGCTGTTATGCCAATCGAGTCGTCTGAAAGAATTTTCCGGGTCTCGTTTACCAGTTTCATTTCCTCCTTGGTATATCCGTTAGGAGTAAATGCATCGCACTGGGGAATGCAATTCTTGTCAATCACATAATGGTATGCCTTTTCACCGGATATTCCCTGCCGCTCATTTTCCAGCTGCCGCACAGCTTTAATGCCGGTTCCGGTTACTGACTGGTAGGTGGATATCACCAGACGCCTGATGCCATATTCCCTGTGAAGGGGTGACAGTGCCAGTACCATCTGTATGGTGGAACAATTGGGATTTGCAATAAGCCTGTGACCTGACTTCAGGGAGCGTCCGTTAACTTCGGGAACAATAAGGGGTATTTCGGGGTCCATCCTCCATGCTGAACTGTTGTCGATTACAACAGTACCAGCATCGGTAAACTTTTTTGCCCACTGCAATGAGGTTTCTCCCCCTGCGGAAAACAGGGCAAGATCAGGCTTAAGGGAAACAGCTTCGTCAAGAGTGACAACCACAACCGATTGGCCCGCATATTTAATTGTCTTTCCGGCAGAACGTTCAGAAGCAACAGGAATTAACATTTCAAGAGGGAAACTTCGCTCCTCGAGAACCCTTAACATAACGCCGCCAACCATACCGGTAGCACCAACAACAGCAACTCGCATATCAGAATTTTTATTCGTTTATAAAAAGTATAGTATTAAACTGATCTGCAAAAATAAATTATCTGGTATAAAAAGCATCGGTTCAATCATAAAATAACCGCAGCTTTTAAAATATAGAGCAGATTGCAACATTCTGTTGAATTCTTAACATTCTTCTGACTTATCCTTTCCCGGACATCACATCGCGGACATAATACATTTTATTAAAGCAGGGAATGGATTTACCCCGTTATTTGTGTTGTGCAGCCACCCGGGAAACATTTATTACAACCATCACCCGAATTATCCGGCTTTTTTGTAACTTATTCCTTATTCAGGTAATCAAATGCAATTTTGATGCTGTTATTGAATACGCTATTATCCGGGCTGACTTTGTTTATAGTAACAAGCCAGCATGCAGACAAGAAAACTGAGCCGTTTGATGTGGTTATCAATGAGCTTATTGCCCGGCCTGAACCAACAAGCAGGCATGCAGCCAAAGAAGCTGAACCGTTTGATGTGGTCATCAATGAGATCATGGCCCGTCCGGCACCGGTCGTGGGACTGCCAGAGGCAGAGTATATTGAACTCTTCAACCGTTCCTCTCATCCAGTGGATCTGCAAAACTGGACTGTTTCGGTGGGGACAAGATCGCGGATACTTACTGACCAGAGGATAATCAACCCGGGAAAATACCTGCTTGTAGCTCATGAAAAATTTGGGCCCTTACTTGAGGAATTTGGTGAAGTGGCTGGCATCGCGGCTTTTCCGGTTCTTCCAGCTTCAGGGCAGACTATTGTTCTCAGGAACGAAAAAGGTAATGTTATTTCGGCAGTCGAATATTCTGACAATTGGTACGGCAGTAACCTGAAAGCCTCGGGAGGATGGTCGCTTGAGCAGATCGACCCCTTCAATCCCTGTGGAGGGGTAACGAACTGGAGAGCATCGACGGATGCAAGTGGAGGAACTCCGGGAAGCAAAAACTCAGTCAGCAGCGATAACCCCGACAATATACCCCCGGTTCCTGTCAGAGCCACAATGCTTTCGCAAAGCAGTATAAGGCTGCACTTCAGCAAACCGATGCATCCATCCTCCAGCTGGTCATCTGCCGAATATTCTGCAGACGGGGCAGGGCATCCGCTATACTGCATACCCGTAAAACCCTTTTTTGATGCGGTGGATCTGTTCTTCGGCAGAAATTTTGAGCCGGATATCCAGTATACATTGAAGCTCCAGGGAGGTCTGTATGATTGTGCAGGGAATTTCATTGTTACCGGGAATTCATCGGTGAGGTTTGCCCTGCCGGAATATCCTGAAGATAATGAAATAATAATTAATGAAATCCTTTTTAACCCCCTGCCCGGCGGGACCGGATTCATAGAGCTTGTGAATATCTCCAGAAAGACATTTGACCTGAGGCATCTGGTGCTTTCAGGGATGAAACAGGGGAATCCTGGTCCTTCATATGTTATAGCTCCCGGAGGGTACCTGCTGTTCCCGGGCGATTATGCTGTACTCACAACAGATCCTGAAACAGTTATGAACCATTATTTCACTCCGTATAATGCCTCATTTGTCATAATGGAACAAATGCCACCCATGCCTAATGAATGGGGCAGGGTAATAATTGCCGGCCTTCAGGGGAATATCCTGGATGATTTAAGCTACAATTCCGATATGCATTCTCCTCTTTTAACCGTCAGAAAAGGAGTTTCGTTAGAACGACTAAGTTATGAAAGACCGGCCTGTGATCCCTCCAACTGGCACAGCGCGAGTGAAAGCTCCGGTTTTGCAACCCCGGGATACAAAAATTCGCAGTCCATGGCTGCATTGAATATCCCCGTTAACATCCTTACTGTTGACCCCAAAATATTCTCCCCCGACAACAGCGGTTACAATGATGTGGTAACCATCAGTTACGACCTGGAAAAACCGGGATATGCCGGAAGCATAATCATCTTCGATTCCAGGGGAAGGCTTGTAAAAAGGCTGGCCAGGAATGAACTACTGGGTATTTCGGGAAAATATTCCTGGAATGGCCGCAATGAGGCAAACCATCAGCAAAATTTGGGTATTTATATTATTATGATGGAAATATTTCACCCTGACGGGGATGTAAAAAAACATAAAGAAACCGTTGTCCTGGCGGGCCGGATTGGAAATTAAAAGGCCTGCAGCACACCGGGATGAAAACCTGCTCCGGGATACCGGCAGCAACCAGCCCCCCTTGTTAAAGAGCCGCTAATATTTCCTTAATGATCAGGGTCATATCAGGCTCTGCCTGTTCTGCTGCCTTCTTCACGTCTTCGAGAGTCACCTTGACAATCCTTCCCGGCACTCCCAGATCGGTAATAATAGAAACTCCAAAACAGCGGAGGCCCATTTGCCTGCCCACAATAATCTCCGGGATGGTAGACATACCTACCGTATCGCCTCCGATAATCCTGAAATACATATACTCCTTGGGTGTTTCAAGTGCAGGTCCGGTAACGCCAACATAACATCCCTGATGGGCCCTTATGTTATTTTTGCGGGCAATTGTCATTGCAATGGTGATCATTTCATGGTCATATGGCTCACTCATGTCAGGAAAACGCGGCCCGAATTCCTCATGATTCTGTCCGATCAGCGGACTGGGCAGCAGATTGATATGATCGTTCAGCACCATCAGGTCGCCGATCTCGTATTCAGGATTTACTCCTCCGCTGGCATTCGACACCAACAGATATTCGATACCAAGGTATTTCATAACCCTCACGGGGAAAGTGACTTCTTTCATGTTATATCCCTCATAGTAGTGAAAACGGCCCTGCATGGCTACAATTTTTTTACCTGAAAGATTTCCGAAAATCAGTCTCCCCTTGTGCCCCTCTACGGTAGAAACAGCAAAATTGGGTATATTTTCATATTCAAGCGAATGAATGATCTCAATATCCTTTACCAGGCCCCCGAGGCCTGTTCCAAGTATTATGCCCGCTTCCGGCCGAAAACCGGTTTTGTTTTTAAGATATGAGGTGGTTTCTTTTATTTTTTCTAACATATTTTGAAATTTTCTTTTTGAATGACTCTCCGTCATTTTCAATAAATCTGACGCTAATGGGTATATAATACATTTTTGATCTCAGTCCGGGATCAATTCCCGGTGTTTTCTGAAGCCTGACCGCATCTTTTTCAGTGGTAATTAAAACCTTCTGCTCATTAGCTATTGCTTGCCATTCCTTTACGATGCGCTGAATATCCCGGCGGGTATAGTTATGATGATCCGGAAATGTTAATTGTTTTATCTCCGCAGAAAGATTGCGGAGGTACTGCCTGAAAACTTCCGGGGTTGCAATTCCGGTTACCATCAGGACCGGTGTTTTGTTTGCCCTGAATTTTACCTTATCGGGGAAAGGGTCCCCTTCCTCAAAAACGGGAAGCGGATTGCCATAAGTGAACGTGGTGAAGTAAAGAGACTGCCAGGGAAAAAGATTAAGCTCTTTCATAATGATCCGGCGCTGTATAGGCGGCAGTGACGGAGGACATTTGGTGACGATCACAATAACAGCCCTTTTCATTGAAGAAACGGGTTCACGCAACCTTCCTGCGGGCAATAATAAATCCCTCCCAACCGGACGGTTATAGTCAATAAGCAGTATCGACATACCCGGCCTGACCCATCGGTGCTGAAAGGCATCATCAAGAATAAAAGCCTGTATTTTGGGGTTATAGCGGCATAAATCATGAATGCCCTTTACCCTGTCGGCTGAAACTGCCACTTCTGCAACGGGAAATTTCTTTTTGATCTGGAGCGGCTCATCGCCTACAT
This sequence comes from Bacteroidales bacterium, assembly GCA_007135095.1. Taxonomy (GTDB): domain Bacteria; phylum Bacteroidota; class Bacteroidia; order Bacteroidales; family PUMT01; genus PXAP01. The sequence goes on along the minus strand of SLJO01000142.1, from coordinate 24,419 downwards.
CTTCAGCACCCGATGTTGTGGAGGCAACCACGAATCCGGAGGACTTTCTCCGGTAACCACGGCTCAGTACTGCAATTTTGAATTCATCCTTTAAAAATGAAACAAGGTATTCCACGTGCGGGGTCTTCCCGGTTCCGCCAACGGTAATATTACCAACAGTAATTACCGGAAAGGGAAATTCCCGGGAACGAAATATTCCTGTATCAAAAAACAAGTTGCGTAAAAACACCCCGGCTCCATATATCAATGAAAAAGGAATAAGCAATGCCGTCAATATGGAATTGCGGTTCGGATTCATAACTGGACTTGTTTTCTGTATTAATAGACCTGGATATTGAATGGCATCCTGGCCTGAGTTCCCTGATTTTCAAGGATAAAGCGGATTGCATCATAATGACGGTTTGTTTCTTCAAGGCCCCTGCCGAAAAGTCTTTTTCTGACATCAAAACTAAAGGCTCTCATCAGCTCTTCGAAAGGATCCGGGATCCGCGGCAGTGAAACCAGACGGTAAACATCAATCCCTGCCTCCTCGGCAGCTATTTCAATAGCCCTTGTCAGGCCGCCGAATTCATCCACCAGTCCCAGATCCATTGCATCAGCTCCACTCCAGACACGACCCTGCCCTATTTCATCAACCCTGCTTACTTCCATTTCCCGGCCGTCTGCCACTCTTTTTGTGAAGGTCTCATAAATATCTTCAACCCCTTTCTGAAGTATTTCTCGCTCTGCCTGCGTCAGGGGACGGTATATACTGCCTATGTCGGCAAACTCATTGGTCTTTACCACGTCTACGGTAATGCCGAGTTTGTCATTCAAAAATTCACTGGCATCAAGCATTATTCCGAAAACCCCTATAGAACCGGTGATGGTTTGAGGGTTTGCTACAATCTTTGTGGCAGGGGCTGCTACATAATATCCGCCCGATGCGGCAACATCACCCATGGATACCACTACCGGTTTCTCTTTCGATGCAAGTTCGACCTCCCTCCAGATGACCTCTGAGGCAAGTGCGCTGCCACCGGGGGAATTGACCCTGAACACGATTGCTTTAACCATGGTATCCCTCCTTGCCTCGCGCAATGCGCGTGATATCCTGTCGGACCCTATGGCCTGGGCGCCGCCCTCGCCAACATTAATGGATCCCTGAGCATATACCACAGCCAGCTTTTCACGTGGTGGCCTCCTGGATGCCCTTTCTTCCGGCACCCTTGTATACCGGACTATATCGATAACCTTCAGGTCATCTTCCTCGTCAACACCGGTATGTTCTTTTAATATGCGGATTACATCATCCCTGTAAACAAGCTCATCAACCAGTCCAAGTTCCAGTGCCAACTCATCACTGCGAACCAGTAACCCTTCGGCAATCTGGTCAAGGCGTTCGGTGCTCATATTCCGGCTGCCTGAAACCTCTTCCAGCATCACCTGCCAGATTGAACCAATATAGGTCATAACCTGCTCCCGGCTCTCCTTACTCATTTCTTCCTGTATAAAAGGCTCGACAGCCGATTTATACTCCCCGTGCCGCAGTACTTCGGGTTCCAGACCGAGCTTATCAAGTGCCCCCTTAAAAAACATTACCTCAGAGCGCAATCCGGTCCACTGTAACAGGCCGGTGGGTGTAAGATACACCTCGTCGGCTACCGAGGCCAGGTAATAGGCAGTCTGGGTGTAGGTGTCGGAGCTTGCCACTATAAATTTCCCCGATTCCCTGAATTCAGCCAGGGCTGCACGAATTTCACCGAGGGTTGATATTCCGGCCTGGGGCATGAGAATCTCCAGGAATATACCGTCGATATTATCGTCATTTTTTGCCTTTTCTATATTACTGAGAATATCATTCAATCCCAGTTGTTTTGAGGGGCGCATGGAATAAAAATCGAAACCCTCGAAAGGGCTTCTGGATGCCCTGTCAACGATAGGCTTGTCAAGCTTCATGTGAAAAACCGTATTGGGCTCCACATCAACAACCCTGTCTGCTGAAGCGATCATTAACCCGATAATGCCGAAAGCAATAAAAAAAATGAGGGTAAAGCCTATAAGCACTCCCAGAACAGAGGCAAGCAGAAATTTGAAAAAGCTTTTCATTTTTAAATTTTTTAGTTTTTAAGGATGACAGAAACTCATAAACAGATTAAAGCCAATTGGCTGTGGCGGTTTTATTGACCGGGTTATTACCCGTTTATCTCTTCTAAGTGGGAATATAGCTCATTATTCCGACAAAATCATAGCTGGAGTATAAAAATATGATAAAAATTCTATACCCGGAAACCAAAATTTGGCCCGGCTGATCAATTATTGGCATTTTGAATATGGAAATCTATCTTTACAGGTGCACTTGATATCAGTATACCTGTAAATGGGCAAATCATATCTCCTTCTGGGAGGGAACATAGGAAACAGGGCTATGTACCTGGAATCAGCCAGGAAACAGATCAGCCGGTTTATTGGAGACATTGAAAATGTATCTTCCATATATGAAACCGAGCCCTGGGGGTTTTCTCATGAAACCCCTTTCCTCAACCAGGTTGTAATTTCCCTTACCAGGCTTGAGCCCGGGGAGATAATGCGGAGAATAAGAGATATTGAAAAAAGTTTTGGCAGGGTGCGGGAGAAGGATCACTACTCTGCAAGGACAATCGATATCGACATCCTTTTTTATGATGACATGATAATTAAAAAGGAAGACCTTGTGATTCCCCACCCAAGACTGCATGAAAGACGCTTTGTCCTGGCACCTCTTACCGAGGTTGAGCCGGACCTGGTTCATCCGGTATTCAAAAAAAGCATTTCGGTCCTGTACGCCGAATGTGACGACAAATTGAAGGTAAGGAAATTTGAGGAGTAATAATTCATGTCAGGATTTAGGGCCATAGGCAAGATCTCCTGCATCACCCAGACCCGGAACAATAAACCCTTTTACTGTAAGCTCATCATCTACGGCACCTGTCCATACCGTGATCTTTCGAGATGGAATATGTTTTTTCAGGTAGGCAACTCCCTCCCTGCTGGCAATAACAGAGGCAATATGCGTATGTGAGGGAACCCCTTTTGAAAGCAGTGATTTGTATGCCAGGACAAGTGATGCACCTGAAGAAAGCATAGGATCGGTGATGATAAGCACTTTCCCGTCAAGCCGGGGTGATGCCATATGTTCAAAATTGATATCGAAGGTTCCGTCTTTATGATATTTCCTGTAAGCGGCTATAAAAGCATTGCCGGCATGGTCAAAATAATTTAGAAACCCTTGCTGGAAAGGAAGCCCTGCACGCAATATAGTAGCCAATACGGGCATATTTTCAGGAAGGTTCATGCAGGCAATCCCTAAAGGGGTTTGAATGTCCCTTTCTTTGTAATTCAGCTGTTTACTGATCTCGTAGGCAAAAATTTCACCTATACGTTCAAGATTTCTGCGAAAACGTAACCTGTCCCGCTGGATGTTTTCATCGCGTAGTTCAGCGATAAACTGACTAAGAATAGAATTTTCTTTACCAAGATCGATAAGCATACAAATAAGGTTTGTGTAAAGGTAATTTAATTTTCACATAAGTCCCTCATCGGCAAAGCTGAAGTAATTCCGGTCGGCCATGATAAGGTGATCCAGAACTTTAACATCCATCAGCCTGGCCGCTTCAGTCATTTTTTTGGTTATATCCATATCGGCCTTGCTGGGCTTAAGGTTGCCTGATGGATGATTGTGGCACAATACCATGGAGGATGCAGAATGCAGAATTGCATTTTTCAGTATCATCCTGATATCAGTAACGGTTCCAGAAATACCTCCCTGACTGGTACGGAGTACTTCAATAAGGCGGTTTGAACGGTTCAGCAGCAGTATCCAGAACTCCTCATGCATCAGGTCGCCCATAACAGGCTGCATGATAGTATAGGCATCGCGGCTGCTGTTAACACAAGGTTTCTCTAAAACAGCCTCTTCTTTCCGTCTTCGTCCCAGCTCAAGGGCAGCAGTAATAGCCACAGCCCGGGCCTCGCCGATCCCCCGGAACTGCATGAGTTCCTTTACAGTCTGTTTCCCAAGGCGGTTAAGACTGTTTTCAAATACCCCGAGAATGCGACGCGCCAGCTCAACAGCCGATTCCTCCCTGTTGCCCGATCCTATCAGTATGGCTATAAGTTCTGTGTCGCTGAGAGAAGAAGAGCCTCCTGTAAGAAGCTTCTCCCGCGGGCGATCATTCCTGGCCCAGTGCTTGATGCTTAATTTTTTTGCTTTTTCCATATCCCGGCAGTATAAGTGTAATATTCAAGTTATGAAAAAAACATGGATTTATTACAGGACTATTTTATCAATCATTACTAAAAGTTCCCGAAGGCCTTTGTTTATTAATGTTTTTAAGTTTGTATGCTATAATTACCTAAAATTGATGAAAATGACCCTGCCTCACATGATTTCCTGCAAGAGTTGGAATACCGCAATAAAAAAAGCCGCATTCTTATAGAAAACGGCCGGTGACAGAGTGGGGAGGGGAAAATCAAAGACTTTTCACATATCTTAATTGATTTCCTGCAAATATCATAAACCACGACAAAAAAAAGCCGCATTCTTATAGAAAACGGCCGGTGACAGAGTGGGGAGGGAAAATCAAAGACTTTTCACATATCTTAATAACCCTGATTTAAGGTTTGAAGCCTTATTCTTATGTATTATGTTTCTTTTGGCCAGCTTATCAAGCATGGATGACACCTGTGGCAGCATTTCTGCAGCCTGTTCCTTCTCAGTGGTAGTACGTAACTTTCTTACAGCATTACGGGTGGATTTGGCATAATACCTGTTTTCCACTCTTTTTTTCTCACTTTGCCTTGCCCTTTTGGCTGCTGATGGATGATTTGCCATTCTGTTTATTTAATGTTAGATGATTTTTGCAGTCCGTAGGGGAATCGAACCCCTGTTACCAGGATGAAAACCTGGCGTCCTAACCCCTAGACGAACGGACCGTGTTCATTATTCGGATTGCAAAGATAAAGATATTTTTTTTTCTACAAAAAAATATCAGTATTATAATGGTATTCTGTAATAAATATAAAAATCGAAGCCAGCTGCACTATTGGATGTGCCGGCGCCAAACCCCGGAATATACCTGTCATCCAGATGCTTGTCCCCCCCATCAAACAAAAGAATCTTGCCACGCAGGGTCCAGCCAAGAAAAAAGTTTGAAAATATTTCGGCTTTAATCACAAATACCACTTCTGCCCACTGCCTGAAAAAAGTGTTTGTAGCCAGCGTGCCGGAATAATCACCCCAATAGCCGTCCTCAACATTGATCAACGGAGCTCCCCTGTCGTATATACTAACTCCGAGACGGCCTCCAACGCCAATTACATCATCGAAATGGTTGTAAAGGTTTCGGTCTGCGCCGATCCTTAAAAACATACCTCTTTCCTGCAGGTGATATGTTGGCTCGTTCAGGTCGCGGGCTGAAAACCCGGCTTCGGCAACGGCAAAATAATCAGGACCTATATTGTAATCGGCACTGCCTTCTATACCAAACCTGGAAGGCACAGGAAAGACCATCAGCGGCCTTACAAGGTTGAAGCCGATCCTTAAACCCGGTTCCACAGGTAACTCAAGCTGCAGATCAGTCTCTGCCCCGTCGGTGTTGTTGCGTGCCGTTACGGGAACAACCAGGAGGATTGCAAGAAGACTAATTATATATCCTGATATTCGTTTCATCAAAGCTGGTAATTTCTCTGTTTACTATAACAACCGAATCGATCACGTTTACCGAATGACGCGTTTCCAGGAGTTCGAAATTAAGTATAAAACCGCATTCAGGGGAAAGGAACCATGGTTTCACATCATATGAAAACCATACAGTGTCAGTGCCACGGTCAAAATCAACAATGAAACCCGATTCAACTGCAGAACCGTTAATGGGCAGTGTAATGGTACTGACATTATTCACTGCTGCATAAAGAAGGCTGTCTTCCCTCCCCAATCCACGCACGGTAAGACTGTCAACAGGTGAATGCTGATCAGTTCCGTTAATTACGGTGTGAAAATCAATACCCGCAAGTGAACGGGGCTTGAAGGGGCATGGCTCCCGGCAGGATATCGCCAAAAAAGCCATGGTAAAAACCACAATAATGACAGTGGCATTATTAGAAAAAGTCTTACCCATCTGTGTGTATATTAACAGGTTTCGCCTTTAATTTTTTTTCCCATGCAATATACCCCAGAACTGCAAGGATAAGAAAAACCACGTATTGAAAACTGGTAAAGACCAGCCCCTTATAAAAATACAATGGAATGGATACTATATTGCCAATCATCCAGGCCGTCCAGTGCTCAACCTTTTTCCTTGCCATCAACCACATTGCAATAATAAATACTGCTGTGGTAAAAGAATCCAATAATGGTACGTCACTATCGGTATAATTACGCAATACAAAGCTGATCATAATGAAGATGAGGATTCCCGCGACCAGGTTGAGAAAATGGCCGGTTATGCCGGTCCGCGATATTTCCAGTGATTTAATACTTTTGTCTTTGCGTGTCCACATATACCATCCATAAACGCTCATTATGAAATAAAAAAAATTAATGCCCATATCGGCATATAATTTTGCAAAGAAGCACAGGTAAACATATATCAGTACACTAACAATACCCGTTGGATATACGAGGATATTCTCCTTCCTGGCAAACCAGACACTTGTCATTCCAAATGTGACGGCAATGATTTCCAGCAGAGAAGTGTTAAGTATATTTTGCAGGAGGATATAAAAAAAAGAAGATGTCTCCATGGAATTTAAAAATATCAGTGCAAATGTACGTTTTTTATTATATATTGCCCTCCAAACGCAACTGCTATGACTTCATGCATAATAATAGATGACGAGAAGTATAACAGACTGACTCTCATGCAAATGATTGGCAATTTCATGAAGGGCCGGCTCGAAGTACTGGAAACTACCTCTTCAGTTGCCGACGGAGTGGCGGCTATTAAAAAACATAATCCTGACATAGTATTCCTTGATATAGAGATGCCCGGCCAAAACGGCTTCTGCCTGTTTGAGCATTTTGATAACATCCCGTTCCAGGTGGTTTTTTGTACTGCATATGAGCATTATGCCATTGAGGCAATCAAGGTGGCGGCTTTTGACTACCTGATTAAGCCCGTTAATCTGGAAGAACTCTCAGCGCTAATGGACCGGTACGAGAAGCTTAAGATATCACCTGGAAGCAACCAGGCCAGGGTAAACACCCTGATGAGCAATTCCCTGTCCAATGCCAGCAGCTTTAACAGTATTGCCCTGCCAACCCGGTACGGGTACCAGATGGAAAAAATACCCAATATCATATATTGCAGGGCGCAGGAATCCTACTGCAAGGTTTACATAAGGGGAGATTTCACCTATCTTGTTTCTCGCAGCCTGAAGCAACTCGAAGAGATACTACCGGCCGACCTGTTCTACAGGATCCACAAATCCTTTCTTGTCAACCTGAATTTCGTCCAGACCTATAAAAAAGCTGAGGGTTATATTACCCTCCAGAATGGAGAGGAACTCGAGGTTGCCCACCGAAGGAGCGAGGAGTTTCTTAAACGCCTTACCCGCAGGGCATAACACACACATTACATTAATCCTGCTTTTTCTCCGGTTATCATATCCCGGGATACCGGAGTATACCAATCAGTCTTCCGGTATATAACAATCCCCGCAACCTGCTGCCTGCAAAATAACAAACCGGCGGCCCGGAGAAACAGGAACCCGGCATTCACCCTTTTCGGCGGAAAAAGTCACCCGGGATCCACCCTTCTTGGTGCAAAAGCAAACCCGGCATCCATGGCGGAAAAGTCACCCGGGATCCACCATTTTGGTGAAAAAGCAAACCCGGCAACCATGGCGGAAAAGTCACCCGGGATCCACCATTTTGGTGAAAAAGCAAACCCGGCAACCACCCTTTTTGGGGAACAGAAAACCTGCAACCCCTGGCATTACTGGGGAATCAAAAAATAAGGCAGGGCCTCAACATGGTGTTACACCTTATTTAATAAGGGATACGGGGAATTCTGAATAACTGAGGCGAAAAAGATCCGCTGAACTGCTGATTACGGTAATTTTCTATTTTATTGCGTTTATTCATAAATCACAGCGGTAAATAAATGGCGGTCAATCCTGCAAATATGATTCATATCTTTACATCCCGGATCAACTGTTACCGCTTCCATAAAGTAGCAGACTGAAAGTTAAGCAAAACCCGGTTAAATATCAATAGTCATCAAAACACTCTGCCGCGGGATAAGCAGAGTATGGTAAACTAACCTTTAAGTTTTAGAATATGAAAGTTTTGAGATATGTTTATCCCCCATCCGGAAGAGTATCTCTGGAAGAAATCACACTCCCATGTCATGGCACAGGAAGCAAAGCTGCCACAGTCAATACCAGGATAGAAATTTGCAATTTGAACGGAGAATTTGTCTACATCCTGAACGATAAAGCCAGACTTAAGAATATTAAGTTACCTGAGGGCTTCTATCTTATACGGGAAAAGGATGCCACAGGCAGGATTGTCAGAAACAGTAAGCTGGTCTTTTAAACCCCCCTCAGCGGACCCGGGGAATAATCCCGAATAATATGACATGCCGCGGGCTGTTAAATAAAACTATTCTCGTAATAGAAGACAGTCATGTTTGCACAGACCTGATCAGGGCTTATTTCAGGAAAAGCGGGGCTAACTTATTGTTTGCCAAAAAGGGAAGCGAGGGGTGGCGCCTGTTCATGAACAATGATGTAGATATTGTTCTTGCAGACCTGCGGCTTCCTGATACTGAAGGGCTTTCGCTTGTTACCAGGTTAAAAAAATCAAAACCCCATATTCCCGTGGTGGTGCAAACTGCCTGCACCTTCGATTATTCAAGGGAGGAGTGCAAAAAGGCAGGATGCGACAGTTATATTGCAAAACCCTATGCCGGCCGGGTCTTTATCAGTACGGTTCTGGCAGCACTTGAAGGAAAAGAACCACTTCATTTTAAAAATCACAGCTGATCCTTCACCCGAAACGAATTATATAATCTGGTTTGCAATATGGCTCAAGGACATATTATTAAAATTTCCCGAACTCATCATAAGAAGATTTTTATCTTTCCAGTCAATTCCCGACAGGTCCTTTTCAAGCATTTGTGAATCTGTATATACCCTGAGCCTGGGATTTCCGAATGACTGCCTGATTTTTTCAGCACTCAGGGCAGGCAGCCGTTTTAATTCAATGGTATGAGGGTTGAAATATACTATCGGTACATCGGCACTGTCCAGAGTTCCCCTGTAGTAATTAAGAAAATGTCCGCTGAGGCTTGAAAAAGTGTGCAGTTCCATGCAGGCAACCAGCTTCCTTGAGGGAAACTGCTCCCTGACGGCTTCAACGGTTGCTTTGAGCTTGGACGGGGAATGGGCAAAATCCCGGTATATTGCGGTATTGTTGTTGCCGGCGTAAAATTCCAGCCTGTTTGATGCACCAGGGAATGATTGCATTGCAGCATAAAAAACATCATCCCCAACACCCAGTACACTGCATAACTTCCTGGCACCTTCTGAATTAATCAGGTTATGCCTGCCGAACACTTTCAGCGGTACAGTATGCAGGCCGTTTATAAGAAAACTTATTCCATTCTCTATTTTATATACTGGTTGACCGTAAGGTATTTTCTTTATTTCACCAACGGCCTCGTTCACAACTTTAAGCACCTCTTCATCTTCGTGGCAATATACGAGGCTTCCCCCCGGCTCAATCAGATTTACAAACTTCACAAACTCCTCCCTGTAACCTTCCCAGGTAGGGAATACATTGATGTGGTCCCATGATATGCCGCTTATCAGGGCCACGTGCGGACGGTAAATGTGAAATTTTGGCCGCCGGTCGACAGCCGAAGTAAGATACTCATCACCTTCGAGCACCATGACCTTTGCTTCATCGCTGAGTTTTACCATCACGTCAAATCCCTGCAGCTGGGCGCCAACCATGTAGTCAGCATTTATGCCTGCATGTTTCAGAATATGCAGCAACATAGCAGTTATGGTTGTTTTTCCGTGGCTCCCTCCTATTACCACCCTGGTTTTTTCCCTGGAATGTTCAAAAAGAAACTCAGGATAGGAGTAAATTCTGATACCCAGTTCACGGGCCCTTTTCAGCTCAGGATTGTCAGCCCGGGCATGCATACCCAGTATAACCGAATCGGGTAAAGCATCAATTTTTTCCGGAAACCAACCTGTTTCTTCCGGTAAAAGACCGTGCTGCTCAAGTCTTGACCTGGAGGGTTCAAAAATCTCATCGTCCGATCCGCTGACATTCCAGCCTTTTTTTTTAAGTGCAATTGCCAGATTGTGCATGGCACTGCCTCCAATAGCAATAAAGTGAATTTGCATCCCCGTTAGTAAGATCTCTGTAAATTTATAAATAATGAGGCCTGTTGGCGGGTAAAAGTAAATCAAAAATTCTATTTTTACCACACGTTCGGGCTTGCGACCTGAAAAAGTAAAAAATTGCCAAACCCGGGCTATACACCCCGGGAGGAGGTGGCAATTCCGACCGAAGATCAAAATATGGTTCTGGTAATATCCATATTGTCAATGATTTAATTTAAATATTTGCTTTATGAAGCTTTACCCCGTAAACATAACGAATTTCAAGATTGATGGCGGAGCAATGTTTGGAGTTGTGCCCAGGGTGTTATGGGAGAAACATTACCCGGCCGATGAAAATAACCTTTGTAACTGGGCACTGCGGAGTCTTTTGATAGATACAGGAGAACAGGTAATTCTCATTGACAATGGATTTGGCGATAAGCAGAGCGCGAAATTCATGAGCCGTTTTCACCTGAATGAAAACAAGGGAATTGACAAAGCCCTGGAATTGCACGGATATAAGACTGAGGATATTACCGATATGCTGATTACCCACCTTCATTATGACCACTGCGGCGGAGGTGTAAGGCGTACCGGTAGCGGACCAGGCTATGAAATGACTTTCCCGAATGCACGCTACTGGGTTGGTAAGGCTCAGTGGGAAAGTGCCATGAATCCTAACAGCAGGGAAGAAGATTCGTTTCTCACTGAAAACCTGATCCCGATGGAAGAAAGCGGGCAAATGAGAATGATAGAAAAAAACACCAGGCTCTTGCCCTCCCTGGAAATCAGAATATTTAACGGTCATACCACCGGGCAGCTTATTCCCTTTATCAGGACAGAATTTTCCACCATCGTCTTTGTGGCCGACCTTTTACCCTCAACGGCACATATTCCGCTGCCCTATATTATGAGCTACGATATTTCCCCCTTGGAAACGCTGAAAGAAAAAGAAAGCTTTCTTGAAGAGGCTGAAAAAAACAACTATGTACTTTTCTTTCAGCATGACCTGTACAATGAATGCTGTACCCTGGAGCAAACGCCCCGGGGAGTGCGGGCAAAGGAAACATTTAATCTGCACGAAAGATTCCCGGTGTAATGGATCGGACAAAAAAAGCTTGGCCTGAACAACTAATTGGTGTATTTACTTAAAAATAAGTTTCCATGGAAAAATCAAAACTGGTTTTGTTGTGCACTTTTATCTCCATCACCTCTTTTGCTGCCTCAACGGAAAGCTTAACCTGGCATGCATCAGGAAACGGCGGAATCGTTGCGGCAGGGCCAAAGGCATCGGCACAAGCCGGTATTGATATTCTGGCACGGGGAGGAAACGCGGTTGATGGTGCAGTTGCGGTAATATTTAATCAGGCAGTTTCTGATTACGGGATGTTTTCAATTGGAGGAGAGGTGCCTTTCATGCTTTATAATGCAGGGTCGGGTACCGTCACAGTATATAATGGCATGGGAGGGGCTCCCCTTGACAGGGAGGCTATAGAATGGTATTATGCCAATGGCATCCCCGATAAGGGGATACGGTCAGCCACAACACCCAGTGCTATTAGCACGTGCCTTAAGGCTCTGGAACACGAAGGTACAATGTCCTTCGAGCAGGTAATAGCCTCTACCCTGGCATTGCTTGATACAGGTGAAAAAAGCTGGTATGCCAGCCTGGCGGTAACACTTCGCAGAATGATTGAGACAGAACAAAAGACAACCGGTACACGTGAACAAAAAATCAGGGCTGCAAGAGACCGCTTTTATAAAGGTGATATTGCAGATGAACTAAATGATTATTACATCCGTTCGGGTGGTTTTCTGAGAAAAGCTGATCTTGAAGCCCACAGGACCATCATCGAAGAATCCGTATCGGTTAATTACCGTGGTTATACCGTGCATAAATGTAATACTTGGACCCAGGGGCCTGTACTTCTGCAGTCTCTAAGGCTTCTTGAACAATTTGACCTCAAGGCCATGGGAGAAATGTCAGCTGATTATATACATGTTACCACAGAGGCGATGAAGCTGGCATTTGCCGATCGTGATAAGTTTTATGGAGACCCGCAGTTTGCAAATGTCCCAATGCAGGAGCTGCTTTCAGATGAGTATACCGCCATACGGTTCCCTTTAATAAATATGGATAAAGCCTCTTCGGAAATCTGTCCGGGGGACCCATGGAAAATGACTGCTTCAGGCGGGCCTGGAGAATACCGGCCGGGAGAAGAGGGAACGACAACTGTAGTTGTTGTTGATAAATGGGGAAATGTGGTTGCCGCAACACCGAGCTCTAATCCTGAATATGCAATATGTGAAGACCTGGGCATCGCTCATAATACCCGGCTGAGCAGCCTGAACACTGAAAGAGGGCACCCAAATTCACTTGAGCCCGGCAAGCGTCCCCGCATCACCCTGACTCCCACTATTGTGCTGGAAAAGGGCAAACCGGTCCTTGCCATGAGTGTTGCAGGAGGAGATATGCAGGATCAGGTATCCCTGCAACTCCTGCTCAACTTTACCGAATTTGGCAAAAAACCGCTGGAGGCAATATCCGTTCCGAGGTTCAATACTTACCACATGGAGGATTCATTCAACCCTTCTCCCGATGCAGCTGAAAGAATATCCAATATTAATTCACTCGAGATAAATACCATTGATCAATCGGTAACTGAAAACCTGGAAAACCGCGGACATAAGGTAAGCATTAAATCAGGATCCATTGCCTGGCCGGTAATGGTTTATATTGATCAGCGCACAGGGTTTTCCCATGCAGCATCATCGAAAGGTAAATTCTGTGCCGCTCTGGATCTTTGAGCAATATTTGTTGAAAATCCTTTTATTGACTTTTTATCGCCTCACCAGAAAACAAGTAAATAACGAAAACAAACCACGAACAGCAAAAGCGATACAGCGGCATCTGCACGCGCAAGGAATTGCGCTGAAACCCGCGGCTGCCTGTTCCTTGCACGATACAGGATAATTCCAAGGGATGATCTGATAAATAACTGTGAGGCGAAAAATCCGAAAAGCAGGGGACCGTTTCTGTTATAGGCGTTAGCAGAATGATAATTCCCCCTGACCATCTCGGAAAAGCTGCGGGACAATCCGCAGGTGGAACATTCGTGACCGGAAACGGCCAGGTGTGCACATTCGATGGGATAACCATCTGCCGGTGAATTGTAGAGTGCGGCGTAGGCAAACACAGAAATTATCAGCAGTCCGGTTGTTATATTGACCATCTGATAGGGGGAATCCATTATAGCAAAATGCCTCATATAATCCTGTTAAACTTGCGGGTACTGCCGTGATATATTTTCCAGCCATTCTGCCCTCACCCGGAGTACATCAAGACATGTTACCGGTCAGGTGGCTCTTCGTCGGCTTCCTTTTCGAGCCTTTCCAGCTCCTCGATCATTGCATCAGCATCGAATTCGATTGTATCCTCATCGGGTGCGCCGGGAATGGTATCATCCTCAAGGGCCCTTCTGATTTTATCCCTGATCTCATCGCCGATATCATCTCTGAATGCATCATGAATTCCGGTCCCGACCCTCCCGATGTTTGAAGCGGCGCGATGCATCATTGCCAGTTGCCATGATGCAATTAATGTTCCGGTAATTGAAATAATAAGTGCTGCAATAATCAATCCCCGGGGGGCATTGGCACGGTTTGCCTGGGAAAAAGCTATTGCGCTGAAAATAATGGCAATCACTCCCGGTACCACGGCATACATGCCAAGACAGGGAATAAAGGAGAGTATCAGGGCTATCAGGCCAAGCACAAATCCGGCCACGCCAAAACCCTGTCCGGCTCCTGATCCTTTTACTTCTGCTGTATTATTCATTTTGGTTTTATTAATGATGGCAGACTTAATGAAACGGCATATCCATTATCAATTTTCCCGGACCTTATAATGCGGCATCCCGGCCCTTTATTGATCAGTATCAAGCAGTATCCCGAGTATTTTAACAGCAGCAGCCGACACCGGCGTTCCCGGGCCGAATATCGCCATTACACCTGACCGGTAAAGGAATTCATAATCCTGTGAAGGAATCACCCCCCCTGCCACAACCATTATGTCTTCCCTCCCAAGTCTTTTCAGTTCACTGATGACCTGGGGTATAAGCACCTTATGACCGGCTGCAAGGCTGGATACACCCAGCACGTGAACATCATTCTCAACAGCTTGTTTTGCTGCTTCCCCCGGAGTCTGGAACAGCGGTCCGATATCCACATCAAATCCTATATCAGCGTACCCCGAAGCTACAACTTTTGCTCCGCGGTCATGCCCGTCCTGTCCCATTTTGGCGACCATAATACGGGGCTGGCGGCCTTCACGGGCTGCAAAATCCCTGACAAGGCGGCTGGCCTGCTCAAAGTTATCATCGCTTCCCGATTCGGAAGCATATATTCCTGAAACTGAACGTATCACAGCTTTATACCTCCCTACAATTTTTTCACAGGCATAAGAAATTTCTCCCAGACTGGCTCGTTTGCTGGCGGCTTCAACCGACAGTGCAAGCAGGTTCCCCTTGCCGCTCCGGCATGCTTCAGTAATAGCTTCCAGCGCTATGTCAACCTCATCCTGGTTTCTTTCGGCCTTGAGTTTATTCAATCTTTTTAACTGTGCCTCCCGCACAGCGGTATTATCAACATCGAGAGTTTCCAGTGGATCTTCCTTTTCCAGCCTGTACCTGTTAATTCCCACTATTACATCCCGGCCCGAATCTATACGTGCCTGCTTCCTTGCAGATGCTTCTTCGATGCGCATTTTCGGTATTCCTGTTTCAATGGCCCTGGCCATTCCGCCCAGGCCCTCAATTTCTTCTATCCTTTCCCAGGCCTTGTGTGCAATTTCATGAGTAAGCCTCTCAACATAATAGGAACCACCCCAGGGATCAACCGACCGGGTTGTGAGTGTTTCTTCCTGCAGATAAATCTGGGTATTGCGTGCAATACGCGCAGAAAAATCTGTCGGCAAAGCTATAGCCTCATCAAGGGCATTGGTGTGCAGTGACTGGGTATGGCCAAGCACCGCAGCCAGTGCCTCAATACAGGTGCGGGATACGTTGTTGTAAGGATCCTGCTCTGTCAGGCTCCATCCGGAGGTCTGCGAATGAGTGCGTAATGCCAGTGATTTAGGATTTTTCGGATTAAATCCCTTGACGATCCTTGCCCACAGCATCCTGGCCGCCCTTAACTTGGCTATCTCCATGAAATGGTTCATGCCAATGCCCCAGAAGAACGATAGCCTGGGGGCAAAAGAATCAATATCCATGCCGGCATTGACACCGGCCCGCAAATACTCCAGTCCGTCGGCCAGGGTATAGGCCAGTTCAATGTCGGCGGTGGCACCCGCCTCCTGCATATGGTATCCCGAGATACTTATTGAGTTAAAGAAAGGCATATTTTTGGAGGTATACTCAAAAATATCGGCAATAATCCGCATTGAAAAATCAGGAGGATAGATGTAGGTGTTCCTTACCATAAACTCCTTGAGTATATCATTCTGAATGGTGCCGGTAAGCTGACCGAGCTTTGCCCCCTGTTCGAGCCCGGCAACTATATAGAAAGCCATAATGGGCAGTACAGCACCGTTCATTGTCATCGACACCGACATCTTGTCCAATGGAATATAATCAAAGAGGATCTTCATGTCAAGGATGGAGTCAATTGCCACACCTGCTTTGCCAACATCGCCTTCCACCCGTTCATGGTCGGAGTCGTAACCGCGGTGTGTGGCAAGGTCAAAAGCAATCGACAATCCTTTTTGTCCGGCCGCAAGATTTCTCCGGTAAAAGGCATTGGACTCCTCCGCCGTTGAAAAGCCGGCATACTGCCTTATGGTCCATGGTCTCATCACATACATGGTGGAATACGGACCCCGCAGGTACGGAGGCAGTCCGGCGCCATAGGAGAGGTGTTCGAGTCCTTCCAGATCCTCTTCAGTGTAAACCGGTTTTACAGGTATCTGCTCAGTGGTAAGCCAGTCTCTTGATTGTAAATTGTCATTGACCGGCCCAGGTGCATATGGGGCCAGCCTTTTTTTGGAACGAATGTTTATCTTTTTGTAATCAGGCATCATATAATTTTTACAGGATTCCAAGCTCATTCTGAAACTCCCGAAGTGTTTCCAGAACATTGGATCTGATATGAATAAAGTGTTTTACCCCGGCATCCCTGAGCTCCTGGAGACTGTCTTTGGGATATCCCGCTACCACGGTAACAGCCTTCCCCTGCAATTTGCCCGCCACAAAAGGTACTATCTGCGGATATTCCTCATCGGAACTGCAAACCACCACTATCGAAGCTTTGCTTTCAAGTGCAGCACTGACGCCAAGGGCAGGATCGTCGAAACCAGCATTGTCAATAATTTCAAACCCGGCGCAGCCGAAAAAGCCTGCGGAGAAACTTGCCCTCGCCTTTCTCATGGCATGGTTCCCGAGGGGGAGTAAAAATACCTTTGGCGGACCACCGGCAAATCTTTCAGTTTTCACCCTCATCTGCTCGAAGGCTTGTGCTCCGCGATAAAGATTCAGGGGACGGGCCAGGGGATTTTCAGCAGTAACCCGCTCAGGCCATGCCGCGATGGGGTCAATATTGCCGGTAACCCTTTCAAGAGGGTCCGGGTACTGGTTCGTACCAAGCAGAATATCGCGCCTGCCGGAAATGAAATGATCCCTTTTCCCTGCTGTTTCTTCCAGCTTGTCCTGGATAAGCCCCTTTTTAAAGGCCTCCTGTATACCACCTGCTTCATCGGTTTCCAGAAACAATCTCCACGATTCCTCAATCAGTGAGCCGGTGAGTGATTCAATATAATAACTTCCGGCGGCAGGATCAACAACCTTGTCAAAATATGCCTCCTCTTTTAAAACAAGCTGGGTATTGCGGGCTATACGCTCGGAAAAAGGAGTACCTTCCTTTTTGAAAGTTTTATCGAAGCGATCGACAGAAAGCGAATCCGCACCTCCCAGGACGGCTGACATTGCTTCTGTGGTGGAACGCAGCATATTGACGTAGGGGTCATAAACGGTTTTGTTCCACCCCGAGGTAACAGAATGAATGAACATCTTCCCTGCTGACCGGGAATCCACATCCCATGCCTCAAGCATCCTGGTCCACAGGTACCTTGCCGCTCTTAATTTGGCAATTTCCATAAAATAGTTGCTTCCTGCGCCAAAGGTAAACCTTATCTTTTCGGATGCCGCTGATGCGGAAATCCCTGCTTCAGTAAGCCGCTCTAGGTATCCGGCAGCAGAGGCCATAGCAAAGGCCAGTTCTTGTACCGCCGAGCCTCCTGCATTATGAAACACAGAGGCATTCACATTCAAAACAGAAAAGTTAGGCAGCCGGTCGCTGTTATTAAGCAGCGCTACGGCTAAATCAAATGCTTTCTTTTCATCACTGCCGGGATAGTTTCCGGTTGTCATCAATATCCCCAGCGGATCATATTCAATTGAGCCATGCAACTGGGAGAGGGTGCCACCTCTTGAGGTATTTTCATTTATAAGAAATCCGGGCAGACCGGGAGGGGGGTTTGAAGTGCAGAAGTTGATCTCGGCTGAGGCAAGGCATATATCCTTTAGTAAAAGGGTTACCTCATTTTGAGTGTAATTCATACTTTCATCCAGCACAAAGCCAATTGAACCGGCACCGTTCATAAGGGCATCAATTGCTTTGGAATTAGCCGAGGCAACATCATTGACATGAATATCCTGCCGCACCAGCCAGTCGCCTGACAAGGTTTTCTTCCCCCTTACAAACGGATACTCGCCCGGTAGTGATTTCAGATGATCAAGCTCCTTCAGATCCCCTGAGGTGTAAAAGGGACGTATGGGAATGCCTTCCAGGGTTTTCCAGATAAGCTTTTTTTCATAATCTGCTCCTTTCAGGTCTTTTCGGATCAATTCCTCCCACTGCTCCGGGGAGGCAGGCGGAAATTCTGTAAACAGTTTTTTTTCAGACTTATAAGACATAATGCAATATTAAAAAATATTGTCGAAAATACATACTTCACCAGCTTCATGCTAATGACTAATATCATGCTGCCTGCTGCGGCAGCACATACAGGGACGTCAGCCCTGCAAAGTTAAGATAAAACAGATCCTTTTCCTGAAGAATACCCTGAAAATAAACTATGTTGTGATGGTTGGCCGCGGGATGGTACGGTTAATTTTCAACCGGTTTCAGTTCACAAGGCTAAGCCCTTCCCTGGCAGAGGCATTGTCGGGAGTGTGCATCAGCGCTCTCTGGAAGAGTATTCTCGCCTCCCTGTGCTGGCGGAGCCTGTATTTGCACCAGGCCAGCATTAATAACCCGTCGATATCAAAGGGGTAAAGGTTGACCACCCTTTCCAAATGCTGATGTGAGGTCACATAATCCTCCCTGTTATAATAAATAACGCCCATCCTGTAATTGACAAGGGAATTATTGGGATCTGTGTCCAGTATCTTCCTGTAATGACCCATCACCTGGTCCCAGTTGCCCATGGCTGCCAGTGGATTGACAATTCCCAGCCTTGGCTCTATGGCATAGGGCATAAGGCTGATGGAGCGATTATAGTATGAAATGGACTCAATAAACGATCCTGATAAATATGTAAGCCAGCCAAGGCGCAGGTTTATTTCGTACGATTTTTCATCATAAACACTCCGGAGTGCCTCGATCGATTTTTGCAGCTCCCCGGTGGATTCCAGTGCATAACTTTCCCGGAAAGCCTTAATCTTTTTGTCTGCATCCTGTGCGTTCGACTCAAGAGAGACAAGCAGTGCCAATATAAGAAAGAGAGCAAGGCGAGACATAAAAAAAACCCGGCGACGTCCTGGATGGCCGCGGAATAAGGAATTCGCCCCGGCAACTGAAAATAACTGTGAACTACCAAAAAAAGATTTTAAAAATTCCATTTTATTCCTCCTGATATTTTATGTGTATTTAATTCAATCGGGTTAACGGGAACACCTCCGGAAGGGGAGTCGGCAATGAATCTGCTTTCCTTAAGGTAATAGTTATAATGAATCGTCAGTTCCATTGTCCCGTTGAATGGGGCTATAATTGCAATGGTGTATCGTTCCCTGGTAACCATGGGGTCGTTATATACCAGGTATGCACGCGAATCTGCAAAATTTTCCCTCTCCCCCCAGCTTCCGCCCAGCTCAGCCCATAACCAGTGAAAAACGCGGAAACCTATGTCCTGTGAAAAGATCTGCTTTCCATTGATATTATCACCGGAAAGGCGTGAAGACAAGGTGATATCGGATATGCTGTAAAGGTTGAGATTGCCATAAGGAAACCAGCTGAAAGAAAAGCTGCCCTGCACCTGCGGCTGCCGGTTGATATATGAGTATCCTGCAGTAATTCCCGGCCTGACCTTCCCGTAATATTTTTCCAGTCCCAGGCTGGTTGCAACATCATGGTTGAAATAATGCTGCTGCAAAAGCAAGGGCCTCCCGAATCTTCCCGCAACGGTTGTTTCATAGGGTATTCTTACAGCAAGATAGTGAACGGCGGGAATCAGGTATGCACCATTTCCAAGCAGTATCCTGCCGGAAACATAATACTGGAACTGCGAAAGACGTGCATCTCTTGTAAGCTCTGCTTCAGCATCATCCCGAGTATAGAGCAGATAGGACTTTGTAAGCATTCCGGGAGAATGAGTCAGTTTAAGCAGTCGTCCGGCATCATGTTCAAGGGATGCTCCAAAGTACATGAAATTCCGGGTTACCGATTGGAACCCGTACGTTTCCGGGTCACCATCATAGGAGAAATCATCAACAATTCCTGCATCCTGCAAAAAACTCCCTGTGGCATTCAACGAGAATGAGCGGACAGCATTTCTGCGGTGGGGCAATTTACTTTTTAATGAACCGGAGAAGTGCTGGGAAATATTATGAGCCTCCATGTCCCGCCCATATAACCTGTATGCAAAGTACAGATATTCCTTTGCTGTATCGTCGGTGGAATTAAATTCAAGAGCCCTGGTAAAATGCCTGATTGCCCTTGAATAATCACTGGTTTCATAGGATGCAATGCCAAGGCGCATACGCAGGTAAAAATAATCAACCCCCTCTTTTAGCGCCTTCTCACCGGTACTGATCAGTTCCTTCCAAGCACCCTTCTGGTATAGTTCATATGTAACGCGGTTTATTTCGGTAAAATTAAATTCCTGTTGTGAATGTACCGGATTCAATGCTTGAAATGCAAGGACCAGGATCAATATTATTCTTCCCATACCCCTGTAATTAAATTATTATCTTTTTCAACAACAAATCTTCTTAACCCCTTTTTGTCAATGTCCATTTCAAACCGCAGGGTTTGAGATGATCTGCCGAAAGCAAAGGAGGAGGCTTCTGATCTGAGCATGATCTTTTCAGGTGAAAGTGTATTATCAATAAATACGTATTTAATTCGGTAGAGAGATTTGAGAAAAAGAAAAAACGGGGCAACCAGGTCCTGGAAAAACAGGATTCTTAAGGGAAAGGTTTGGTTTACAGGATATTTATCTTCCAGGATTATATCCTGGTAATACCCAAGCTGCACCTTAAAGGCTGCGAGGTAAAAAAAATGGAGCAGTGAGGAGCGGTCACCTTCAAAATGGGTAAAATACCATATCGTTCCGTCATTTTCAAACCATGCCCTTGAATTTGATTTTTTGCAGTTGATAAATGATTTATTGTACAAGCTGGTTTGAACATCCCATTCCACGTTATCCACCCTGCCGTTCCTGTTCTCATTTATCAGCACCTTCCTGCCGGGTACAAAGTTAAACGCATTCTTCAGCAGTGCATTATTCTCCACGTTCCTTACTTTTTCTCCCTTCAGGGGCACGTTGTAAGAATGGAACCCGAAATCCCCGTCCTTATTCACAATATAGTGACTTATAGGATAATCAATTGTTCCCGATCCGACCCAGGGGGTTGCCTGCATTTGGAAATGAAGGTGTGGCACCGGTGAACGGCCTGAATTTCCGCACCTTGCAAGGGTCTGGCCCTGCCTTACTTTTTCTCCCTGTTTTACTTTGGCAGAATTTTCTTTCAGGTGACTGAGTTTGGAATATAATCCGTCTGTATGCTTGATTATAATTGTATTCCCCCAGTTCTGGATCAGGTTCACTTCACCTATGGCATTATCGGGAATATTATCGGTCACATCCTCCACCGTCCCGTCTGCCGGGGCAAGAACTGCCTTGCCATAGCAAAAATAATCACTGCACAGGTGCCCGTCGCCCACGTATGATTTCCCTTCCTCATCCAGGATCTCAAAATCCAGTGCATGCCTCCACTCATTCCTGTGGGTGTGCTCTCCGTCATATGCCTGCGTAATTGTCCATTCACCATAAAAAGGAAATTTAATCTGTACATCCTGCAGTCGGGACAGCCTTTCAGATGAATTCCGGAAGGCATAAAGGTTTCTTTCAGGGGAGTTATACTGGAAGAACAGGGTATGCAGCCGGTTTGTGCTGCTGGTTCTGAATTTGAGTACATACAGGAAAAGCAGGACAATTATGTTAAACGGCAGGGAATAAACAGGAAGATGGAATACGGCAAAAACCGAACTAAGGCTAATGGTAAGAAGTGCCACCATTGGCATAAGCAAAATAACTGATAAATATGATGAAACAGAGGGTATTATAAAAAACCCTCCCACGGCAACGGCAGTCAGGATGTAATTGAAGCCTATATAACTATAGTTCAGCTCGTCCAGGTCAGCCCCTATGATTTCATAGAAAAAGAAAGCCGAGTAAAAGCCCAGCAGTGCCAGGGTGAAGGCTATGCGGGAATAATACAGCAGTCCACCGGCAAGGATCACCCCCGAAAGCACATTAAACTGAAAAAACAGTGCCCCGAGCGAAATGAAATACACGCGCAGGGAAGGTGGAAAATGTAATTGATGCCACCATTCATAAAGCCTGACCAGGGTAATTCCACCTATGCTGTAGAGTTCATTCAGGGTATAAACACCACGCTGGCTGATACCCAGAGCAGTTAAATCGCGGGTGGCCAGCATAATTATCCAGATAGAAATAATAAAAGGCACACTCAGATAAGGAAGGCCGTATTTTCCAATAACACCTTCTGCCAGTATTGAGACAAAAAGAGTAAGGACGGCAGCAAGCACCACTATTAGCAAAAGATGCCAGCCCGGAGCAAAATACACACCCAGTCCCAGTCCGACCAGAAGGCTGTTGAACCCATATATCCCTTTGGCAATAATAAACCTGTTAAACCCGAGGTAAAGCCCGGTCAAATTGGTAACCAGCACAGAAGCCAGTCCCCAGAACCCCGCGAACGGATCAACAAAAGTCACCAGGAGAATTACAGCAGCAAAAACCCTGTTATCGGAAAAAAACACCTGTGAGTAGCTGTTCAGGACTCCTCTGAAAAACAACTGAATGCTATCATTTTTCGTCAGCTGAATTATTTTTGCCATAGAGGTCTCAGAGGTTTATACTTTATTATCCGGGTATCTTTGAATCCGAATAAATTCTGGTTATCAAAATTTATTTTCAACTATTTACCAGGACATGCAATTCGTATATGGCATGCCGCTCGTACGCATCGCCCATGGTTTATTGACTTCGTCGGTTTCACATACATTATTCTGTCTGTTTTGCAATAGTATCCGGATGTGAAATTCATTTTTATTTTGCCTGCCGGAGGCTGTCGGGGCTTTCATTATTCAGGGTTCATTACAGCCTGAATTCCTTCAGATGTTCAGGCATCCTTTCAAGGGAATTTATAGTTTCCAGTTCTTCCCCTTCACGCACCAGGTGGACCCTCCTGTCGGTGCCGATCATAACCACCCTGGGGCGCATAGTGATAAACTGCATCCACTGGGTCATATTATAGGCACCAACACGGCTTATCACCACACGATCTCCTGTTTTCAGCAGTGGCATTACAGCTGCTTCCTTTATTACATCAATATTCATACACAACGGGCCATATATGGTAGTTTCCTCGGTATGTTCAGATACCGGCCGGGCGGGGCTGATCTGATGATCATACCAGAAGGAGGTAAAAAGAATATTAACTCCTATATCCAGGATGGTGGACCTGCGGCCATCGGCAAGCCGTTTGTTTGCAATCACCGTTCCAAGCACATAACCGGCGTCGTCCACCAGTGCCCGTCCTGTTTCAAGTATCAGCAGGGGCATGTTCTCGGGTTTGATTGCAGAATTGACCAATGCAGAACTTATTGCTTCGGCATATTCATCAAATCCCGGAGCCGTGTCTGCGCCCGAATAATATGCTCCCTTCAGGGTATTCTTTGAGGCAAACCCTCCTCCCACATCTATATAGCCCAGTACATGGCCATATTTACCCTCAAGTCCTGCCGCAAGCCCGGCAAGTTTTGCTGCCGCCAGCCGGTATGCTTCGGACGATAACATGTACGTCCCTATATGCGTGTGCAGGCCGGTTAATTGCAGCTTCCCAACTGTCATTATCCGGTTAAGGGCATCCCATGCCTCGCCATTCTCATAATTAAACCCGAACCTGTCCCACATGGGATAGATCCCCACATCCATATTGACTCTTATAGCCACCATTGGTTTTTTACCCGTTTCATCGGCAAGTTCATTCAGCATATACATCTCATCAAAATGATCAATATGTATAAGCGAATTATTATTGATGGCAACAATCAGATCTTCCCTTTTTTTATCAGGGCCGTTAAAAATTATGTGCCTGCCTTCCACACCAAGAGCCAGGGCCTTCTTATATTCGAAACCCGAGACAACCTCTGCCCATGCCCCTTCCTGGTGGAACACGCTGCAAACGGCATTCAGGTAATTTGTCTTATAAGACCAGGCAAACTGGACTTTGGGATACCGGGTATCAAATGCCCTTTTAGCCTCCCTGTATGTCCTGCGCAAGGTATTTTCGGAAATCACGAAAAGGGGCGATCCATGTTCTTCCATCATATCATTCACCGCCACCTGGTCAATATGGGTGACAGGGGTTATTGCCGTCTTCATCCCAAATTTACCCGGCATCCCGGCATTTAGTTTTTTGATCACCGGCCTTTCAAATGGCAGTTTTTCCATCTCTTTATATTTTTAATTTTCT
>SLJO01000069.1 GCA_007135095.1 Bacteroidales bacterium | reverse complement strand
CGCAGGTCAATAAATCATGGGTGATCCATGGATTGAAAAGCAAAATATCCGGATCATGAATCAGTAACTTATTGTTAAACAAATTGCTAACTATAATTTATACGAATGAATTATAAAAAACTGACAGAAAAGCTGGTCGACAAATGTCTCCGGATGGGGGCAGACTCGGCTGAGGTATATCTTCAAACCGGCAGGAACCTGATCATCAGGATACGCAATGCAGATGTCGAAACTATTCAGGAAGCTTCCTCTACGGGGATAGGTTTCAGGGTTATCGTCGAGGGAAAAATGGGCTTCAGCCACAGCAACGATCTCAGTCAGCAGGCTCTGGATGACACAATGAGCAGGGCTATCGCTTTTGCAAAACTTACTTCTCCTGACGAAAACAATGTCCTGCCTTCCGATGCGGGTACCACCATCGTGGAGGGTTTGTTTGATCCTGAAATAGCTCGCGTCAGCATGGACCGGAAAATAGATATGGCACTTGAACTGGAAGAGCATGCCATGAAAGATCCTAAAATCACCCACAGCTCGGGTTCGACTTTCGGGGAAAGGGAGGGTGAAATTTTCATTGCCAACTCAAACGGGATATCCAATTCATACAAATCATCTGTTTGCTCGGTAGGTATCGGAGTGGTAGCAGAGAAAGGAGACCAGAGAAGAACAGGAGGGGAATCGTGTACACGACGGTTTTTCGCCGATCTGGAGCCACTGGATGAAATAGCCGGCAGGGCATCCCAAAAAGCCTGGGAATTGCTTGACCCCCAAATGGTAAGAACACAAAGGGCTGCCGTGATTTTTGATGCCGCCGTGGCCCCCTCGCTGCTAAGGGGGATTATCGCGGCAATCGATGGTGAGAGAGTGCTTCAGGGTGCCAGTTTCCTGCAGGACTCGATGGACCGGCAATTTGCCTCCTCAATGCTCACCATCACCGACGATGGCACCAGGCCAAAAGGAACCGGCAGTTCACCCTTTGACGGGGAAGGGGTGCCCACGGCCAAAAGAGTACTTATTGAAAACGGAATCCTCAGAAGCTTTATTTATAATACCCAGGTGGCCCGAAGAGCAGGTGTTGAAAGCACGGGTAATGCTTCAAGGGGCGGCTATTCCAGTCTGCCCGGCATCGGCACCCATAACCTTTACCTTGCGGCAGGCAGGCACAGCCAGGAGGAAATTGTCGCTGCCACACAGCGCGGATTACTGCTGAAAGGAGTGACAGGCTATGGCATAAATCCCGTGGATGGAAATTTCAGCGGGGGCGCAACCGGGTTCTGGATCGAAAACGGGAAGATTGCTTTTCCCGTTGAGGGATTGGCAATAGCAGGCAATGCGGCCCAGATTCTAAACGGGATCGATATGATGGGCAATGATGTCGACATGAAGAGATCCTTTGCGTCACCAAGTTTCCGCATTGCAGAAATGCAGATCGGAGGGGCGTAAAGAAAGAATCGAATCCCTGTAATCCCCGACTGAAAAAACTATATATGTGTTGTGAAGATAATAGGCGTAAAGAAAGAATCGAATCCCTGTAATCCCCGACAGCAGAGCAACCGGCAGATCCCTTTAAGTCCCTGTTGCCCATCCGAATAGTTATAACGCAGCATCGTTCCACCCGGTGCTGCGTTTTTTTGTTTCCGGATTTTCCAATCGGTCGGCTTCACAGGCAGGGGCGCCTCCTGCGGAAAACCCAATTGCCGGGAGCATCCTTTCAAATATTATTTGTATTTTTCGGCTTTTTTCAGGGACCCCTTGAATTGAATGCTCATGCTCATGCCGGGATCACACACAACAGGACTTAATTCGCCGGACTTTATTTTAATCAGACTAATATTTTTATAAATATGAATGAATTATCAGAATATGCCGGGCAATACAGGGATGAATTACTTGAATCGGTCATCCCCTTTTGGATGAATCATTCCAAAGACACGGAATTCGGAGGATATTTCACCTGCCTTAACAGAAAGGGAGAAGTATACGATACCGATAAATTCATATGGCTTCAGGGCAGGGAGGTCTGGCTTTTCTCGATGCTTTATAACCAGGTCGGGAAAAAAAAGGAATGGCTTGATATGGCAATACACGGGGCTGAATTCATGAAAAAACATGGCATGGATGATCATGGCAACTGGTATTTCTCGCTCAACCGGGAAGGGAAACCGCTGGTAATGCCATATAACATATTTTCTGATTGCTTTGCGGTTATGGCCTTTGGACAACTGCATAAAGCAACGGGGAATGAAAAGTACAGTGCTATTGCAAGATCAACTTTTAACAATATCCTGTTACGCAGGGAGAATCCCAAGGGGAAGTTTAATAAAATATATCCGGGCACCAGGCCGGGAAAAAGCTTATCCTTGCCAATGATTTTGTCCAACCTGGTGCTGGAAATTGAGCATCTCCTGGACTCGCAACAAGTTGAAGAGGTAATAGGTTATTGCAAGCATGAATTACTGAATGTATTTTATCAGCCTTCATCAGGGCTTCTGCTTGAGCTGACCAATCCTGATGGCAGCTTTCAGGATTCTTTTGATGGCCGGCTGGTTAACCCCGGACACAGCCTTGAGTCGATGTGGTTTTTAATGGACCTGGCAAAACGCAGCGGGGATAGCCACCTGATTAAAAAGGCTGTGGATATTTCCATCGGCCTGCTGGAATACGGATGGGATAAAAAGTATGGCGGAATATTCTATATGATGGATATCAAAGGGCATCCGCCACAGCAGCTTGAATGGGACCAGAAGCTATGGTGGGTTCATCAGGAGGCTATCCTGGCAACACTTAAAGGCTACATGTATACCGGAGATGAAAGGTGTTGGGAGTGGTTCATCAGGTTGCATGACTATACATGGAGTCATTTTCCTGACAGGGAATACGGCGAATGGTTCGGGTACCTTAACCGTCAGGGAGAGGTGTTGCTGCCGTTGAAAGGGGGCAAATGGAAGGGCTGTTTCCATTTACCGCGTTTCCTTTACCAGGGATGGAAAGCACTTGAAACAATAAATGAAAACCAGAGTAATAATAGAAAACGAACAAAATAGAATGGAACCATCAAACACAGGCGGAGAAAAGGTTAATAAGCTTTTTTTATCAATGATTTGTTTTGTAGCCTCCCTTGGCGGGGTGCTGTTTGGATTCGATACGGCTGTCATTTCAGGTACTTTCAGTATAGTTGAAATACAGTTCGGATTGAGTCAGATGGAGGTGGGCTGGTTTGCGAGCTCAGCCCTGATTGGAGCAATATTTGGAGCGATTATTTCCGGGTCATTGAGTGACCGGCACGGGCGGAAGCCCGTATTGATAACAGCGGCTGTTTTGTTTTTTTCATCCGCATTTGCCTCTGCCGTGGCTCCGACATTTCAAATGCTTATCATCGCCAGGCTGATTGGCGGCATTGGCGTTGGGGTGGCGTCGGTCCTTTCCCCCCTTTACATTTCTGAAGTTTCTCCGCCAAAAATACGTGGAAGGCTGGTAGCATTATACCAGTTATCAATAGTTATTGGCATTTTACTGGCCTACTTTTCTAACTGGTCGCTTTTAAATTATTCACAGTTCAATAGTGCAGAATTTAACGGAGCAGGATATTTCCGCGCATTGTTTTTATCTGAAATCTGGAGAGGGATGTTTGCTGCAGAGATGATTCCCTCAGGACTTTTTTTCCTTTTGCTGTTTTTTGTGCCTGAATCTCCCCGCTGGCTGATTAAAAACGGGCAGGATGAAAAAGGATTAAGCATCCTTGCGAAAATCAGCAATCTGTTGAATGCCCGGAAAGAATTAACGGAAATCAAAGAAACAGTATCCCATGTAGGAACGATCGGAGAACTTTTTAAACCGGGATTGCGCCTGGCTCTGCTTGTGGGGGTAGGCCTCTCGGTGTTCGGACAGTTTACCGGCGTTAACATAGTTGTTTATTATGGCCCCTCCATTCTGGAAAAAGCAGGGTTTCAACTCGAAAGTGCCTTGCAGTTTCAAGT
>SLJO01000145.1 GCA_007135095.1 Bacteroidales bacterium | reverse complement strand
TTCCCTAATGTCATTAAGTGTTTTTATACGAGATAACCAGTTGATAAACAGGCTGATAAATTGTTGGGTTAATTTATTTGAATGTCCGGATGCAGTGCAATTATAATTAAGTAAATTAGAAAATCAAAGTTTATGTTATGAAATTTAAAATCTTTATAGTTATCCAGGTTCTTTTAAATTATATGTCCGTTGCATAAATAGTATTAAAAGAATAGATAATTAATTCCAAAATAAATTGCTAAAATACCCGTCTGCCTTTCGGCGGAATAAAAAAAGCTGATTTAGTCTAACGCTTATGAACATGGACCGGGAGGAATAGATTGACCAAAAGACTATTGGCAGGGATCAAATAAACAAGTTCAGATTGGCTTCTTCGGTGCGTTCCAGGTAAGTGGCTACTCCTCCGAACTCCACTCTGTCGATGAGCTCTTCCTTTTTTACTCCCATTACATCCATAGACATGGTGCAGGCGATAAACTCAACACCGTTTTCCTGAGCCTGGGTTATGAGAGACTCCAGTGAATCGATGTTTTTCTTTTTCATGATATTGCGCATCATATTGCTACCCATTCCCATCATGTTGAGTTTGGATAGTTTTAGCCCCTTGCTGTTTTTGGGTAGCATTTTATCAAACATACTTGCCATAAAGTCCTTTTTCATTGCCGGCTTGTTTGTCTTTTTCAGGATGTTCAGTCCCCAGAAAGTGAAAAACAGGGATACTTTTTTGCCGGTTGATGCTGCGCCGTTCGCAATGACAAAAGAAGCCAGGGCTTTGTCAAGATCATCGCTGAAAACCACCATGGTTTTGTTATCGGCTACTTTGCCCCCATGTACAGGTTTGTCGGAAGCTGAGCCTTTCTGCAGGCGTGCAGTGATCACCCCGCCAGACTGTGTCACTTCCAGGAGCTTATTGCCGGTCATATTGGCCCAGGCCTTTATATCCGACTCAAAAGCAGGGTCGGTAGCTTTCACTTCAATCACCTGGCCGGACTGCACCTGTGCAAAACTGTTTTTCACCTTGAGAATAGGACCAGGACATTGCAATCCGCAGGCATCAATTTGCAGGGATGCCATCTGTCCGGCAACAGGATGTTTCTCTTTGGCTTTACGCTGATAGATATTGTCGTCCAGCCCCACGTAGTCCTTCTCGTAAATATCTTCGTTGCTTTGTTTCTGGATGGCAAACTCCCAGGTTTTGATTCCACCGCTAAGGTTTTCCACATAACTGAATCCATGCTGGCTGAGAATGCGGCAGGCCACATATCCTCTGAGGCCAACGCCGCAAAATACAATCACCCGTTTGTCACGAGGTATTTCCTCCTTGCGTTCCCGGAGTTCATCGATTGGAATATTCGCTGCATTATGAATGGTACCTAGCGCAAACTCGTCGGCAGTACGGACATCCAGCAACAAGGTATCCTTGTTGTCGGTTTTTTCAATTTCTCGCCAGGAACATGATTTTACCCTGCCGGTGATAATGTTTTCTGCAGCAAAACCTGCTATGTTTACCGGATCCTTGGCTGAAGAATATGGGGGAGCATAAGCGTGTTCTATCTCCGTAAGATCGTGGATAGTTCCATTATTTTTTATAACGGTGGCCAGCAGATCTATTCGTTTGTCCACTCCATCATAACCCACTATTTGAGCTCCATAGAGTTTTCCGGTTTCAGGGTGGAATACAATTTTGATGCTCATGGGGATAGCCCCCGGGTAATATCCTGCATGTGATCCGGAGTGGGTAATGGAAGAGGCATAAGGAATATTGTTCTTACGTAATGTCCGGCCCGACACACCGGTGGAGGCAACGGTTATATCGAATACTTTGGCAATGGCAGTGTTGATGGAACCCTGGTACTTTCGCCGGTTATTACCTGCGATGTTGTCGGCGCAAATGCGCCCCTGCTTATTGGCAGGTCCTGCCAGGTAGGTGATCTGAGGGATGCTGGTGATAGGGTTGGGATATTCAATGGCATCCCCTACGGCATAAATATCAGGATGAGAAGTTTGCAGGTATTCATTTACCTTGACACCCCCGGTTTTTCCCAGTTGCAGTCCGCCGTTTTTAGCCAGGTTGCTGTCGGGACGAACACCGATTGAAAGTATCACCAGGTCACTTTGCAATTCTCGCCCGCTCTGGAGGGTTACCGCAATTCCTCCATTCTCTTTGCGGAAAGAGGTGACACCGGCCCTCAGGAAAAATTCAACATTTTTGGTTTTCAGGTGCT
This sequence comes from Bacteroidales bacterium, assembly GCA_007135095.1. Classification (GTDB taxonomy): domain Bacteria; phylum Bacteroidota; class Bacteroidia; order Bacteroidales; family PUMT01; genus PXAP01. The sequence continues at coordinate 1,765 of SLJO01000145.1, read as the reverse complement.
GATGGACCAGTGAAGCCATGCTGTAATCCAGGGGAGTCATCACCTGTTCGGCCATTTCAACAATTGATACAAAGATTCCCAGTTTATGAAGATTCTCGGCCATTTCCAGCCCGATAAACCCCGCGCCCACCACAATGGCTCTTTTGATTTTATTTGCTTCGATATAGGTTTTGATGCGGTCGGTATCAGACACGTTGCGCAGTGTAAATATCCCTTCGGTGTCAATACCAGGCAGATTCGGGCGCACGGGTTCCGCTCCCGGAGAAAGCACCAGCTTGTCATAAGATTCTTTATATTCTTCGCCGGTGGTCAATCTTTTTATGGTTACGGTTTTATGCTCCGGACTGATGGAAACAACCTCCTGGAGAACCCTTACATCGACATTAAAACGCCGGGAAAATGCTTCCGGGGTCTGTACAAAAAGGCTTTCACGTTCTGCTATGGTACCGCCAATGTAGTATGGAAGGCCACAATTGGCATAGCTGATGTGTTCTCCCCTCTCCACCATGATGATATTGGCTTTTTCATCGTTTCTTCTGAGCCGTGCCGCGGTGGTAGCTCCTCCGGCCACACCGCCGATAATAAGTATATTCATGTCAATTATATAAAGGTTGCACTTAAGTTATATTGGGTTTGTATCGGATGTGAGAAAATTTATATTTTAAAGTGGCTGGCTCCCAAAGGGGTAACTATTTCAAGGGTTTGCCGGCCGTCCGGAGTAATGGTAAAAATCATTTTTCGCTTGTCGTCATTGCCGATGCTACGATGAATAAGCGATTTGTTTTCAAGTCTGCTCAACACCCTGGATGCCTGGGTAATTGACAATCCGGTTTCATCAGCCACATCCCCCTGGCATTTGCAGTGTTGCGATAAACAGCACAATACAATGGCCTCATCAAGGGAAATGTCGGCCTGTTCCTGAAAATCCTGATTCAGTTTCTTCAGCCTCCGCCAGCTTTTATTTATCTGAAGGAAAGGTGATTGAGATTTTGGGAATGATTCTGACATTATTTGCAAAGTGTAAATATTTGAATGTGCAAATATATAGATTCAAATGGGATTCTAAAAGCATTGTGAATTATTAACATTTTAAAAATGGGCAGTGGCGGCATGTAAGAAAAAAATCCGTAGGCCCCCCTGCGGAAATTTTAAAAAATGACAGCTCTTGATATCAGGCTCTTACAATCCATAAGCTGCAATGTGGGTTAACAGGGCTACTGGGCTGTTCGGCAGGTCGGCGGCCACATCAGTATTGTCCTTCCCATCAGGGCAGCCATTTTTTCAATAACTATTTCCTACAGACTATAACTTGTAATGGTTACCTTATCCTCTTCCTCAAGGTCTGAGTAATTATTCACCATAGGTTTTTTCACAATTTCAAATTCAAGTTTTTCACCTTTCCCAATATCGGTCTTAATATGATCGCTTTTGCCTCCGAGCAGGCCGATATATTCAATGTAGAATTTAATGGAACCGGATTCATGAACTTCCTTTGAATCTTCAGGTATAGTCAGATCAATATTGGCAGCCTCTTTAATACTTCCAAATACTTCGTTAAATGCTTTGTAAATTTCTTCATCCGAAAGTGCTTTTTCCAATGATGATTCAATCGTGAAGTCAATATCTTCAGAGTAGCGGTAGTCCTTGATAAAGATCTTTTTAATACAAGTTCCACCCTTAAAGATCAAAGCATCTTTTAAAGTACCATGATTATAAACACCCCATAATACCCAGGATATAATATAGTCCTTTTCAATTTGCTGTG
>SLJO01000129.1 GCA_007135095.1 Bacteroidales bacterium | reverse complement strand
GTCCTGAAGCAGGAGGCATTATCCCGCTGAGGATGTTGTAGCGGGCAGCCTGGTTTGCATGCCACAGCGGATATTCGGCATTGGCAAAAGCAAGGGCATGGAGATCGGTAGCAGCATCCAGTCCGTGCTCCTCAAAGACAGCCACAAAGGTCAGGTCCATATAGATATCGTCATACAATCCGGGGGCGTTGTCATACCACCATTCCATCTGGTCCTCATCCCAGGGGATGGGAACATGATCGCCTATCATGGTGCCGTTCCACTGGAACTCGGTGGGCCCGCCATAGGTGCAGCCTATAACCTGCCCGGCCCAGCCGCCATTGATTTTGTCACGGAGAACCTGCTTGTTGATCGTGATAATATCGCCATCACTGAATGGCGACAGATGATCGGAAGTCGACCGGTTGCAGGAAGCAACCAAAACAATTAATGCAGTCAGGAAAAAAGCCGCTTTACAGTGTTTCATCTGTTATGGGTTTTAGTTATGAGATTCAGTTACCCTGGGGGCTTCCTCCATATGGCCACCAGGGATTTTGGTAATAGGGTGATTCAACAATTATTTCACGTCCATCACGAAAGTATGTGAGCCTTGCCTTAATCCAGTGCTCCCCGGCTAAAATTTTGCAATCAATCTCATCAACACGAAATTCCTCCGGAACTTGATCTGATACTGCCACGACTTTGTTGTTTGCAATTAATTCCAGTTTATCAATTTCGATATCTGATGGGCCTCCTTCTATCCTGAAATGAATCTTTTCACCTGGCCGCCCGGGAAAATCAATGTCAATAGCGGGTGTACCGGGACTACCGGTGATATCTGCAAGCAGGCCAAAAAAGTCGCGCTTGCGCACGGATGAAATCTGCCAGTTTACCGGCACACTCTGGAACCCAAGGTTATAATCATTTCTTTCGGCAGGCAGCCTGAAATCGAAGTATCCCCAACCCGTAAAACTTTTAACGCTGGTAACAAAATTATTTCCTTCTTCTCCCCATCCCTGGTCCGTATTTCTCCAGGGGATATCATCTTCGTTGTTTACAAGAGGCACAGGCCTGTAAACATCTTTTTTCCGTATCTCTGCCGAAATTTCAGTGATACGATCAGGATCCTGCACCCCATTGCCATGTATGAGAACATAGTCGGATACTTCAACGATATTGTCGGGTGGCACCTGGCCACCCGCGAGTGATGTGCTCACATAAAGTGAACGCCCGTCTGCCTTTATGTCCCTGGCCAGACTAATCAGTTCATGAACCCGGTGGCAACGCAGGATATCGTGGTCATAGGCACGTACCGAGCATTCATTGTTTATTTCAATAATAACATTGGTATAACCCTTCGCAAGCACCCAGTTAACAGCATTCCTCACAGCCTGCCTGACTGCTTCTTCATCCTTAAGGGTACCGTCTTCTCCGAAGTAAAACAGTCCCAGCATGACAACCATCCCCAATTCATCAGCCCGGTCAATAATACGTTCTGCCCTTTGCATGAATGCTTCCCTGAGTGAACCATCCGGAGAAAATGAGGAGTTGTCCCACGGAAAAGCCCTGCAGTAGCCGTAAGGGCATCCGCCCTGCAGGTTGAGCGTAAATGCAAGCAATCCGTGTTCCCGCCATGAGGCCATGGCCCTGGTGAACTCCCGGGTATTCCGGTCGGGATCCCACTCTCCTGTATCGGGGTAGGCCCATTGCCCGCGTGTCTTTTCATTCAGGTCGTCAAACATGCCCTGAACCAGGCGGGCATTCATAAGCAACCCTTCAACGGGATATTCGACACCGTATGATGTTGTCCAGGTTATGCCTTCATAGGTCGGTGAACCGTTGATGTAAAATTTCTCTCCTTTTATGACAACCTCCGTTTTACGCTCAGATGCAGCCGGATGATTGAATGCAATCATTAACAAAGCCAGAAATATAATTTGATTTCTCATAATCGACGACTTTTATTATTGAAAATGAGCATTATGATTAATTATTTTTCCGGTTATAGCCGCCCGCCTGCCGGAAACCGGATATTTCATCTAGCTTCGGTGCCGAAGGCTGCGCACCCATCCTTGTTACGGATATTGCCGCGGCCCGCTGGGCGAAATCAATGGCCTGCCTGATCGTCTTATTCTCCGACAGGGCAGAGGCAAGGGCTCCGTTGAAAACATCCCCTGCCGCAGTGGTGTCGACTGCCTTGACTGTGTACCCGGGTATATATCCCTGAAAAGTACTGTTAAGCAAATAAACACCCCTGCTTCCCAGGGTTATTATGACGGTCTCTATGCCCATATCGTAAAGATCTCTGGCCATCAGCGGAATGGAATCGTCATTTATCTCTTTGGTTCCTGTAAGCAGGGCTGCCTCGGTTTCGTTGGGGGTTATAATTGATAACTTTTTAAGAATATCTGCCGGCAACTTCGCACCAGGGGCAGGGTTAAGGATCATCGGTATGTTCAGTTCTGCAGCAAGTTCTGCGACGGCACCGACAGTTTCTAGCGGTATTTCAAGCTGTACCAGAACTATTCCGGCTTCTGCGAAAACTTCCCTGGATTTCAGGATATCTTCAGGGAGAAGGTGGCTGTTGGCGCCAGGCGCAACGGCAATGCTGTTCTCCCCGTCCTCTGCCACATTGATAAGTGCAACCCCGGAGTGAATTCCGGGTTTTACCTTGATAAAGGAGGTGTTTATACCGTCCTTTTTGTAGTTTTCGATCGCATCGGTTCCGAAGGTGTCGTCAGATACGCAGGCAATGAAAACTACATCCCCGCCGGCGCGGGCGGCGCCCACGGCCTGGTTGGCCCCCTTGCCCCCGGGGATGGTAAGCAATTCGGATCCCATAACTGTTTCTCCGGGTGCCGGAATATGAGGCACCTTAACCACCATGTCGGTGTTTGAACTACCAACCACAATTATTTTTTTATTCATATCGTTTTGATTTTACAGTTTTCGGAGTCAATCCCGTTACCCGGGAAATAACGTCTTGTACGTCAGCACCCACTTTCCCGGTCATGAACCCCGGCTTAGCGCCCCATGGCTGCCGGGTGCTGCCTGTGCCCGGTTCCGGGTATTTTCCGCAGGGTCAATAAAGCCTTGAGGCTATAATCAATGCCAGCCCGACAGCAAAAAACAGGAACATGGCAGTAAGCAGTCCGCTGACACCTTGTGCTCCCTTAAACTCTTTCCATATGAATACCCCCCACATTGCTGCTACCATGGTTGCCCCCTGACCCAGTCCGTAAGAAATAGCAAACCCGGCCTGCTCGGCGGCAATGATGTTAACGGTAAAACCAAGGCTCCAGATCACTCCTCCCAGTATCCCGACAAGGTGCAGTTTCGTGTCGCCGGTCTTTAAATAATCACTGTATGTGACTTTTTCCCCGGTAAGGGGCTTATACATGAAAATCGAATTCCAGAGGAAATTGGAAATCAGCAACCCCACCGCAAAAATTACCGAGGCGGTATAAGGGGTGAGCCTGCCGGATTCGGGATTGACGAAGTCGCCTGTCATGGAGGCTGCAACGAAGCGGTAAAAAAAGCCCATAAGCAAGCCGGCGAGAAGTGAAATGACAATTCCCTTGGTAGTGGATTCAGCCCTGGCCGGAAGCTTTTTGTATGCTTTTGCATCAAGCACAATTGCGACAACCACAAAAGCAACGCTAATGAAAAGAATTACCGGGTTACCCAGTGGAGTGGCAATATAATTGACAATTACGCCAAGGGCAAGGGCAAGTCCGATCCCGATGGGGAAGGCCACTGCCATGCCTGCAATTGCAATTGCTGCAACCAGGAGCAGATTGGCAATATTAAAAACAACGCCTCCAAGGAAGGCCGAACCCAGGGCTGAGAAATCAGCTTGTGAAAGATCGGCAATAAAGCTGCGCCCATCCGTGCCAATGCTTCCTGCCGTGAAAGCCAGCAGCAGGGAGAGTAAAAGCACCCCGATCGCATAATCCCAGTAATAGAGCTGGAAAGGCCATTTTTTTGTGGCAAGTTTCTGGGTGTTTGCCCATGAGCCCCAGCAAAGCATTG
>SLJO01000252.1 GCA_007135095.1 Bacteroidales bacterium | reverse complement strand
GTAACACAAAATGCAATGAATAAATCATGGGTGATCCATGGATTGAAAAGCAAAATATCCGGATCATGAATCAGTAACTTATTGTTAAACAAATTGCTAACTATAATTTATACGAATGAAATTCATTCTATTCGTTTTAATGATTCTTGCCTCACCGCTTGCCACCTCCCAGGTGAAAACCGGCATTGAAGTGCTGATGGGAAATAATTTTCGGCAGCTTGAAGGAAAAAGAGTGGGTTTGATCACCAATCCCACCGGCGTTGACAGCAGGCTTGTTTCTACGGCCGACATACTGCACAACGCCCCTGAGGTCAATCTTGTTGCACTTTTCGGCCCGGAACACGGCATAAGGGGTGAATTTGCAGCAGGTTTAAAGGTGGAAAGCATATTTGACCCCCTAACCGGCCTGCCGGTTTTCAGCCTCTATGGTGCAACACGTAAACCTACCCCGGAAATGCTTGAAAACATTGATATTCTGGTCTATGACATCCAGGATATAGGATCGCGGTCATATACCTATATCAGTACACTCGGGCTTGCTATGGAAGCGGCAGCGGAAAACAATGTCAGCATAATGGTGCTTGACAGGCCAAATCCCCTTGGAGGCAACAGATTTGAAGGTTGCCTTGTAGAGGATAAATATATTTCGTTCGTCAGCCAGTTTCCGATAACCTATGTGCATGGATTCACTATCGGGGAGCTGGCCATGTTTCTTAAAAATGAAGGACTGCTCTCAGCGAATCCGGATCTTACAGTTATAAAGATGGAGGGCTGGGAAAGGGACATGCTGTTTGAAGAAACCGGGCTTGAATGGATACCCGCCTCCCCCCATATTCCCCATGCCCATTCCCCATACTACTATCCCGTATCCGGAATCCTGGGTGAACTTTATGTTTACAATATAGGTGTAGGATATACGCTTCCCTTTCAGTTGATAGCAGCAGAATGGATCGATGCAGGGAAGCTGGCGGCACGGCTTAACGGGCTTGACCTGCCCGGGGTGACCTTCCGCCCGGTCCATTACGTACCCTATTACAGTGTTTCGCAAGGCGACATGGTACACGGGGTGCAGATACACCTGAAGGATATGAAAAAAGCCCCCCTGACGCTGATCCAGTTCTATGTCCTGCAGGAGGCTAAAATATTATACCCGGAAAAAAATGTTTTCGACATGTGTATTCCTGCCCGCCTTGATATGTTTGACAAAGTTGCGGGTACGGATAAAATAAGGAGGGAATTCCAGAAGAGGTTTATGGTGGAAGATATAATCGATACCTGGACCAGGGATACGGAAGCTTTCGCTGAAAAAGCCCGCGAATACTTCCTTTACTGACAGATATTACCAAAAAAGGCAATGCCCCCTTGCAGGCCCCTTTAATCAGGAGGCACGCTTGTCCTTCTTCACACCGAAAGCGGGATCAATCCTGAGGTAGAAAATGATTATAAATCCGGGTATTGTACACAGCACAACCCATACAAAAAAGTTCACATAACCTATTATTTCCTGAACCCATCCCGAAATCATGCCCGGAAGCATCATGCCCAGCGCCATGAATCCGGTACAGAATGCATAGTGGGCGGTTTTGTGGCTGCCCTCGGAGAAATGGATCATAAAAAGCATAAGTGCAGTAAAGCCAAAGCCATACCCGAACTGTTCCAGGGCAACACCCCCGGAAATAAGCCACATGCTTTGGGGGGTATACATTGACAGGAACACATAAACCACATTAGGCACATTCATTGCCAGTGCCATGGGAAATACCCAGTATCTGAGCCCTTTTCTCGAAGCAACGACACCACCGGCTATCCCTCCCAGGGTAAGGGCCAGTATCCCGATTGTACCATAGATAAGGCCGACATCGCCGGTTGTCAGACCCAGTCCGCCGATCTCCCTTGGATCCAGCATGAAGGGGGATGCAAGCTTAACGATCTGTGCCTCGCCAAGCCGGTATAGCAATATAAATGCAAGGGCGGGCCCGATATTTTTCTTTTTAAAAAATGCACTGAATGTTCTGAAAAACTCACTGAACATACTATCCCCCTTTTCACTTACAGTTGTTTTATCCGTTCCGGGGAAGGGAAGGAAAAACCGGTGATAAACCAGGAAAAGCAGGAAGAGCCCGGCAAGAAAAAAGAAAGTCACTGACCAGGCAAAGGGAATGTTTCCGGAGAGCCCCTCGAAACTCGCTTCAGCAGTCCTTTCCAGGGAAGGATCAAGCTGTATTGCAATCCATGCTGTCCTGTCCCAGTTCGAATTATCAAACACCAGCCTGTCTCCGCGTACAAGGCGGATGCTCCCGTCACCTCTTTGAAAACCGGTATTCAGAACTATCTCCTCACCCTGGTCGGGCGGTGAGGATACAGAAACACCAATCAGCCGTATGTTACCCTGCAACGCTTCTGCTTTCTCATCCTCAATGCCAAGAGTCTGTTTCAGCCAGTTGCCGAGAGGACCGGAAATGGCCCGCCCAAACCATGAATCTCTTTTTTCAACTTCCCGCTCGGCCTCCATGAAGCCATTGTCTATATTCCATTGCTCGGTCCACCGCAGCAGGCTGTCGGCTTTTTCAGCGGGTATGGCTGAAGCGGAAATTACAAGCTCACTTTCGGTAAGCAGAAATCTTTTTTTTCCATTGTCAGGCATACCCTGCACGACCTGAATATCATTTCCCGAAACCGGCCGGTAAACCTCTTCAGTGCCAGGGTCGGCCCTGACAGTGAACCTGACCGGTTCAAGTCCGGTCCGTGTTTCAATAAACCCTGCCAGGATAATAAGCAGTCCCTGGCCGGTGATCATTGCAAAACGGTAAAAAGTACTTCTTATGCCCACAAAGTATGCCTGCTCATGCTCCTTGAGTCCCAGCATGTAAAAACCATCTGCTGCAATGTCGTGAGTGGCGGAGCTGAAGGCAAGAAGCCAGAAAAATGCCAGCGTATACTGGAAAAAACCAGGCACCGGAATTGTGAATGCCACTCCTGCCAGTCCGGCACCCACCAGCAGCTGCATTATTACTATCCACCATCTTTTTGTCCTGAAAAGGTCAACAACAGGACTCCAGAACGGCTTTATTACCCACGGCAGGTACAGCCAGCTTGTATAAAGTGCAATATCGGCGTTTGAAATGCCCAGGCGCTTGTACATTATTACCGATACCGTCATTACAACGACATATGGAATTCCCTGTGCAAAGTAAAGTGAAGGCACCCATGCCCATGCTGAACGGTGGCTGACTTTCTTCATTTATTAATGGTTTAGGCGTTTGAGCACATATCCTTTGCTTATAAGGTCGGATATTATGTCATAGAGATGTTCATAGAGCGGGTCGGGCCGGTCGGGGTGCACTCCCGGATGGATCAGGAGTATCCTGCCCTCCAGTCCATGCCGGGCTTCATACTCCCACAGTCTCGTAATGATCTCTTCAGAAGTGCGGTAATTAGGCATTTCGGGTGTGGTGTAATCGGCATTTGTGCCTATGCCCGTTGTAAAGTTAACCACCTCCATACCAAGTTCATTTGACCATTCAACGATGTCTCTGTTGTACCATTCATAGGGAGGCAGGAACCATTTTACCTCCCTGATGTCTACGGGAAAAGGCTCAAGTGCCAGGACATTATCCAGCAGGTCCTTTTCAAATTCATCCTTTGTCAGAAGCAGGGAATCCCTTTCCGGACCCACATCCCAGGGCACATAAAGCAGGTGCTTGTCAGAGTGAGGCCCAAGGTAATGTCCGTTCTCAATAATGCTCATGATGACCGGTTCGTTTTCAGGATCCCTGAGGCAGTCGCCGGTAAGAAAAAAAGAAGCCTGCACATCATGCCTCTCAAGAGAGCTGAGTACCGTGTGTATACCCTGAAAATGATCGTGTGCAGAAAAAAACAGGTATACGCTCCTCTCAGGTTCAATGAACCGGGTTACAGCCCCGAACTGGTCTTTCACTCCTTCGGGGCCCGCCTGCTGGCTGCATGAAGAAACAGGCGCATATATTGCCACAAGGAATAAAACATACAAAATATTATAAATTCTCTTCATACCG
>SLJO01000017.1 GCA_007135095.1 Bacteroidales bacterium | reverse complement strand
TTGACAAATGTAAATTAAATATAACTTAATTGCAAATATATAATAATATTAAAGATCCTTATATATTATTTTATGTTTTGTTCTCACAAAAAAGTTGTTACTTTTGTTTAAATCAAGTTTTTATGACAGAATTATTAGACCAGGTACCTGTGATCGACAGATTTTTTCTTTACACCTTTTGAAATTTATTCCTATATTGCCAAATGGCTGATCCCCCTTCTGTTTGTGACTCCGTTTTACTCACTTACCTTACTGGCAGGGGCCGGTAAAAAAGGAAACCACTATTATGATATCAAGAATCTTTAAAGCCGGGTTGCTCATTATAATATATTCATCATTTTGCCCTGAGTCATTGGGCCAGTTTAAACCGGTAAATCACAGGCCCCCTGCAAGAGGGGAGATACCGGTAAGTCAGGCCGGCAGTCTTGATATTCCCGGGGCCACCTATATCCTGGTAAATGATATTTCCGGTCCCGCCAGCACTCTTTTCCTGGGAAAGGATATAACCCTTGACCTGAACGGGTATACTCTTACATATGCAGATGGTAATTACGGGCATGTGATTAATTACGGTTTTGAAGATGGCCTTACGGGATGGGATGTTTCAAAGGCTCCCGGTGCAGAAATCAGGCGGACCGATGAAGAACGTCCTTTTACAGGAGATAAACTGCTTCGGCTGAAGGCTGGTGATGAGATTGTTTCTTCATTTGTTTATCTCCCGCTTGCCAACCGGTCCTATTTCGCCATGTGTGGGGTTACCGGTCATTATTATGGCGATATGGACGGAGATCTTGCCAATGATATGCATGTGAGTCTCTTTGTTGAAGATGAGCATGGAAATCAGGTCAGGGTTATTACCGAATACGGTGATTCAACAAGAGTCAGCAGTCCCATGATAAATCGTTCAACCAGGCTGGGGGGAGGCTTTATAACGGCCCATCTGAACAATCTTCCTTCCGGAAAGTATCGCGTCAGGGTCAGGGCCGAGACCGACTGCCTGGTTGATGAGATAGACATCAGGCCGGCAATGGATGTGGGGATAGGCATAGTTGAGAAGACCCATCCCATGGGACACTACGACCACTTGCACGAAATCAGCCACTCTGCTTTTTTTGATTACACCGCCAATGTTAAAACAGGGGAACCTGTTGATGGTATCCCCGTGGCTGAAGGCCGCGGCACGGTTACCATAAAAAACGGCATTATAAAAAACGGCACAGTGGGCATCCTGTCCTGGGGCATCCAGTCGACCGCCAGGGATGTTAAGGTTATTATCGATAATGTTAAGATCATTTCATCGGGTATCAACACCACCGCTGTAGATGTGCCCCAGGCAACAATTACCAACTCTACCTTTGAGATAGACAATCCCTTTATTATAAACCGGCACGGGGCAGAATTTTATGCTGTCGACCTGCGTGGCCCACAGTCCTCCGAAGTATCATTTTGTGAGTTTTTCGGGGGCCAGGGGAACCTTGTCATCAAAGGAAATAATTCTATTGTCCACAACAACCTGTTTGTTAACCGCCAGACGGTTACGAATCATTACAGCGTCATGGCCATGGGGGACGGTTCAAGGATCTTTGAAAATCTCTTCATGCCGGAAATCGGTTCCGGAATTGAGATATTCAGGCACAGGGATATTGATATTTTTAACAACGAATTCCATATCCAGGCCTCTCCTCCCAGTACCGAGTATCATTTACGTTACAGTACAAATGCAATCCGCATCGCCGACTATGGTGCAGAACCCGGATCACCAAGGGGAACTTACGGGAACAGGATATACAATAATAAGTTCTATATTACAGGCAGGAAGTATGAGCAGCATCCTCACTATATTCCTGTTGCCAATGCGATTTTCTACAGTGCAAGTGCCGGAGAAAACGAGGTTTTTGGAAATGAAATTACAGTGAACCAGGAAAATCCTGATACCGATGCCGAGGCATTTGCTTTTTTTATAGGTAATGCCAGGGCAGGGAAAATTTACAATAACCATATTACCACAAATGTCAGTCCCCTCTGGGTAGGAAGCTCCTATGGAGGTGCAGACAGTACTGATATTGCCGGTAACATAATTGAAAAAGCTCAAAACAGCATTGCTGATTTCATACCCGTGAGGATGGGCTCACATGATCACCCCAGCTTTCGCGCGAGGGGCACAATGTTCCGCTCAAATGAATTCAGGGGCATGGAATTCGGAATTGATGCAACCGGTCATCATCACTCCTATTCCGTATACTGGACGCTTACCCTGAATACAATGGATAAAAATGGAGAACCTCTGGATAACGTGAATATCTCACTTAGAAATAAAAACGGCGAACTTGTTGGTCAGATGAAAAGCAGCACTGTTGGCAGCCTGAGTCTTGAATTGCCGGAGTACAGGGTTGATGGCGAAGATAAAATCATGTATTCACCCTATACTATCTCTTATGGAAAACAAAACAGGGTGGTGGAGCTAAAGGAAAATAAAGTTATTTTTCTTCCCACGGACATGTTCTGTGACCCAGAAACTATGGATGGATGAACTGGTCATATCTACCAAAAGGGTGGGGCCCGTTTCCCCGGGCTGAGGTGGTAAGGACCGGGAGGAGCATCCGCAATATTAATAATGGATCAATCAAAAATTGGCATAATGATAAATAAATTTCTTTTTAGTATGATGATGGCCGGGATAATATTCTCTAACGCCATGTCTGCCGTCCTGGATGGAACTGATGGAACTTTGATTGTAAAAAGAACTGAAGATTTCAAGATTACAGGAAAGGGAGATTCCAGGCACTGGGAAAAAACCGGCTGGGTTGATATTCCGCAGCGCAGGTCCAGACCTGTTACCTATGAAACCAAAGTCAAAGTGCTCTACTCTGCGACCGGAATGTATTTTCTTTTTGATTGTGAAGACCGGAAGCTGACCACTACGATGAAGGCCGATAACCTTAACCTGTGGGAAGAGGATGTGGTGGAAGTTTTTCTATGGCCCCAGGAAGACTTTCCTGTATATTTCGAATATGAGTTGTCGCCGATGAATTATGAACTTCCAATTATGGTGCCCAATTACAATGGAAAATTTCTTGGCTGGCTGCCCTGGAATTATGAGGGCGATAAGATGACACGCAGGGCCACCAGTGTCAGGGGCGGCAAAAAGAAGAGCGGCGCTGAAGTCACCGCATGGGTGGCAGAATTCTTTATTCCTTACAAGCTTCTTGAACCCCTGCCTAATGTTCCCCCTGGACCGGGAACCGTGTGGAGGGCAAACATGTACCGGATTGACTATGATCAGGGCCCGACAACTTTTTCATGGCAGGAAATAAAAGGGACCTTTCATGATTACAACAATTTTGGCACCTTTATTTTCGAGTAGCATAACTGAGGGTATTTTACGCACAGTAAAACCGGCCTATTTGAATATCCTTATCCGGTGTTCCGGTCCGGCTACCCCGGCATGATTGACGGCCCTGAATATCAGTTCATATTCCTTATTTTTCAATTCAAGGCTATACTCGGGATTAATCCCAACCCATTCACTACCGGGTAATTCTTTTACCTGGTATTCTTTCAGGCCTGGGGTGTCAGATACCAACCCGATTGCTGCAACGTTATCCCTTATCTTTACCCTTGAAGCAATTGTATTAGGGGTAAAATATATGGCATTCCTGTCCTGCACCAGGCGAAGACTCTCAGGGCTTCCGTAAATCCAGTGAGGCCTGGTGCCTCTTATCCATGTATTGTTCTGATTAAACTCGTCGTCATACATGATCAGCAGGTTTTTCCGATCGGACCAGGCAGTGAATATGTCATTATGGGTATCCCAGGTAATCCATGTATAGGTCTGGGCAAATTCGGTTTTGGCCATGTCCATTTCATCATCAAACTCCAGCGGTGTACGGTCAGGCCCCTTCACCATCAGGATATCGGCAGCCTCATTTTTCAGGTATTCGTTTCTTATTTCAAGAGCTGAAAGAGGTATCCCGTCCTTTTCAAAATGATGATCGTATTTAGCATCTGACATAAACCATTTATTATATTTATTAATCCAGATTTCATTTGTGCCATGATGTGCAAATCGCGCTTCCTGAACTCCCGGACCCGCCCCCAGGGTTCTTGAAACATACCCGAAGGAGCTCATAATGGCATTCTGGACTCTCATGAAATGACCGCAATGGTATCCCTGGCCTTCAAGGGCATAATCAAGGATTTTCTCGACATCTCCCGCTCCCGGGTAAGGGTCGGCATAATCTTCTATCGGTATAACTGATTTAATCCAGTGCCTGAGTAATAAAATCCGCTTAAACTCATCGGCTTCGCCGTGAAAGACTGTATCCAGCCGGTACTTTGAGATTAAATGACCGATACCGGGTGAAGCCATATCTTCGAAGGATTCAAAGACCGTATTCGGATGGTAGATTGGGTTGTCTTTATCCACGGTCTGATAATTATTTTCACCGCATGCTGACAGCAGGGTGCAAACCGCAACAATGATAAGAAATGCTTTCATGTGCTTCGTGTTTATCGGGTTTATATTTCAATATGATCCTGCAGATATTCACTAAAAAGTCTGAATGGTGTATTCAATATTTGAATTCCCTAAGCCTGAAAGGGTGATTCATAATTTCGGTGCAATTTAATAGGCTTATTTACTGTCAACTATGATTCTGTGTTCCGGTCCTGTGACCCCTGCAAAGTTAACCGTCCTGAATAACCATTCATATCTCCGCTTTTTCAATTCAATTCCAAATGAAGGATCAGTTTTGATCCACTCATTACCCGGCAGTTTTTTGACCTGGTACTCCTTCAGGTTAGGGGTATCCGATACTAATTGGATCCGGGCAACATTCCCTTCGATTTCAATTTCAGAAGCAATGGTATTGGGTGTAAAATATATCTGATCGCATTCCTCTACAAGTTTCAAATAATTTGTACCATAGGACCAGTGCAGCCTGCCGCTCCTGTACCAGGGGTTGTTTTTGTGGAAATCATCATCATACATGAGCAGCAGTTGCTTGTAGTCAGGCCAGACAGTAAAAATATCACTATAGGCATCCCAGGAGATATAGGTATATGTCTGGATAAACTTAGTTTTATCCCAGCCCATTTCCTCGTCAAAATCAAGGGGAATCCTCTCCGGGCCCTTCACCTTGAGGATGTCGGCACCGCCATTTTTAAGATATTCATCCCTTACTTCAAGGGCTGACAGGGGAATGCCGTCTTTTTCAAAATGGTGGTCATATTTGGCATCGGATAAAAACCATTTATTATACTGGTTCAGCCATATTTCATTGATGCCGTGATGACCGTCCCTGACACCCTTAACGCCGGGGCCTGCTCCAATAGTCCGTGACACGTACCCGAATGAGCTCATAATGGCATTCTGGACCCTCATGTAGTACCCGCAATCATAACCCTGGCCCTGAAGTGCGTGATCAAGAATATTCTCTACATAACCCCCGCCCGGGTAATGAGGAGCATAATCCAGTATGCTGATTACCGATTTGATCCAGTGCCGGAGCAGTAAAATTCTTTTAAATTCATCAGTTTCACCGTTTACCACCGTATCCAGGCGATATTTGGCAATTAAATGAGCGGCCTTCGGTGATGCCATATCCTCAAAGGATACGAATACTTTATTAGGCTTGTAAACCGGGTTGTCAACCTCCACAGTGAAATAGCTTCTTTCGCCGCAGCCCTGCAGGAAAATGATAATTGTGATCCCAATGAAAAATAATATTATTGCCTTCTGTTTCATGTATACTGATAAGTTATTCATTTCAAATAATTATTGAGTTAACTGATACTTCCTGACCTGGACAGACCCCGGCACATGGCTTGTAAAGGCTGACGGCGCGCAGGTTCAGGTTAATGCAAGCATTTTTCAAAGGTAGGTTTTTTTATTAAACTTTAAAGTAACAAAATGTTCATTATCCGGACAGGCATCTGAATAAAAAAAAACAAAACCGGATAAAAAGAAGAACTTTACCTTTATGATGTAAAAATATAGTCTATTTTTGAAAGATATTATTTTCGGACTCTCAAATTCTCATTGTTATGATAAAAATCTTGCGCAACCAAACCATTTTTTATACTTTAATATTTATGTCTTTCGGGGTGATGGCTCAAAATCCCGAACACCTGACTATCATTAAACCCGCAGTGATTGATGATGTTCTTACGAACCCGGGCATGGGGTTTATGACTTTCCAGAGGTTTAACGGAGATGCACTGAATGAGGGGGCCGGCTGGACTGAAGGTTTCCCGCTCGAGTACCAGGAATTCGACGGTGATCTTACCAATCAGGATCATCCCGCCACCACAATTGCCTACTGGAGGATTTACTGGAAGTTCATTGAACCGGAACCGGGCAATTACCGCTGGGATATACTTGATCAGGCACTTGAGGTAGCCCGGTCCAGGGGACAGAGTCTGCTGCTGCGTATAGCACCTTATGGCACTGGCGACCAGCGGGATGTGCCGGACTGGTACAGGGAAATGGTCGGACCCCGGAAAGATTGGAAATATAATAACCCGGTCAACAAATGGGTTGTGGATCCTGAAGATCCAAGGTATGCCGAAAATTTTGGCGGAATGATAAGAGCCCTGGGGAAGGCAGGCAGGATGATGGCTGGTATCAGCTGGGAACAATAAATATTGTCAAGTAATCCGGATTTCCGGTTGTGACTGAATCCCCACGATCACAATTGAAAAATTATAATATTGTGGCAGAGGCATGAATCACTCATGTTACCGTGTAACACAAAAAGACATGAATTACTATGTCTGCTCCGGACTGCCGAAAGTAGATAGATGGCCCCTTTTATACATTTTCCGTAATTTCATACCCCTGCCTGTAATCGCGGCTTATCATTGCTGCCGCCTGGTCATCGTTGAGTATTGTTTCATACTCAGGAGAGAATATTAACTGCTTGTTACCTGCACGATAGGATATATTTGCCAGGTGTATAAGTACAGCACTCCGGTGCCCTTCAACGATATCACCTTTTGGTTGTTTTCTTGTACGAATGCAATCAATAAAATCAAGGATATGCGGATCCATCGGATCATTCCCTGTCTGCTGGGCAACAATCTTTTCATCCTTATCAAATACCTGCCAGCCACCTCCCATTCGGCCCACGTACATCATACCTTTGGTTCCCATTATATCAATCCTGGTACCATTAAGCAGCCATCTGGGAAATTCGGTATCACTACTCCTGATGCGCTGGGGAGTTTTCTCCATATAGGGTGCACACCTTCCGCTTTCAAGCGTTAACACATAATTGCCATAATCATATGATGTCATTTGATAATCGGGAACATCCCGGTTGTCGTCGAAGAAATACCGCCCTCCGGCGCAATAGACTGATTTCGGGAAGCCTGGATTATCAAGTACCAGCCGTGCCAGGTCCATCTGGTGTGCGGCACAACCTGCTGTCGCAGGACCACCTCCGTATTCCCAGTAATATGACCATGATTTGTTGCGTGATACGTTATAGGGTACACTTCTTGCCGGCCCCAGCCACATATCCCAGTCAATCGTGTCAGGTGTCCTGGTATCCTCCCCGGGATTAAAAGGAATGGGGCCGTCATCCAGCGCTCTTACATGGGCCGCATATATTTCACCCAGCTCACCGCTTTTGATATAATCCCTGGCGCTGAAAGCATAATCGGGATTACGGTTCTGCGTTCCGCATTGTATTATCCGTTCGTATTTCATAGCAGCCTTGATCATCTGCTGACTTTCAAATATGTTATGGGAAATGGGTTTTTCAACATACACATCTTTCCCTGCCTGACAGGCCCGGATGGTTGCAAGTCCATGCCAGTGCTCGGGTGTGGCAACAAAAACTCCATCCACCTCCCTGTCATCGAAAACCGTGCGCATGTCCCTTACTTTTTTGGGGGCAAAACCTTGTATTTTCTCAAGTTCCGTCATAGCCCATCCTCCCCTTGTATCATCAACATCACAGATGTACCTGATCTCCACATTTTCGCCCAGGCGGGCAGCCGTCATGGAAAGGCGGGATCCGTAACCACCGGCACCAATAAGTGCAAGTATGACCCTGTCGCTCGGTGATTTAGCCCCCACGACAGAAAAGGAGGACTTCATATTCTCCCGGTATGAAGGAATCTTTTGTGCACCGGCGCTTGCTGCCTTACCACTGCTGTCCTTATCTGCACTTGTGCAGGATGCCCCCGCGGCCAGGCCTGCGGCACCAACTGAGGCAAGTTTAAAAAATTTTCTTCTTTGCATGGTAAAATTATTATTTTATGATGTCCTCTTCCACAGTGTTTACCTCCCGATGATTCTTGGTTTGGGTCTTGACACTGTAATATATATTTCACTAAATATATCTTTGGCCGTGGTTATTCCTTCAAGAGGTTTAAGCTCAACCCCCTTTTCAGGATCGATTTTTAGCATGCCGGCAATTTCAGGGACCTTCATGTTCCCTTCTTCAGCAATAATCTCAGCCCTGTAAAGCAAAGCCGGCTGACCTGTTCCCCATTCATCATAGGTCATTGCCACCGGATCATATTCGGGAAAAGATTCATTATAATCTCCTGCCAGGTTTACTTCTATCCAGCATATCCATCTGCTTCCAGGATCAACCCTTGCCCTGGTACTGAAATATCCTGGCTGAGGAGTTGCGCCTGTTATAGCAATTCGCTCGGGCACCTCGTTGTCCATTTTAGCTTTCCTCTGTTGTTCAGCTTTATCTATTTCAAACCATCTGGGCAGCGCTACCGGCACATCGGTCTTTCCTTCCCAGTCACCGAATGCGGCGCGATGCGTTACATAAATGGTCTGAGTCCGGCCTGATTTGGGATCTTCTATCCATATGGCAAAGGTGGGAGACTCCCCGTAGGTTGACCGGTATACAATCTGTTCATCAATATTAAGAAAAAATGCTATTTCGGTTTTATTCCAGGTCCGGGCATAGGCATAAAATATTGCAGAAGCGGCAATTAGAAAAAAAACGGCAATGATAAGCAGTATATTCCTTCTGGTTATATTTATTTTCATTTGTATAATATGGTTATCAGGTTGTTAGGTCAGCTTTGTTTCAAAAACGTTATTTGGCTCATAATATTATTCACAGATTGAAATCCTGCTGCACCCTCCCGGTGACTTCATATCCTGCCCTGTTACTTCCGCTGGCAGGTGCAGCGGCTAAAAGTGATCTATTTAATAAAATTTATTTCCCTGAAGTATTCTGTGTATGCCTTTAGTTTCTCCAGGTATCCTTCAATATCGAGCAACTGTTCGTCATAGATCAGGAATGACATATCCGGCCTGCGAAAGGCAAAGTGCCTGGCCCTGTCATGCATCCAGAAGAAAGGCTGGTCATCGGTTTGGTATCCTTTTGGCAACCTTGATTCTTCCCATGTTTCCACCAGGTCGTTATACATAAACTCTCTCCTTTGGAGGATGTTTTCTATTATTTGCTGTGCCTTAACCAGGTTTTCAAGCGAAATGTTATGGTCGACGTAACAGGTACGATGAGCCAGGGTTATTGCACTTTCAAGGTCCGACAGGTCAAGGTATACCATGCCGGTATGTTTGGTAAGCTCCACAATAGTGCGGAACAGCTCAAAATCGTAAGGTTGCCTGGCACCTGCCTTTTTATTTTCACCGATGATCTCAAGGGCCCTGTCCATCTTGCCCGTTATTTCTCCTGCCTCCTGCACTCTTTCCTTATACTCGGCATTCCAGAACGGGTCATACTCCGTAATGTTCCCGGTTTACTGGAGGGCCTCTTTTTATATCAGTCTTGTTGTGCCACCTCCTCCTTCAAGCCCTATATCCAGAGCTCTTTTGTTGGTTTGCCAGGCACCTGAAGTAAAATCAGGTACATCAACCGAATTTGACCTGTTGGCAACTGACCATACACTAAGAGGAGTTGCTGCGCTGGAAACAGCTGCCTCGTAGACATCCAGGTCCATGGGCAATCCGTTACGCAGGCAGTCGATAATCCTCCAGTCGGTCGGTGATGTTCTGTAATAGGAGTGTCCACCGCGGTCCACACTCTCTGCAAGCCTGTTCAATTCATTAAATCGTTTTACGATTTCAGGTGTGTATTTTTCAACCAGTGAGTTGAATTCTTCATCGGAAACCCAGCCTGTGTGGCTTGTAGCTATCCTGTCCGGACCTGACTGATAAATTCCTTTTGTGCCGCTGAATAACCTTCCGCCTCTTGGCCTTGGAGAAGTTACATCATGCTGCATCACGATCGACCGGCCTTTAACAGTCCGGAAAACAGTGACATTCATATTTCCCCTGAATTCCCTGTCAACAAATTCCTCCCAGAAATCATCTTCTGCAGCAAGTTTTTTAGCCGTTTCATTCATCATGAAATCATTGCTTGAAACTGAAACCAGGTAATCCATTTTATCACCGTAATTGATGTCCAGCAGCTGGATTACAGGAACCAGGCCGTGCTGTGGATAAAGGTTGCCATGTCTTCCTATGTTCTCGTTCAGTCTCCACATATTATGATACATGGTCTTTGTAAAGTTAAAGTCAAGCAGGAGATCATGTATATAACAGCCCTCTGCATGGATCAGTTCGCCGAAGAACCCTTCCCTTACCATATTTAGCAGTACTGCTCCCATCCCGCCAAGGTTATTGGCTGACATTTGTATGCAATGCTTCCGTGTACGCTCAGAAGTTTCAACCAATTGCCAGCACTCTTCAATAGTAGTGGCAGCCGGTAGTTCAGTATATGCATGCTTGTCATTCTCCATTGCATAAACGCACATAGGTGTGTGCGTATCCCAGGGGGTAACAATTGCAATAAGGTCCAGATCCTTCCTTTCACACATCTTCTTCCATTCATTCTCATTTCCCGAGTAAAAGTCAGGCTTGTGGCCAAGGTGACTGATCAGGTCAGCCGATATCTTAACCCGTTCCGGTTCAAGATCACACAATGCTTTTATTTCAACCCCCTCAATGCTGGCAAGTCTGCTGACGGTCCCTGTACCCCTGTTTCCCAATCCCACAATTCCAACACGCACAACATCCAGCCTGGGAGCTGCATATCCGGACATATTAAACATTTGTTTGTGTGTTACCGGAAAGGGATTAGGGTTTTTTGCTCCCCGGCTGCAACCAATCATGCCGGTTCCTGCCAGTCCTGCACCAGTAAGAGCGGCAATTTTTAAGAAATCTCTGCGAGAATTTTTCATAATTAATTATGTTTTGGGTTAATTATCCAGGTTCAATTAGCACCTTTAAACTGGCTGAATATTTTCAATGCGTTTTTGTTGTAGATTTTCTCCAGCACCTCGTCCGGCAAGTAAAGCCCGTAGATCATCCATCTTCCCTGCTGCTTGTGTGCGGGAGTCGGGTCAAAATATTCATCGTCTGTTTCCAGGAAGCGATAGTAAACACGATAGGATTCTGCGTTCGGTGGGGTGTCAGTACCAAAAAGTATACGATCCTGGTATTGAATCATAAATCTTCTTGCGGTATAAGGCTGACGGCCCAGTTCGCTGATACGGGCATTGATATCAATATAAAAGTTCGGATACTGTTCCAGCCACATTGCAACCCTTCCAAGTTCTTCAGGCAGGTTTCCCACATGCGCTCCTATAAATATGGTATTTGGATGTTTGGCAAATACCCTGTTCCTTTGTTCGAGAATTTCATCTTTTGAAGGAAATTCACTGCCATAAAATGACCAGTCAGGATGCTGATGTAATTCATCATAACGCTCGTTGTACCTGTCTATCGGACCTGCATGGAAAGCTTTGGGGTCTGAAACATGCATCATTACAGGAATACCAAGTTCGGCACATTTTTCCCATATAGGATCCAGCCTGGCATCGTCTACCGGCACAACCCTGCCAGTATTATCCTTTAATGTCAATCCGAGATTCTTGAATATCTTGAGGCCCCTGATACCCATTTTAACAGCCTCTTCGAGTTTCTGCGCCTCTCTTTGTCCAAAGTCCGGTTCATCAATCCTCCTCAAGTCCGGAGAGAAATAGATATGAAATCTGTCCTTTGAAACACTTTGTGAAGCTTTTAAATGTTCCTTGTAAAAATCATCCCGGGAATACCCGTCAAGCCCGATACATATCCATACGCCGGCTTCGTCCATCTGCTGAAGGTAATACTCGGTCTTGTCCAGATCCCTTAAATGGTTATGAATATCGATAACAGGGAATTTAGGTTTCATAACTTTGGTTTCCTTCACAATCATCTGGCTTTTGGGATCCCAGTCGGCAAGCCTGAGTTCACCTAATTTCTGTGCCGTAATATTCGTTTGTGAAAAAAAGACAATTATTAATAAGAATATTTTTGCTTGAATGCTTTGCTTTTTCATATTTTACTCAAATCATGATTAGTATTAAGGAAAACAGGTATTAAAATTTAAAAATAATGCTATCAGGTATTACTGTTTATGAAAAACAATACTTGTATAATCATAATGGTTAAATTATTAGGATATTTATAATGGTCAAATATAACAGAATAACATCAAAACAAATATAAAAGAAATATATTAAAAGAAATATATTATAATATAATAAAAGATATTTTAGCTTTAAAGCTTATGTATTATGTTGCGGATGCTTTACATATTATGTCTGAAAAGCAATATCAAAATTATCAGGACGGATTGTGAAAACTGAAGGTATTATTGACGAGGTGATTCAAAATACTGTATTACTGCGTTATATAAAGGCTGATATTGAAAATGTCTTATTTTGGATAGTTCCTGCTGATTCATTATAGAAATAAAATTTCGCCAGTTCCGCAGTTCTCGAAGCTAATTTTTTATAATTCCAAATTACCTGGAATTATTTCAAAAACTTAGGAAAAAAATTATGGGTAAAACAGGTTTGAAGTTCAGGTTTTGTGCAGTATAACTGCGGCCGCTTGATTTCCCTCTTTTTTCAGTACCACGATAATTTACAGCCCGGTAAGGGTTGTAGTGATCAACGGAATTTATTATGGAACAGGATGAGAGGATATTAATCTTAATCCCTATTTCAATGAGGCTACTAATACCTGGATATTCATATTCTCCAGTTTCTTCTTGATATCTATGGGTATATTTTCATCAGTAACAACAATATCAACATGGTCAGCCGGGCAAATAAAAGCAAAGCTTCTTCTTGAAAACTTGCTTGAATCTGCTACCACTATCAGTTGTTTCGACATTGCAATCATTGTCCTGTTAAGATGTGCCTCATCCGGGTTGGGCGTTGACAGTCCGTATTCGATATCAAAACCGTCAACTGCAAGGAATAGCTTATCACAGAAATATTTCTTGAAATTTTCATCAGCCTGGGCCCCCGTAAGTGAGAAGGACTTCTTCCTTAAATTGCCTCCTGGAACAAGTATTCTCAGGTTATCAAATTCACCAAGGTGAGCAGCAATGTTTATTGCATTGGTTATTATTGTCAGATCATTGAATGTTGTAAGATTCATCGCCACCTCCAGGGTGGTTGTTCCTGAATCGAGAATTATAGTATCGTTTTCTTCAATAAGACCTGCTGCGAGTTTTCCTATTAATTGTTTTTCCTTTAGAAACCTTTTTCTTTTATCTGAATACTCGTAATCCATACCAACACGCGGGCTTTTAAGTGCGCCACCGCGGGCTCTGATCAGCATGTTCTTCTTCTCAAGATTATCCAAATCTTTCCTGATGGTCACATCACTTACTCCGAATGACTTGCTCAGGTCATAAATGTTAACCTGCCCTTTTGAATCCAGCATTTCAAGTATTTCAGCTCTTCTCCTGACAGTTGATTTTCCGTTATTGACTTTTTTCATTTTATAAATGAATTATGTATTTATTCCTTCCTATCATTAAAGATTGAAATAGAAGGCAAAGTAAATAAAAGATTTCTTAAAATGAAAATTACAATAGAGGAGTTCGGCAAATCGCAGGCCGGGGCAGTTCTGTCTTACCATTCCCCGACAATCTTAACACCCTGTGGTGCATCAACCTTCGAACTGACCCTGCCGTCGCTATCTTTTTCATGCCTGACAGTTATTAAACCATAGGGAGTGGGGAATGTTCCCTCTGCCCATTCAAGGTCACCCAGGTTCGGGTCGATCAATACCGTTTTGCATCCGGGTTCGACAACCTGTATCCCGAGAACATACCTTGTCATCCATGCAGTCGGACCCGATGCCCAGCCATGACACAGGCTGTGCCGGAGGCCGACATAACAATAATCGCCATACGTGGCATGTACATCAATTTTCCCTTCAGGTGTAAGCTCATCAATACGTCCTGCATTTTCCATCCATGCCAGATCAAAGTCCTCCCAGAAGGTAGTTGCTCCCAGATCCAGCATGGCACCCCAGTAGTCCCTGATTAAGGTCATCGCCCCAATATAATCGCCTGCCTCAGCCCTGGCATTCAGCACATAATACCCGTAAAACGTCGATATTCCTGCATGACTGTCCACCGATAACAATGTGTCGTTCATGGCTTCAGCATCTGCCAGTCCTGCCAGTGCCATCAATGCACCAGCAGATTTATTTCCATTGGGTGAAGGCACGTGTTGTTTCAGCAGGGTAACGACATTAAGGCAATCGTCCCTTCTTTCAATGTCACCAAATAATCCGGCAATATCGGCACCGGCCTTAAAAGTCTTAACCATCATTGCCTGCAGTCCCGCATGCACAGCCTGGTTGTTCGGGCTCGTAGGCCAGTCAAGAAACCGGTGACCATCGAGGGTCTCCTTCCCGTTCTCATCGATTTTTGACTTTAATACCTCCAGCAATCCGAACAAATACTCCCTGTGCTTCTGCAGATAAGCGAGGTCGCCGGTATTCATATACCACTGATGGTGGACCAGTATCCACCACATGGAATAGGAGCTGATGCCGTTCATCCATTGGGGCAGGGGTGTGATTGACTGGATCATATCAAGGCTTTTAG
>SLJO01000024.1 GCA_007135095.1 Bacteroidales bacterium | reverse complement strand
GGCTACAAGGTCAATATAATGCAGTGCGTCAGGAAACCCTGTCCCCCGTGCGGTTGGCATCTCCCACCGCCAACATGGCTCCATGTAACCTAAGCCAGCCATCAACCGATTGAGCAGGGAACTGAATCGCTCTCACCCCTCCCAAATAAAATATTCTTCAATATTTTATTTATAAAAATTAAATTTTTTAAAAAAAATGTTACTTTTATGTTCTCGAGTAACACGTATTTTGAATAAAGTGACACGCGATGAACTATCAGTGCAAAATATTATTACCTCAAAACAGATGAAGGGTTTGAAGATATATATTGCCACCTGTTTCCTGATGCTTGCCATCAACACCGCTTCTCAGGCAATTAAAACAGATACTATCTATTCGGCATCCTTACCAGAGGTCACAGTCAGCGCTTCAAGAACTCAATCGGGAATTTCTGATCTTCCACAGAGCGTTTCCATCATAACAAGCGCCGAAATAATGGTTTCGCCATACAATAATGTTGAAGATATTGTTCGAAATATTCCGGGGCTTTACAACTTCCGGCATTCATCATTGCATACAAATGGGATTATAAGTCCGATTGAAATGCGCGGCGTAGGAAAAAACAGGGTGCTTATTCTTATTGACGGGGTACCGCAAAACACCAACTTTAATAATTCCATTGCCTGGGTCGCCTGGGGACATATACCAAAAGATGCCATTGAAAGGATTGAAATCATTCGTGGAGCGGCATCGGCGCTATATGGTTCGGAAGGGCTTGGCGGGGCAATTAATATCATTACCAAAAAGCCAATAGATGGCCGTAATAACAGCTTAACAGCTAAAGCCGGCAATGCATCCACCTTTATGGGAAATGGCTTTTACAGCCAAAAACGAAAAAACTTAAGTTTTATGGTCAGCGGCGGCTACGAAAAAAGTGATGGTTTTTATATGCTGGAAATCCCTGAAGAGTTTAATACCCTTAGGCACAGAGAAAAAGGCCAGTTGTTTGGAAAACTGATCTATGAGGTTAGTGAAAAATCCAAACTGGGGTTGTCGGCCCTTTACTTCAGCCAGGATGCCGGGCAGGGAAGAACCTTCTTTCATCAGAACCTTCAGCTTGACCAGTATACCCTTGACTATTCGCATCTTTTCAATGGTTTTAAACTGGAAGGCATTGCATTTCTTAACCGCGCCAACAAAACGGCCTATCAGGACAATGCATCGGATAATTTCACCTCCCTATTTCGCAAAGAGAATTTCAGGAATATTTATCATACCGGTGTAGACATACAGGGTTCACTGCTAAAATGGCAAAACTTGAAAATAGTTTTGGGAGGCGCTTACAACCAGGCTTATCTGAATTATAATGAAGAATATTCCGGTAGCGACAGGGATGGCGGAGCAAAAGGCAAGCAGCAGATCTATTCACCATTTTTGCTGATAGACCTCAAATTATTTAATGATAAGATCTTTGCCAACCTTGGAATACGATATGACAATATTCAGACATCGGAGGGACGAAACTGGGATACACAGGCAAGCGCCGGAAAACCTCCCTATGACAATGAATACGACGGGGTACAAAGGGAAAGTTTTTCTCCCAAAATGGGTCTATCCTGGCGCCCCGCTCCCAGAACCACCTTGCGGACATCCATAGGAAAGGGTTTCAGGGCACCGGGTCTTTTTGAACTTTACAAGGTCCATGTACGCCAGGGCGGGACCTTTTACCGGGAGGCAAACCCTCTGCTATATCCTGAGCAGATTGTATCGTGGGACATTGGTGCAGGGCATACTTTTATGGCAGATGTTTTCCTTGGCGTCACATATTACCAATCGGCAGCAAAAAACTATATAGGCGACAGGCTTATTAATGCAGCTCCTTTTGCACAGGGAACGGGAATACGTTATGAATACATGCTGGACAATATAAGCGAGGTGAAAATACACGGCATTGAAATGGAAACACGTTGGAGGCCGGCAGAATATCTGACTGTAAAGGGAAATTACACCTATAATATTTCACGGGTAGAAAAAGACGACCAGGACCAGTCGCTCAGGGGCAATTATCTGCCAAACAATCCACGGCATAAAATACACCTGGGCTTGAACTACTCGAATCCGGAAATCATTAACGTGTTTTTAGGGATGAATGCTTTTGCCAGAATATTCTTTGATAATGAAAACACTCTGGAAAAAGAGAGGTACAACACTTTGGATATGTCTGTATCACGCACTTATGCTGATAAATTCACCGTTTTTGTAAACGCCGAAAACATTTTAAATAATAAATACCCGATATTTTTATCCCCTTCTGCCGGGAATACTATAGCACCGGGAACAATTGTTATGGGCGGAATTAAATACGAATTCTAAGCAAATGCCTTTCAGGCCGGGTACGGATAAACAGGACCGGGGCTGAAGGACATGGATTTTTTAAGATAAACAAAAATATTACTTATTATGAAGATATGTATTTGCGGGAAAGGAGGATGCGGCAAGAGCTCAATATTAAGCCTCCTGGCATACAGCCTTACGCGATCTGGGAAGAAAGTCTATGTACTTGACTCCGACGAGTCTAACAACAACCTTTTCCGGATGATAGGATTTGATTATCCTCCACAGTCCTTAATGGATTTCGCAGGAGGCAAATCGCAGGTAAAACAAAAAATGCGCTCGCGTTTTTCCAAAGGTGAAGGGGAACCGGATATGGCTGTTTTGAAAGAAACGATAACCCATCCCGGTTCATTACCGGATGAATATATAGTTTCACACAACGGCCTTTCTTTAATGGTAACGGGAAAAATACAACATGCCCTTGAGGGTTGCGCCTGTGCAATGGGTAGTGTTACCAGGGAATTTGTCAAACATACAAGTTTAAATGCAGACGAACTGATGCTCATTGATACCGAAGCAGGAATAGAACATTTCGGCAGGGGTGTTGAAGCAGGTGCCGATTGTGTGATTGGAGTTGTAGAACCCTCATTGGAATCCATCTCTCTGGCAAAGACAATCAGAAACCTGACTATTGCTTCAGGTTCAGAATTTCCGGGAGTGATTGTCAATAAAATAAACTCCGGGCAGCAAAAAGAGATAGTTGCCGGCAACCTCCATAATGCCGGTATTCCTGTCATTGGATATTTATCCTATATTCTTGGATTGCAGGATGCAGGTCTGAACGGATTTGCCTTGTCTGATATCAGCAGGAATGATGAGATTGAATATATTACCGGTAAAATACTGCAATCCTGTTTTTAATTGCCCCCGTAATAATGAGTCACATAAAATGATTCAGGGGGGATCCGTCCATTAGAGAAACTGTTCATGCAACTCCAATGGGATGAATTACCTGCTAAGCATAACTAAATTGAACAGACTTGATTAACCTGTTTTTTTCGGTGGAATTATTAAAATTATGGAATTGCATAAAAGTTGTAAAAAAACCGGCGTCTCTTTTTATTACAGTGCTTTACTGTTATTATTAGTAGCTGTAAACTCATGTAATCAGTCACCCGGAACCCACTCACCCAATGACCTGAAAACCGGAACAAAAATATCTTCCTGCTCAGGTGATGAAAAAATCAAAGATGGGTCATGGGCTTTAACCGATTTAGCCGGCCGGATAATATCCATGCCTGAAAATACAGATAAAGTAATATGTTCCGGCTCAGGCTGTTTAAGATATCTGACTTATTTGGAAGCACACGACCGTATCGTGGCAGTTGACGCAATAGAGGTACGCGGATCTCCAATTGATGCCAGGCCTTACGCAATTGCCAACCCTCAGTTTAAAGAATACCCCGTTTTCGGTGAATTTCGCGGTTTTGACAATCCCGAACTTATTGCCGGTTTAAATCCCGGACCTGATGTTATGTTCAAAATGGCTCCCTTCGGCGGTGTTGATCCGGATATCCTGCAGAAGAAAACAGGTATACCGGTAATTATGCTGCAATACGGCAATCTGACTTATAACAGGCAAACATTTGACCGGACACTGTATCTTATGGCAGAAATTGTTGGTCAGCAAAAACGGGCAGCGGAAATCATTTCCTATATCGATGAAATAATAGCAGATCTCAGGTCAAGAATTGGCAGTT
>SLJO01000004.1 GCA_007135095.1 Bacteroidales bacterium | reverse complement strand
TTAGTTTTTGTTTTTTTATGCCGTTGCTTCATGGCGCCGTATAAACTCAATGTCTTTCTTTAGTTTACCTGTAATTATCCGTTGCTTCTGCAGAAGCGGATAATTCTCTTCGGTGCTGCTCAAAAGGGGATATTCGATATGAAAACTAACCGGCACATCGATATTAAGCTCCCTTCTGAGCCTGAAGAACTGATCAAAGTCAACCACACCCTCACCAAGTGGAACATGAACTGTCTGAGCAACTCCATTGACAATCTGCCATGTGAAATCCTTAAGGGCAATTGCCCCGATATTCCGGCTTAGCAGATGCAGCGCAATTACCCATGACCTGTACCCTTCGGCAATGGCATGACGTATATCGTACTGGCAGCTCATGGCCTCAACCGGAAGATCCTTTATCAATTCCCATATGTCCCACAAAGGGGCACCGAACCTTGAGCCGTCGTGGTTCTGGTAGCCGCCCTGTATATTAAAATCAAGGTTCATGTCTGAGAGATCCTTCATCCTTGATTTGATTGTCTCCAGGGACTTCACTACGCCCTGTGAAAAATCATAACTGTAATAACCCAGACGGTAATGCTTTACTCCATGCATGGAGGCTGTTTTTAATATCTCCTCCGTCTGCCGGTCCTCAGTGCCGGTAATGCCCGTAACCATCATGTCAGTTGTCAGCCCGTATTTTTTTCCCGTCTCAACTACCGGCGGCAATTGCTCTGTTACCCTCTGGGGATCGACTTTGCCACCACGCCTCACGGTAAGCTCAAAACCACCGACACCTGCCATGGCAAGGGTTTCTGCCATAAACTCGGTTTCAAACCCATCAAGAGGCTTGGTGAAAAAATGGATCTTTGATGGTGCCATCCTGCCGGTCGCCGGCGAGGCAATTGCACCGGCAAGGGGAATGAACGCGCCGGTTAAGGCGGCCTTCTTAAGAAATTCGCGTCGGGAAAAGGTCATGGTAGCATTTTTTTGTTATTATATATTAATTAAGGTGGCCCTCCGGATATCGCCCCTGACGGATCACAGGGCATAGGGTTTACGGTATTCATAGTGCAGAAGATCATTGGCTTCCCTGCTGTTGGTAAACACTTCCCTGCCGGCATCCCAGAATAATCTCTGACCCGTGGCAAGAGCTATATTGGCAAGATGAGCAAAGCTTGTTGAACGGTGACCCTCTTCCAGTGTGCATAATGGCGCCTGACGTGTCCTCATGCATTTGAGAAAGTCTGCAACAAGGTTTTCGGTACTGCTTGCATTGCTTCCGTCGGTCAGCATTTCTGTCTGGACATTATATACCTCCTCTTCAATGGATTCTGTACCCCATCGTCCTGTGGGAATAATACGGTAGCCATTCTCACTTGCATACAAGTTCCCTTTAGTGCCGCGAAGCTCTACTTCACCATCGCTGAAGAGCGCACCTCCGCTGGCTTCATAAATACTGAAAGACACCATTGACCCCGACCCAAATTCAAAGGTAACCTGCATGGTATCGGGTATATCACGGTCATCGTCAACACCGTAGTTCCCGCCATGGGCACTTATGGAAACGGGTGCCTGTTCGTTCATCATCCAGCGGATCACATCCATATAATGAACTCCCCAGTTACCCATCTGGCTCGAGTAGTCATTCCACCAGCGAAACCAGTAAGGAGCAATATTATACTGATAAGGGCGATATGCCTGTGGACCAATCCACATATCCCAGTCAAAATTCGAGGGAGGCTGTTCGGCCTTCATTTTTCCAATTCCCCGCGGCGACATATTGCTTATGCGCGCAGCACGTGCAATCGTAACATTCCCGATTTTTCCGGCGGGAATTTCCCTGGCCAGCTTCTGATATGCCTCTGCACCGCGACGGTTGAGTCCTACGGCAACAACCTGCCTGCTGGCATCCTGAGCCTCAATCATTTTCCTTCCTTCAACAATGGTCTTCGTAAGCGGCTTCTCTACAAAAACATCCTTGCCTGCCTGTATTGAATGGATGGTTTGCAAGGCGTGCCAGTGATCGGGAGTAGATATGCAAACAGCATCGATGGTCTTATCTGCAAGCAGATCACGATAATCCTTGTACATTTTTGGCTGAGAAGAAAATTTCTCGCCCATCACGGGGATAAATCCCGGGTTTCCCTCAAGGTAACGTGCGGATATCTGGTTCCTGTTTCTTGTCATATATGGCTCATATACATCACAAAGCGCCGCAACTTCACATCCGGGCTGATTCATAAACAGGTGCATAAGCTGGGTTCCCCTGTTGCCTACCCCGATAAAACCAATCCTGATCCTGTCATTGGCACCCCTGATGCGCCGGTTACCTGATGCGCTCAATATGGAGGGAATAGCTGTAAGGCCGGCAACAGCCATCGTGGTTTTGCCGATAAATTCCCTGCGGGTGGTTTTCAGATTTTTTTCCATTTGTTTAAATTATAATTATCAATTGATTATATGCTATTAATTCTATCCTGGTTATTTTTATGACCGAAGCCCCCGGCAGCCGGCGCTACCTGAAGCACCAGTCGACCAGCGTTCCCAATGAGGCAAACGAAGATACAATATTAAGGTTTTCCAATGCATTTTTCGATGAGTACACCCGGGCAGGAAAGGCGGTCTCCAGTTTCACCAGTTCCTGTGATGCCGGCTCAAGCATATGGTCCCTTATATCAGCCAGAACCACTTTCCTCGGAGCTATGCAGGCTAACAGATCAGGCAGGTCGTATCCGGTAAGCACCCCGGTGATCCCCCAGTCGAAATCAACCTCATAGGGATGACCCACTCCCCCGCCTGCACGTTCGGTCAACCCTGACCTGTAATACCTGTTCATGGCAACAGACCGGTAGGAAATAAGGGGGCCAATTAGTGTGATATTACTAATGGACGAATCAAAGGCTGCAGCATGCAACAGGGGTACGCCCATGTCGCCGATGCCTACGGCACCAATATTTCCGGAATAAACATCAGGGCGCGTTTTAAGGTAATTCACAACACGCACAATATCCGCCGCCTGGATGCCCGGTATGCTTTTGCCGATTAAAACACCCGTGTAGCCCGCTGCCATGCCTCGGGCCGCGGTATTGCTGATCTCACCAACACCCGACACATCGGCTGCTGCAACAATGTACCCCTTCCTGACCAGCTCCTCTATCTCACCGCCGGGATGTGCCTGGGCAGCCTTGCCCTGTGAATGAAGATATACAACGGCAGGATATTTCTCTGTTCTATTATCGGGAATAAAAATTAGCATGGGAATGGCATAATATCCCTCTCCGCGAACGGCAAATTTCTCTATCGTATAGCCTTCCCTCCGGTATCGGCCATTAATGAAGGGTTCTATAACTTCATCATTAGGCGGCTGGTAGCCGGAAATTTCCATTGCCTTCCTGATCACCGTGCTGCGGTGATCCTCATTATTGTTCCTTGACTCCTCAAGGCGCTCCATCAGTTTCAGGGTCTCATCCCTGTTTATGTCAAAAATGATCCTGCTGTTAAGCGAGGTAGTGACCTGGCCGGTGGAGGTAACCTGCAGATCTTCGGGGTTCAGAAGTTCAATGTCCTCCTCACCGGAATCGCCCGCCAAGCCAAAATGCTCCATAAAAAAACTGTACAGGGCAATCCTCAGTTTTGGCGTCATCCAGTGCTCATAATCATCTACAACAAGCCGTATGTTGTCTTTCTTGCCAAAAGCCTCATAAGCCCTCTGCACCTCCCATAATGCTTCACGGGCCCCCTGAAGAGGAAGGTACTGGTCGCGTGAGGCAAATGTCATCAATGTAGGCTTCGGGGCGCGGACCGCAAGAAGATCCTCAAAGGTTATCCCCTCGGCAACACTGCGCGCCAACTCGGTTTCCGCATCCTGGGCTCCCCTGGTTTCAAGCTGCCTTTTGCTGGCAGTGGCCCAGCTGCTTGGCACAGATACACTCACACGGTCGTCAAGGGCAGAAACAAAGGAGGTAACAGTGCCGCCACCGGAAAAGCCCGTTACACCGATCCTGGAGGAATCAACCTCGGAGCGCGTCAAAAGATAGTCTATGGCACGTATGCCGTCCCATGTGAAATATTTCGCAATCGATGCGCCGGATAAAAAAACCTGGTTTC
>SLJO01000008.1 GCA_007135095.1 Bacteroidales bacterium | reverse complement strand
TAATAAACTGTTCAGAGCAGGGAAAAAACTTTTTGTAAAAGGCAATGATTCACAAAAACCATTGCAGAATTGCAGAATTATTTATAAAATTACACTGGACTGTATAGAAATTTCTGGTAATACCGGTAAGAGCATGCATAACGGGGAATGGGAAAAAAGCATCAAGGCGGCAATTAAAAGGGGAGACAAAAATGCCTTCAGGCAGTTGTATGAAAAATTCTATTCAGGCCTGTGTGTTCTGGCATTAAGGTACCTCAGGCAGCCGGATATTGCCGAAGAGATTGTTCAGAACACATTCATGAAAATATGGGAAACCCGGCGTGAAACGGTAATCCAGGGCAGCCTTTATTGCTACCTGTATGCATCGGTGCGGAACAATTCTCTGAATTATCTGAAACATCTGCTTGTAGAAAGGAAATATAGTGCAGACAAGGCCCGCCAGCTCCAAAAGGCACTGAATTTTATCCAACTGAGCCAGGAAGACGGATCATCAATTCTTATCGCCAGGGAAATGGACAAGGCTCTGAATGAGGCCATTGGTACGCTCCCAAAACGATGCAGGGAAATATTCCTTTTACACAGATATGATGGAATGAAGTATTCTGAAATAGCTGAAAAACTGGATATCTCACAAAATACTGTGCAAAGGCAAATTTCAATTGCGCTTGAGAAACTCAGGATAAAGCTTCTCCCTTATCTGAGATCATAAAATTATCCCCGTTACAGGTCGATGCATATCTGGAAGCAAACCCCTATGTAGAGGGCACGTTTGATCAGCAAATGGAACAGATAGGAACGGGCAGCAGTCTCCAGATATTAAACCAAATGAAGGCTGCCCGTTCCTTATCTTAAACTTCCTCCCGGGTGATACGGGAATTTCAGAATTTTTATTAGATTTGAAATTCGACAGTACGATACTTTATTCCCGTCATACAAAAAGCACTGCAAGTCACATCTGAAAAATACTGAAAATTGAAATGAACAAATACCTTTATTCAATTCTGGTATTTCTGGTGTCGGTTACCCAGCTCTCATGCGAAAGCATGGCCCTCCCGGAAGGCCGTGAAACATTTTTGGTTATGGCCTATTATTCAGGAAACGAAACGGCAATTGACCAGTATGATGTCGGTGGACTAACGCATATAATTTTCAGCTTCTGCCACCTTGACGGAAACCGGATAATAATTCCCGAAAACAGGATCCCGGTAGTAAAAAAGCTTGTTTCACTGAAGGATGATCATCCCGGACTGAAAATAATTCTTGCACTTGGAGGATGGGGTGGTTGCGAGACATGTTCGGAGGTATTCTCATCTCCGGAAGGCAGATCAGAATTTGCAGTTTCGGTAAGGGAGATGCTGGAGGAATATAATGCTGACGGAATTGACCTGGATTGGGAATACCCTGCTATTTCAGGTTATCCCGGTCACCGTTACGTGCCCGGTGATAAACAGAATTTTACCCTGCTTGTGAAAAAACTAAGGGAATTACTGGGGACTGATTATGAAATAGGGTTTGCGGCCGGCGGTTTCAAGAAATTCTTTGATGAGTCGGTTGAATGGAAAAAGGTAATGCCGGTGGTAGACTATGTAAATATAATGACCTATGACCTGGTCAGTGCGGGCAGTGTTGTTGCCGGCAATGTTATAACAGGGCACCATACTCCGCTTTATTCCATAAATACAAATAGCTATTCTGTCCATTTCGCGGTAAGTTACCTTGACTCGATTGGTGTTGACCCGGCTAAAATGGTAATAGGTGCCGCATTTTACGGTCGAGCATTTGAAGGAGTGCCTGATATCAACCGCGGCCTTTCACAGCCCGGCAGGTTTAAAACTGCAATCACTTACAGGAACCTGGACCAATGGTTTGAAGAAAACAATATGAAACTATACTGGGATGATGAAGCAGCAGCCCCATATGCCTGGTCAGCCGAAAAGGGTATTTTTGCCACCTTTGACAACCCTCGTTCAGTAAAGCTTAAAACCAGATTTGCCATTGACAATGGCCTTGGCGGCATTATGTTCTGGCAGCTTGGTGGCGATAAACCCGATGGCGGGCTTCTAGATGCAATTTACAGTGAACTTGATTAATGCTCCCGCGCGCATGCTCTGGAAACGTAATATACCGGCCTGTTTTCATATTAATTTCCACCCGCCACAATTGCCCAGTCAGAAACATACGGCAGTTTAAAGGAAGAATATAATTCCCGGTTGAGCAGATCAAGGGGAACTTCCCTGTATGCCTTCCTCGTGTCAACCGCGAAGGCCCTTAGCTGACCATTCATATCTCTGAGGTCCATTCGTACCGTATCGGCGTTTTCAATATAAAACACATAAAAATCCCGCTGCTCATTTCTTAAACAAACATTAATATATCCCCCCCCTCCGGGATAGAGGTGCCCTTTACCTGTTTGATTACCCGTTAATTCATTGTCGCGTATTAAACCGTATGAAAACCTCTCCTTCCCAAACCAAAACTCATTATAGGTTTTAATGTCATCCTTTATATTTACCTTAAAGGAAACTCCCTGTATTTTTCCTTCAGCCAGGTTATCATAAGGGTTCGATTCCTGAAAAGTTCCTTCGGGCAATAAATTCCCCCATATATTGGCAACACCACCTGCCATTGTTGAATGCCATAGCCCTCTTCTGGTCATTTCCGGAGTATAATCTTTATTCTCAAAAACTCTATGCTGCCGGATTCTGAAACGATCTTCCTGGAGCTGTGGCTTGTTTTTGTGATCAAAAACCTCCACATACCAGGAATAAGGGACGCGGTAATCATAATGGCCGACATAATCACCCTCCCAGAATATTTCCGATAAAGGTTCCCGGGGTAATCCAAGTGAATCGGATTGCATCATTCGGGGATTGCCTGCATCAAAAATATCAGCACGTGCACCAATCAAATGGGGCCAGCCGCCCAAATGCTCCTTTAGAAAATCATACCATGACTGCAACTTAACTGCATCTGTCCATACATGCAGGTCATATCCATAACCCATACTCCAGCCTGGCAGCGGTCCCAGCCGGGCCGCAATATACCGGTTCAGGCGCTGGTCGGCATCACTCATCGGACCTCCTACCCCATCAGGCCCGGAGTAACCATCTGACCATCCCACTTTATAGGCATCAGACCCCCACAGCCATATGTGAATTAAGGATTCACTCTCGTAGCTTTGTTTTAAAAACTCCTCCAGCACCAAGAATGTGCGCGGGTCAGGATCCAAAGGACCAAGAGGGACTTTGTTTTCGTCAAAAGTTTCGTACCGGTCAATATCAAACCACATTCCTGCTATGCCGGAAATATGCAGTCCCGTAAATCCGGTTTCATTAATGAATTCCTGAACTGTTTCCCGGATCTTCAGGGTGTCTGCTTTACCTTCTGACAAATATGATATGGGTTTGCTTATCATAAGAAGTTGAGGGACAATCTCCTTTTTATTTCCTGGCCATATCCAGCCCCTGCCCTCTCCTTTCATAAATCCAGGGAGGTTAACCAGGTTGTCTTCCACCAGTATTGAACCTTTATACCCTCCCAGCGCACCGGGACCTTCCGTACCTATTTCCCATATTCCGGCCTTTGTGCCGGTAAAGCGAAATTTCCATGTATCATCGCCATCGTAATACATTAATGACCTGACTTCATCACCATCCTGATGGGTAAAGACCGCATGGGCGATAACATCAAAGGGATTGCCGTCGTATTTTTCGTTAATCAGGGCCCATTCAGCATAGGGCATATTCAATTCGATTGTTTTTTCAGAAAGCATGGCCGCATTATTATTACATCCTGCGATCAAAAGATATGCTGCCAGTAATGTTACTGCTGGCAATCTTACATGAAAAACCCTGTTAAATAATCTATACATTTTTTATGAATTAGTTGCCGGTCACCTCATAACCTCATCTGGCCACTGCGCCCCCTCAAATTTAAATCATTAAACAAAATTTATTCAATTCAATTTTTCGTTAATTATTTTGTAAAGGTGACCTGCCGGCTGGTAGCGCGGATTAATCTCAAACAATTCCTTAAGCTTGTGCAATGATTCACCGTATTCTCCTTTGTCAAATAATTGGCTGGCTTCCAG
>SLJO01000248.1 GCA_007135095.1 Bacteroidales bacterium | reverse complement strand
ATCTGGAAAAGGCCATTGAGATCCTTGAAAATACTGCTCTTTATTATTCAATTCTTGAAGGGAGCATCATTTATGCCACCCAGTGAACAACGAGTCGCCCGGTGTCCGGGCGGGTGAGGCACAAAAAAAAAGGGGCTTAGCGGGCCCCTTTTATGGTCAAGGTCATTTGAGTTTCACTCACAACAGTGGTTCAGGCAATCAACAATTTGCGTAAGGTTCTGATGCTTAAGATAATAGTAAGTGTTCTTCCCTTCCCGTTTTGATAACAACACTCCTTTGTCCTTTAATATCCCAAGGTGGTGTGATGTAGTTGACTGCTCGATCTCCAGCAATTCATGGATCTGAGTTACGGTTAATTTTTTCCCTCCTTCAAGGAAGCCGAGAATAGCAATTCTCATTGGATGGGCAATTGCTTTAAGCATATTAGCTGCCTTATCCAGTTGGTCAATGTCTAATTCGCTTAAATTCATGCTTTTACTTATTAATATTAACAGAGGGGATAATGAATGAAATTTTGTATTGTGATTTCTTTACTTCAATGATTGGACGATATGCAGGAATAATCAGGGTAATAACTGCCGGTACCAGGATACATATATTATCAAACAGATACAAATATATAAATACATGCTTCAATAAAACATGATAATTATCACCACTATAATGCAGTTGCTTAATTTCTTACACATCTGAACTCGATTATCCATATACCGCCAAAATCAAGTTATCATGCTTCGATAAGAATTTATCTCTTTACAGGCGCCTGGCAATATACAGCCCCGGTATTCCATAGACCTCAACAAAACCCGAAAGATAAAAATACAAACTGACTTAAACTCCATAACAGAAATTAGTTACTTTTACAACAAATATATTAACTAAATGGTCACCCTTACAGACATTAAATCGCCTATAAAAAATGAAATAAAGGAGTTTGAATCTTTTTTCAAATCCTCCATAAAGACTAAGGTCCCTTTACTGGACCATATCACAAATTATATTCTCAGAAGAAAGGGCAAACAATTGCGCCCGATCATTGTCTTTCTGGCTGCCAGGATATCAGGAGAGCCAAACCATTCGACTTATACAGCAGCTGCGTTGATAGAATTACTGCATACTGCAACCCTGATTCATGATGATGTGGTAGATGATTCCTATGAAAGACGGGGCTTCTTTTCCATATATGCCATTTGGAAAACCAAAGTATCAGTGCTCGTTGGTGATTACTTGCTATCCAAAGGTTTGCTGCTTGCAGTAGAAAAAAAAGAATATCATTTGCTGGAGATTGTCTCGGAAGCCGTAAGGGAAATGAGTGAGGGAGAGCTTATCCAGATTCAAAAAGCCAGACGCCTGAATTTAACGGAAGAGGAGTATTTTGAGATTATAAGAAAAAAGACTGCCACCCTGATAATAGCCTGCGCGGCATCCGGAGCAAGTTCGGTTACAGGTGACAGGGAAACGATCAGCAAATTAAGGGAATATGGTGAGCATGCCGGCATTGCCTTCCAGATCAAGGATGATATATTTGATTATCAGAAAAAAGGAATAATAGGCAAGCCGATTGCTAATGATATCAAGGAAAAGAAACTCACTCTTCCCCTTATTTATGCACTGTCAAATTCCTCAAAGTCAGAAAGGAAACATATCCTTGGTTTAATAAGGAACAACAACAACAGCACACGGAAAATACAGCAGGTGATTGAATTTGTAATAAACAAAAAAGGCCTTGATTATGCAGTCATGAAAATGAATGAGCATAAACAGAAGGCAATTGAAAGTTTAGCGGATTTTCCCGACAACGATGCAAAAAAGTCTCTTATTGATCTGGCAGAATATATAACCAACAGGGACAGGTAAACATGCAACACAATTCCGGGAGCGGACATTATTCTATTTCTTTAAGTAAGTGCTATTATTTAGCTGTTTATATGCTACTTAAGATTTTACTTATTGTCTTCTGATGCTGAAAAATACCCTGACAATATTTCTGCATTTGATTTCCCTATTACCGCGGTGAGCTCTTCAGGTGAAGCCTTTTTAATAGCATCGAAAGTCCGGAAATGCTTGTACAATTTCTCAATAGTTTTAATCCCAAGGCCTGGTACATTTTCCAGCACAGATTTTGTAAATCCGGATGACCGTTTCTGACGGTGAAACATAAGGCTGAACCGATGCGCCTCATTGCGCAAATGCTGTATTAACCTAAGCGTTTCCGACTTTTTATCAAGATACAGTGGTACCGGATCTCCCGGGAAATAGATTTCTTCAAGCCTTTTGGCTATTGCGATAACACTTATTTCAGAAGCAAGTCCGAGAGCTTCCAGCGCATCCATTGCTGCACCAAGCTGGGCCTTACCCCCATCGACTACAACTAGCTGAGGTACAGCTGATTTCTCTTCCAGGAGTCGCCTGTAGCGCCGAAAAACAACCTCTTTCATTGAGGCATAATCATCGGGGCCTTCAACAGATTTGACATTATAATGGCGATATTCCCCCCTGATGGGTTTTCCATCCCTGAATACAACACATGCAGAAACAGGATTTGTGCCCTGAATATTAGAGTTATCGAAACATTCTATATGCTTTGGTGCAATCCTGAGCCGGAGATCGAGTTTTACCTTTTCAAGTACCCGGTCAGCACTTTTTGTAAATACACGGGCAGAACGCTGCTGTTCCTTCTCCTTAAAATAATACCTGGCATTTCTTGTCGAAAGCTCAAGAAGCCTTTTCTTGTCGCCTTTAATGGGAACGGTAAATTTTGTTCCGGGAATTTCGACTTCAGGCATGAATGGGACTACAATTTCGCGGGAACTGTTTACCTCCCTGTTCCGTATTTCGGCAATTACCTTGGAAAGAAGGTAAGCTTTGTCTTCGGATAAAACTTTTTTAATCTCCATGGTCTGAGATTGAATAACAGCACCATTTACTACCCTGATAAAATTTGAAACTGCAAATTTTGGATGATCAATAAACGAAATGACATCCAGGTTGCTTATTGAAGGATTTACAATAGTGGATTTACTTTGATATTTTTCCAGGTGCTCCAGTTTTTCCTTGGTGTACTGAGCCTCTTCAAAATCAAAATTCCTTGCCTGTTCTTCCATCCTTTTTCTGAGAAACGCCTGCACCCCATGAACGTTGCCTTTTAAAATTGTTTTTATCTGCTTGATATTTTCGTCATACTCATCAGCTGCCTGCAGGCCCTCACACGGCCCTTTACAGTTTCCCAAATGGTATTCAAGACAAACCTTGAATTTGCCGGCTTCAATGTTTTCCCTGATAAGATTATAATTGCAATTCCTAAGAGGATAAAGCTGACGTATAAGTTCGAGAATTGTTCTTACCGTGTTGATCGAAGTATACGGACCAAAATACGATGACCCGTCCCTGACAGGGTTCCGGGTGGAAAATACACGGGGAAACGGTTCTCTTTTAATGCAAATGTAAGGATAGGATTTATCATCCTTAAGCAACACATTATATCTGGGCTGATACTCCTTGATAAGATTGTTCTCCAGTAGTAGCGCATCGGTTTCGGTTTCCACGACAATATGATCAACCTGAACTATTTGACCAACAAGTATGCGCAATTTATTGTTTTCAAATTTAACCTTTGAAAAGTACGAGCTTACCCTCTTCTTTAAATCTTTCGCCTTGCCAACATAAATAATCCTGCCGTTTTTGTCCTTAAACAAATAAACCCCCGGACGGGATGGCATTGCCCTGATAAATTCACGAAGTTTCTTATGGTTTGACTCATTCGTATAAGGCATAGTTAGCAATTGTTTAACAATGTGAAATAAAATAATGATTCGGAGATTTTGCTTTTAAATCCATGAATCATCCTTGCTTTATTGACCGGCAGGCGATCTCTGGTGCAATAAACTTAACTTTTATGCAACAGGTTGTAACATTCATTGCTTTTTGTATGACACGGCTTATGGGCAAGTCATCCGAATAAAGTGTTGTTATCAATTATGTTCAATCATTTACCCAGTCAAGGTATTCATCTGTTCACTCGTATGGATCCACCAGGTTTATTCATGTCTTTTTGTGATACACGCCATCATGGGGGATTATGTGAATGATT
>SLJO01000152.1 GCA_007135095.1 Bacteroidales bacterium | reverse complement strand
TGACACCGGCAGCGATATATTAACACCGAATATTATTTATATCCTTGCCGACGATCTTGGCTATGGAGAACTGGGGAGCTATGGCCAGGTCAGGATAGAGACTCCGAATATTGACCGGCTGGCTGCTTCCGGCATGATCTTTACTGATCATTACACCGGTTCTCCTGTTTGCGCTCCGGCACGGGCAGTATTGCTTACGGGCCTGCATAGCGGCAAGGCCCAGGTTCGCGGAAACGACGAATGGGCGGCAAGGGGTGATGTCTGGAACTACAGGGCCATGATTGCCGATTCGACCCTTGAAGGTCAGCGCCCTCTCAAGGCAGGTACCGTTACCATCGGCACACTCCTGCAGTCGGCAGGATATAAGACTGCCGTAGTGGGTAAATGGGGACTGGGTGCGCCGCATACTGAAGGAGTACCCAACAGGCAAGGGTTTGATTACTTCTTCGGCTATAACTGTCAGCGCCAGGCTCACACCTATTACCCGGTACATTTATGGGAGAATGACCGGCGTGTCTACCTCGACAATGATACGGTTGCACCCCATACTGGCCTGAGTGCAGGGGCTGATCCTTACGACCTTAATAGTTATGCTCCTTTCCAGCTCAATGACTATGCACCCGATCTTATGTTTGAAGCCATAACGGGATTTGTGGAGGAAAATCATAGCAGCCCGTTCTTTCTTTACTGGGCCACCCCGATACCCCATGTGCCTTTGCAGGCTCCCGGGGAGTGGGTGGATTATTATGTGGAAAAATTCGGGGATGAAGAGCCCTACCTCGGCGCGAACGGATATTTCCCCCACCGTTATCCCCGTGCGGCATATGCTGCTATGGTGAGTTTCCTTGATCATAACGTGGGCAGGCTGGTTCAGCAACTTAAGGATCTGGGAATATACGACAATACCCTGATCATATTTACCAGCGACAACGGGCCAAGTTTTGCCGGAGGCGCAGATTCCCAATGGTTTGAGAGTGGCGGTCCTTTCCGCAGCGATCACGGTTATGGAAAAGCTTTTCTACACGAGGGAGGTATCCGGGTGCCCATGATCGCATCGTGGCCCGGAATAATAACTCCTGGTTCAGTAAGTAATCACATATCAGTATTTTATGACATACTGCCAACATTTACTGAAATTACCGGTATTGACACGCCTGAATTTGCCAGCGGGACAAGTTTCCTGCCCACCCTGAAAGGGGAAGGGCAAGCTCAGCCTGAATTCCTGTATTGGGAATTTCCGGCGTCCGGGGGACAGATGGCTGTAAGGATGGGGAACTTTAAGGCACTGCGCAAGAATATGCATGAGGGGAACCTTGAATGGGAGCTGTATGATCTGAATAGTGATCCGCGGGAATTGTTCAACATTGCCCATAAGCATCCCGGGATGATTGAAAAGGCGGACGACATTGTTGCCAGGGAACGGACCACGCCTGCTAATCCTGACTGGGATTTTGTTTTTCTGGAAAAGAATTAATTTACTGTCCGGAAACTCAGGCTGTAATTGGCTGGTGATTTATGCTTTGATCCTGAATAATATCCATAATACAGAATAATCCTGCCGGGTCGTTTTTTTCCCCGGAAGGGAAATGTAAATGATTTAACCGTTTCCTACTTAGGGAGTCTTAATGTAATTTAACCTGCAAAATATTGCTACGCCTTTGCTTTCAAGATAATCCTTTAATGAAGCATCCTGCATTGGCCCAGTTTCTATATCATTTCATGCAGCTTCTACTGTGGACCTTCGATATTGCGCATTAATTTCAGGTAA
The DNA here is from genome assembly GCA_007135095.1 of Bacteroidales bacterium. Taxonomy (GTDB): domain Bacteria; phylum Bacteroidota; class Bacteroidia; order Bacteroidales; family PUMT01; genus PXAP01. The sequence continues at coordinate 13,207 of SLJO01000152.1, read as the reverse complement.
ACTATTGCAGTGAGAACTGCTATTCCAAAGCTTAAAAGGGTGCCGATAAGGATATATTCGGTCAGCTTCCGGTCCTTGGATTCTTTCAGATCACCAAAGCGAAATACTGATTTTGCCGCCAGAAGAAATCCTATTGCCTGCCATTGGCCTGAGACAACAAAGACAAAAACAAACAGCCGTTCCAGGATCCCAATAAACCTGCCCGCCCTGGAAAGAGAACCATCTTTTTCAGTGCCTGTTTCCGGGTTCCACTGTGCGATGCTTTCTTTGATAATCACCGCCGCAGCAAATGTCACAAATACAAGGGCGGTAGCCAGTATCAGGTTACTGCCGGATAGCAGGCCTGAGATGTTAAATTCAAAAGGCTGATAGAATGACGTTGCAATGGCGATAATGGTGATATGTGCTGCCTGGTCAAGAAAAAAGATTTCCGTGCCGGGCCTTTTGTCACTGAGCCAGGACTTTGTTAAATCTATAAAAAAATGAGAAATGATTATTAAGATAAAACCTTTCCAATAGTATATGTTGAATTCAAACACCAATGCAAGAAGAATTGCATGGATTCCCGTATGTAAAAAGAGTTTCGGCGACCTGATCTTTCTTCTGTTTTTATCCCTTACCCAGCTGCCCGGCTGAAGAATGAAATCACCAACCAGATGGGCCAGAAAGATTTTAAGAAACAGCATCATCGTTTTTCATTTTTTGCGCCACCAGTTCGCGGAATCTTTTTTCTAATTTCAACATCTCTTCAAACCCTGCCCTTCTCTGCCGGTCACTTACCCTTCCCTGGGTAATGCCCAGCTTTTCCCCTAATTCTCTTTGGGTGAGATCTGGCGAATCTAAGGAGATTTTTACTATTTCGGCCGAATTTTGAGTCCACCGGTCCATCGTAAGCGATGCCAGATCAAAATACAGATTCATTTGCTTATCAAACTCTTTCCATGAGGTTTTTATGGCAAGGTTCTTTTTCTTCATCTTATCAAATAGTTCGCCCGAGTAGATGAAAGCGTCACCGTTTGATTCGGTTATCTTTGGGGCGCTGTAATTTTTGCTGCCAATGCCAATGGCAAGCTTGACATCAAGTCTTTTTATACTTTTGACGGTTGCCTTTATCTTAAATGCAACTTTGAGCGCTTCTTCGGGGTCACGGACTTCCAGCTGGAAGCTGTCGCCCCTGAAGAATTGCCATGCACGGGGCTCGGCTCCAAGGGTGTTAAACAGTGCCTTTAACGGACCCATCCATTCTTCCGGGTGGGCTACTTTACGGGATCTGATAATATCGCCTGTTATAATGCTTGTCATAGTTTAGCAAATATATCTTTTTAAAAGCAGATAAGCAAATATATCTGCTTTAAAGAAGATATGTAAAAATATCCACTTAAGAAAAGATATGTTTGCTAACTTCCAAAATCACCTTCCTTTAGCATTTTACAACCTCCGTTGCCGGCAAGCATTCGAAAAAGGCCAGCCAGTCAAATCCGGTGGACAGCCTTGGATTACGGGAAATTTAAACCGGCAGTACTCCAACTTGCAGGCCAAAAGGAGGCCTCCAAAAGCAAATTGAGTAAATTCTGTTTCTCTTTTGCCAATTTTTCAACTAATTTCACACGTCTTTTTAATCAATCAAAAATCACGATAAATCAGAAGTTCCATGCCAAAAAGGGAAGATCTCAACAAAATACTTATTATCGGTTCCGGTCCTATTGTCATTGGCCAGGCCTGTGAATTTGACTATTCGGGAACCCAGGCCTGCAAGGCGCTGCGTTCGCTGGGATACAAGATAGTACTGGTGAATTCCAATCCGGCAACGATAATGACCGATCCGGAGATGGCAGATTTTACCTACATCGAGCCTCTCAACGTATATGCGCTGACAGAAATCATCAAGAAGGAACGCCCCGATGCCCTGCTGCCCAATCTGGGTGGACAAACTGCGCTGAACCTTTCCCTTGAACTGGCCAATAAAGGAATTCTGGATAAATACAAGGTGGAAGTTATTGGAGTGAACCTCAAGGCAATTGAGAAGGGTGAGGACCGTACCGAATTTAAGAATTCAATGATCCGCCTTGGTATTGAGATGCCCCGGTCGACAGCGGTGAATACACTGTCTGATGCAGAAAAGGTAGCTGGTGAGCTTGGTTTTCCCCTGGTAATTCGCCCTGCATATACGATGGGGGGTACTGGCGGGGGACTGGTCTATAATTCTGAAGAGCTTAAAGTAATTGCCGCTCGCGGACTTGCTGCCAGCATGGTGAACCAGGTGCTTGTGGAGGAGTCGGTGCTTGGATGGGAAGAGCTGGAACTTGAGGTGGTGCGTGATGCAAAGAATCAGATGATCACCGTGTGCTTTATCGAGAATGTGGATGCCATTGGCGTGCATACGGGCGATTCCTTCTGCACGGCGCCAATGCTTACCATCTCGGAAGAACTGCAGAAAAGGCTGCAGAATTATGCCCACCGCATCGTGGAAGATGTCGGTATTATCGGGGGCACCAATGTGCAGTTTGCCCATGATCCGAAAACAGGACGTGTGGTAGTGATCGAGATCAATCCGCGCACATCGCGTTCCTCAGCTCTGGCATCAAAGGCTACAGGCTTTCCCATTGCACTGATATCGGCGCTCCTGGCAGGCGGACTTACGCTTGATGAGATTCCTTACTGGCGTGAAGGAACACTTGAAAAATACAAACCCTGGGGCGATTATGTAGTTGTCAAATTCGCAAAGTGGGCATTCGAGAAATTCGATCGAATGGAGGATAAGCTGGGAACCCAGATGCAGGCCGTGGGAGAAGCCATGAGCATTGGCAAAAACTATAAGGAGGCATTCCAGAAAGCAATACGCTCTCTTGAAAATGGAAGGTACGGGCTGGGTTTTGCAAAAGATTTTAACCGCAAAAGCCTTGATGATCTGATGGTAATGCTTACATTTCCTTCCAGTGAACGGCAATATATAATGTACGAAGCCCTGCGCAAGGGCGCCACAGTTGAAGCGCTGCACAGGAAAACCTACATTAAGTCCTGGTTTATTGAGCAGATGAAAGAGCTGGTGGAACTTGAAGAGCAGATTATCGGCTTCAGGGAAACCTCGCTTCCGGACGAATTGTTCATACAGGCGAAAAAAGACGGTTTTGCCGATAAATACCTGGCCCTCCTTCTCGATATTCCGGAAAAGAGCATTCGTGAGAGGCGACTTGCCCTTGGCATGGAAGAGGCATGGGATTCCATACCGGTAAGTGGTGCCGAAGCATCATATTATTACTCTACCTATAACGCCCCCGACAGGGTCGTTCCCGGCACCAAAAGGAGTATCATGGTGCTTGGCGGCGGTCCCAACCGCATCGGGCAGGGCATTGAATTCGATTATTGCTGTGTTCATGCCTCCTTCGCCATCAGGGATGCCGGGTACGAATCCATAATGGTAAATTGCAACCCCGAAACCGTATCGACCGATTACGATACCTCCGGAAGGTTGTATTTCGAACCGCTTACCGTGGAAGATGTGCTGAGCATCTATAGAAAGGAGAAAATCGATGGCGTGATAGTCCAGTTTGGCGGCCAGACTCCCTTAAATATTGCAAAAGAACTGGAAGCCAATGGGGTAAAGATAATTGGGACCAGTCCTGAAACCATCGATCATGCTGAGGATCGAGACCGTTTCAGAAAGATCATGGAAAAGCTAAATATTCCACAACCTGCCTCGGACATGGCCCGCAACCCCGACGAGGCTGTGGAGATTGCCGGCAGGATTGGATATCCCCTGATGGTTCGTCCTTCATATGTTCTGGGTGGACGTGGGATGAAGGTGATTCTCGATGAGGAGATGCTCAGGCAGTATGTTTCTGCCGCCGTTGATATTTCACCCGACCGGCCATTGCTGATCGATATGTTTCTCGAGGATGCCATCGAAGCCGAGGCCGATGCCATTGCCGATGGCACTGATGCCTTTGTCCCTGCCGTTATGCAGCACATCGAATATGCGGGTATTCATTCGGGCGATTCTGCCTGTGTTATTCCCCCGGTGATTATACCCGATGAACAGATAAAAACCATTGAGGAGTATACCCGCCGCATTGCCATTGAAATGAAGGTATCGGGCCTGATGAATATCCAGTATGCCATTTACAAGGATGTGGTCTATATCCTGGAGGCCAATCCGCGGGCTTCACGCACCGTTCCACTGGTTTCAAAGATATGCAACATACCTATGGCGAAGATTGCCACCCAGATCATGCTTGGTAAAAAGCTCAGCGACTTTAATCTCAAAAAGCAGAGAATCAAGCATTTCGGTGTCAAGGAATCTGTATTCCCATTCAATATGTTTCCCGACGTGGATCCCGTACTGGGTCCGGAAATGCGTTCTACCGGTGAGGTACTGGGCATGGCAGATAACTTCGGGATGGCTTTCTTTAAGTCGCAGGAAGCCACCAAAACGCCCCTTCCCGTCTTCGGCACAGTATTAATTACCATTGCCGACCGCGATAAGGAAAAGATCCTTGAAACAGCCCGGAATTTCAGGCTTTTGGGATTCAGGATCATGGCAACAGCAGGCACAAAGGAATTTCTTGAAGCAAATAACATCCAGGCATTGTTTATTAACAAGCTGCACGAGAATCGGCCAAACATCAGCGATGCCATAGTCGACGGGCATATTGATCTTGTCATCAACACACCGGCCGGCAGGCTGAGCGAGTATGACGATTCCTATATCCGCAAATCTGCCATCAGGCACAATATTCCCTATATCACCACCACGGCAGCAGCCTTTGCTGCCACAGAGGGGATAAGGGAACGTCTCAACGGAAGCTATAAGGTTAAGTCTTTGCAGGATTATCACAGGGATATTGATAATTCCTGATAAAATTCGCCTTTATAAAACCGGTTCCCTCACAATATTTTTGGAAGTTATTGAAAAATTATACATATAATTACACACATATTTAAATAGTAAAAAAGGTATGTGGGATCCCCTGTGGCAAATACTGCGGCAATGGACAACCTTTATGTCACCAATGCTGTAAACTATTTATTAGGATGAAATTCCCAGGAATTTTTATTATGTTGTTTCTTGCTCAAATGCTCGTTGGAGAGGGGCTTCTTGCGCAGAATTATGTTGTTTACCCTGACCACTTCTATGAGACGGATACAATAGTCATTGGATCTGAACCTGATTATCCTCCTTACTGCATTATCGATGAAAACGGGAATGCGGATGGCTTTTCGGTAGATCTGTTCAAGGCTGCCGCAGCTGCTGTCGGACTGGAGGTTGAGATCAGGATAAATATCTGGAGCCGGCTAAGGGAAGAACTTGCAGCGGGAGCGATTGATGCGCTTCCACTGGTTGGCAGGACTCCTGAAAGGGAAGAACTGTTTGAATTCACCCTGCCTTATATGTCGCTTCATGGTGCTGTTTTTGTAAGAAGAGGAACTACCGGAATCAGTTCAGTGGAAGATCTTGAAGACAAGGAAATTGTAGTGATGAGGGGAGACAACGCCGAAGAGTTTGTGAGACGTAATAATATTTCAGACAAGATATTCACAACAAATACTTTTAGAGATGCATTCCTGACACTTGCCGGCGGTAAGCACGATGCTGTCATCATGCAGCGGGTAACAGGTATTAATCTACTCGGGGAGATGGGTTTGAGATCTGTTGAGCCTCTGGATCTGCAACTTCCCCGATTTCGCCAGGATTTCTGTTTTGCCGTAAGGGAAGGTGACTATATCCTGCTTAACCGGCTTAACGAAGGACTGTCGGTTGTTATTGCCGATGGCACTTACGAGGAACTGCGCCTTAAATGGTTTGGTCCCCCGGAACAGGGCGAGCTCACCATGCAGGATATGCTGAGATTAGCAGTTTCTCTCTTTGTGCCCATGCTTATAATAATGTCGGTTTTCTGGATAATTTTTCTACGCAGGCAGGTGAAAAGCAAAACACTGGTGCTGAAAGATGAAATATCGGAAAGGAAACTGAAGGAAAAGGAGTTAAGAAAACTGAAGGCTCAGCTTGAAAAGCAGGTAGAGGAGAGAACGGCCGAGCTTAAAGAGAAGGTCAGAAAACTTGATAAGAGCCAGAAAGCCATGCAACACGTGATTGAAGACCTTAATGATATTACTGCAGAACTGGAAGCGGAAAGGGAGAAACTTGAATATAGCAACAAAGAGCTTGAAGCCTTTACCTATTCGGTTTCACATGATCTGCGCGCCCCATTGCGCGCGATAAACGGTTTTGCCAGGTTCCTGATTGAAGATTACGCCGGCAAGATCGGTGGTGAGGGTAGAAGGTACCTGGATACAATCAGGGAAAATGCCGCCAGGATGGACCAGCTTATATCCGATATGCTCAATCTCTCAAAGGTGTCACGGGCAGATATTAACCTTATATCTGCCGATATGAGTGATATTGCACGGTCAATATTCCACGAGGTGGCCTCTGACCAGGAAAAAGAGTTGTTTGATATCAGGATAGAAAAAATGCCAAAGGTGGTTTGCGATTCATTGCTTATAAATCAGGTATGGCAAAACCTGATTGACAATGCATTGAAATACAGCTCCAAATCTAAAATCAAAAAGATCAGGATCGGATCGGAAGAGGATGATAAGGAGATAAGATTTTATATCAGAGATTGGGGTGTCGGATTTCATGATAAATATAAATCCAAACTTTTCGAGTTGTTTCAACGTTTACACGCTGAAGACGAATTTGAAGGGACCGGCGTGGGACTTGCAATAGTAAAGAGGATAGTGCACCGGCATGGGGGGAAAGTCTGGGCCGACGGGGAAATTAATAGAGGTGCTACATTTTATTTTTCGCTTCCACGGAAGTGATATTTTGCCTGCCTGGTACCCCATTAAATTGATAAATAATGGAAAAACAAAATGATGTCGAAATCCTTATTGTGGAGGATAACCAGTATGATGCTGAAATGGCGCTGAGGGCTCTTAAGGAGAATAATCTCGCTAATAGCGTGGTGGTTTTGAGAGATGGTGAGGAAGCCCTGGATTTTATATTTGCAAAAGGAAAGTTTGTCGGCAGAGAAAAAAATTCTCACCCAAAAATAATACTGCTTGATCTGAAATTGCCAAAGGTAAACGGTCTGGAGGTATTGAGGGAGATAAAAAGCAATGAGGAGACCAAAGTTATTCCGGTTATAATGTTAACTTCTTCGAAAGAGGAAAAAGATATTGTCAGAAGCTACAAACTTGGTGTAAACAGTTACATCATTAAACCCGTTGATTTTGATAAGTTTGTTGATGCCATCAGGGGTATGGGGCTTTACTGGTTGCTGCTTAACCAGCTCCCCTGAACCGGTTTGTTAATATACACGTAAAATATGAAAGATAGTTCGCAGATTATAAGGATTTTGCTGTTAGAGGATCGATACTCCGATGTTAAACTGGCAATTGAGAAAATCAAAAGAGAGAAGATCAATTTCATCTACAGGGTGGTTGATAAGGAAGCTGAATTTCGAAAGGAACTGGCTGAGTTCTGTCCGGATATTATAATATCAGATTACTCCATGCCCGCATTTGACGGTATGAGTGCATTGAAGATCACCCGGTCCTTATACCATAACATCCCTTTTATTGTGCTGACCGGCTCAATGAATGAAGAGATTGCCGTTGCATGCATGAAGGCAGGGGCAAATGATTATGTTATTAAGGAGCAGATAACACGGCTGCCATTTGCCGTATTGGAAGCAATTGAAAAACGGAAGGCCCTGGTTGAGAAAGAGAGGGTCCAGACAGAACTGCTCGAAAGTGAGGCAAAATACCGTTTGTTGATAGAAAATTCCAATGATGCAATTTACCTTCTGTGTGACCGTAAATTTGAAGTTATCAACTCCAGGTTTGAGCAGATGTTTGGGTATAATATTAATGAGGTGAGGCAGCCGGATTTTGATTTTATATTACTGGTCGATTCCGTGAGCAGGCCTCTGATTGAGGAGCGCCTGGAAATGATCAGTGAGGGCATAAAAGTGGACCGTCTGTATGAGTTTACGGCGGTTCACAAAAACGGTGAAAAAAGGGAGGTTGAGGCTTCGGTTTCTTTTATTGATTTTAAGCAGGGAAGGGCAATACAGGGTATAATAAGGGATGTTTCCGAACGGAAAAAGATGATAGCCGACCTGGTCATGGCCAAGGAAAATGCAGAAGAGAGCGACAGGCTTAAAACAGCCTTCCTGGCCAACATGAGTCACGAGATCAGAACTCCCATGAACGGGATTATGGGGTTCACCGAATTGCTGAAAAGCCCCGGATTGTCGGGTGAACAGCAGCAAGAGTTTATTAATATCATCCAGACTAGCGGTAGCCGCATGCTGGAAACTATTGACAACCTGGTGGATATTTCCAAAATAGAGACGGGACAGGTTAGAATTCATATTACCAAAACAAACATAACAGAACAGCTTGAAAATCTTTATAGCTTTTTTGTGCCGCAGGCCGGTAAAAAGGGATTGCAGCTCAAACTGAACAACACATTGACGGGGAACCAGACCGTGATAATGACCGATACTCATAAGGTGGATTCAGTCCTCACCAACCTGATAAGGAACGCCATAAAATTTACCGACAAAGGAGAAATCGAGATAGGTTGTAGTCGAAGAAGAGAAAAAATGGAGTTTTATGTGAAGGATAGCGGGTTAGGGATACCTGCTAACAAACGGGAGGTGATTTTTAACCGGTTTGAACAGGCAGACATCTCCGATGCACGGGCATTTGAAGGTTCCGGCCTGGGGTTGTCGATAGCAAAGTCCTATATTGAAATGCTGGGAGGGGAGATCAGGCTGGAATCCGAGGAGGGGAAAGGTTCTGCCTTCTTTTTTTCGATTCCTGTAACTACTGACAAACATGATGAGAAACAGGCAGGATTAACCGGGGGTGACAAAGAACAGCGGAAAGAGAATGAGGTGAGCAGGAAACTTAAGATACTGGTTGCCGAGGATGATGAAACCAGCTACCTTTATATTGCAACCTTACTGGAAGAGTCCGGTCATGAAATTTTACACAGCATAACGGGACCCGAAACCATTGAGATCTGCCGGAACCATTCGGATATAGATATCATAATGATGGATATAAAGATGCCGGGAATGGATGGCTACGATGCTACCCGTTGCATTCGTGAGTTTAATGATGACGTGATAATTATTGCACAGACTGCCTACGCTCTGGCGGGGGACAAGGAAAAGGCCCTTGAGGCCGGCTGCAACGGCTATATCTCAAAACCCATAAAAAGGGGAGAGCTGTTTGGATTGATCAACCAGCTTAGAGCAAATTAATATCTGTCGGGCAGGACCGGCAGAAGCACCTGCCGCATCATATCCGGGCGTCAGCGTATAAATTTTTATCATGCGAAAAAGCCCTGGAAATTATTTGCACAAGTAAACTTTACCTTGTAACTTGCCCTTTCTTAAAACATTTTTCCTTTACGCAAATCTTCTCACTTCACGGCATTCAAATGAAAAATGGAGAATTTAACGCTTCGAAAAATTGCTGCCGGGACCTCTGACGCCATTATTATTGAGACGGAAGGAAAACTCGCCTGGATGAACCCTGCTGCCTGCAAGCTGTTCGGGACAAATTCGCCTGAAGCACTTACCGGCAGACCGCTTATTGACCGCATCCATCCTGACTACCACGATATGGTTCTTGAAAGGATCCGCACCTACAATGACGGCCACCTGCCCGGGAAGGAACTGCCGGAACATAAAGTTATCAGGATCAACGGCAGTGAGGTCTGGATCGAGAGCAGCGACGAACCTGTTACTTATAACGACAAAAAGGGCGCTTTGATCTTTATGCAGGATATATCCCAGCTCAAAGAGGCCGAAAAAGGTTGTCGTGACATTGAAGAAAGAACACGGGTAGCTCTTGAAGCAAGCCGGATTGGGATATGGAAACATGATCTGAAAAATGATACTGCGAGTCGCTCGCTGACTCATGACAATATCTTCGGTTACGATAAGAAGCTTCCAAAATGGTCCTATAAAATCTTCCTCAGGCATGTTCATCCCAAAGACCGGGCCTGCGTGCACGAAAAATTCAAGTTTGCCGAGAAGACAAGGAAAGATTGGAATGTTGAATGCAGGATCTTCCGTAAAGATGGCCAGATCCGCTGGATCTGGGCCGCTGGAAGATTTACTGCCAATAAAGCCGGTGAACCGGTGGGTATGATCGGAGTGGTAAAGGATATAACCTTGCACAGGTATGCTGAGGAGACACTGAAATCCAGTTATACATTGCTTGGAATTGCAGGGAAAATAGCCCGGTTCGGAGGCTGGAGCTTCAATGTAAGTGATAACATTGAAAATCTGGGCAATGAAACTGTAAACTGGTCTGATGCAGTTGCCGATATTCATGGAATGCCCAGGGGAGAGAGGCTGCTGTTAAAGGATGCAATACGGTTTTATACTCCTGAATGGCGCGAAAAGATAACCCGGGTCTTCATGGAATGTGCCGAAAAGGGCATTCCCTTTGATGAAGAGATGGAGATTATCACCAAAAAAGGAAAGCGGATATGGATCAGGACCATAGGCGAGGCGGTTACGGAAGAGGGGAGAATAGTAAAAGTGCAGGGGGCATTTCAGGATATTTCGCCGGTAAAGCTGGCTGAACAGGAATTGATAGAGAGCGAGGAAAAATTCAGGAAAGTCTTTCATAATCATGCAGCGGTGAAACTTATCATTGACCCCTGCACAGGCAATATTGTCGAGGCCAATATGGCTGCCGCCCGGTTCTATGGCTGGAGTGAAGACGAGTTAAAAACAATGAATATCTCACAGATAAATACCCTTTCTTTTGACGAGATAAAGGTGGAAATGGATCGTGCCAGCCGGTTGCTGAATACCCATTTCAATTTCAGGCACCGGAACGCAAATGGAGAGATCAGGGATGTGGAGGTGTTCAGCAGTAAAATAGAAATCGGGGGCAGGACATTCCTGCATTCCATTGTTCATGATGTAACGCAAAGGAAAAGGGCAGAAAAGCAGTTGAAGCTGCTTAGCCGCTCGGTTGAGCAGAATCCCATCTCCATATCCATTACCGACACGAACGGGTATTTTGAATATGTAAACCCGGTTTTTGAAAAAATTACCGGTTATTCCCTTAAAGAGATAAAAGGGAAGACTCCGCGGATATTAAAGTCAGGGCATCATTCACCGGAATTTTATAAAGACCTGTGGAGAACAATCCTTGCGGGGAAGGACTGGAAGGGGGAGCTGAGGAACAAAAAGAAAAACGGGCAGCCATACTGGATACAGGCCATAATATCACCTATCCTTAACAACCATGGGAAGGTTACCAACTTTGTAAGCCTCAGGGAAGACATAACAGAAAGGAAAAAGCTGTCCGAAGACCTGATTGCGGCAAAGGAGAAGGCCGAGGAACACGACCGCCTGAAATCTGCCTTCCTGGCCAACATAAGTCACGAAATCCGTACTCCCATGAACGGTATTATGGGGTTTGCCGAAATACTAAAGGATCCTGGTCTGACCAAAAGGGAGCAGCAAAAATTTATTGATATAATAAGGGATAGCGGCAACCGGATGCTCAATACTGTGAATGATCTGATCGATATTTCAAAGATCGAAACAGGACAGGTTACATTGCATATTTCTGCAACCAATTTAAAGGAGCAGCTTGAAAATCTGTTCGAATTCTTCAGACCCCAGGCAGATCAGAAGAATTTGCAGCTCATTTTAAAGGATCCCGTAGCTGATGACTGTGCTGTCATGAAAACGGACCGTTCCAAGCTGGATTCCATATTGACCAACCTGATAAGAAATGCCATTAAGTTCACCGATAAGGGGAAAATAGAGATTGGATGTATTAAAAAGGAAAGTTTTCTTGAATACTATGTTAGCGATACCGGCATCGGAGTGCCGCGAAGCAAACAAAAAGCAATTTTCAAACGGTTTGAACAAGCCAATTTGCAAACCGCAGTGCCTTTTCATGGCTCAGGCCTGGGCCTGGCAATAGCAAAAGCATATACCGGATTGCTGGGCGGCACTATCCGGGTGGTGTCTGAAGAAGGATACGGTTCTGTCTTTTATTTCACCATACCCCTGAAAGTAACCAGGGCACATTCACCGAACCAAACGAAGGAAAAGGCTCGCAAGGAGAACCAGAAGGGAACATTAATAGCTAAAGGGGCCGGGGAGGTTGAAGGGATCGAAAAACTGCACAGGACCGGGAAAGATCAATGGACTTTGAAACAGCAGGGTAACGGGAGGGGTAACGGGAAATTACCTGAGGCCGGAAAAGATCAAGGGACTGCGAAACTGCAGGGTAACGGGAAAGGTAAAGGTACCGTGAAACTACAAGGGTCCGGAAAAGGTAAGGGGACTGTGAAACTACAGGGGTCCGGAAAAGGTGAGGGGACCCGGAAACAGGTCGGGAAGGGGATTCCTCAATTCAAGGGAAAAAAGATCCTGATTGCCGAAGATGACCCTTATTCGCTTAACATGATCGTCTACCAGCTTGAAAAAACCGGCGCCACACTGATTACAGCCAGGGATGGCAGGGAAGCGGTGAATGTATTCCAGCCGGGAAGCGTTGACCTGGTATTACTGGATATACGCCTGCCGGAACTGGACGGCTTTGAAGTTCTAAGGCACCTCCGCTCCGCTGATCTGTCAGTGCCGGTTATTGCTCAAAGCGCCTATGCAATGGTTGATGATGTCAAAAAAGCCATCGAGGCAGGATTTACCGATTACCTGACAAAACCCATCGGCCAGGAAAAACTCTACGAACTACTAACCAGCTACTTGTTACCCCACCCCGGCAGACAGGGGTAAAATAGCTGATTGCTTTCCCCGAAAGGGCAAAGGGTCAGATAAGGATCAGGGTATGTCAGTATGTAGTTATCGCTGGAAAAAGGGGCAGGGGGGCTTTTTTTAGTTAATCCTGACAACCTGCATTACTTCGTTGCCAATTTCTTCCAGTTCGGTAATTACTCCGCCCGGTGAAATCTCGCCTATTATGATCCTTCCGTTTGACATCCTCAGGGCATGGAAGGTCATCACATCATCGGCCGAAACAACCATTTTATAAATATCCAGCTCTCCTTTGGGCACAAGATATTCAGCCTTGTGGGGAAAGACCGAGGGGTCGACTTTTACAATGACAGGCTGGTTGCCGTCAAGGCCTGTCAGGTAATAATAGTTATCTGAACTTGCCCCGTTGCGGACGGTGGTTATTCCCAGTT
>SLJO01000094.1 GCA_007135095.1 Bacteroidales bacterium | reverse complement strand
TGTTCCTTCTTGTCCTGGTCCTTCTTGTCCTGGTCCTTCTTGTCCTGGTCCTTCTTGTCCTGGTCCTTCTTGTCCTGGTCCTTTTTGTCCTGATCTTTCTTGTCCTGGTCCTTCTTGTCCTGATCTTTCTTGTCCTGATCTTTCTTGTCCAGAGCCTTCTTTTTCTCATCCCTGTTGCTCTCTTCCATTTCCTCCTTTAGAGATGCAAGTTCTGAAATATCACCCAGTGTTGTTTTATCCATGCTCAGGTTCATTTTTCGCATGGTTTTCTGGGTAGTCTGAGCTGGCTTGGCCTTTTTGGTTTCCGGCTCCTGTCCGGCAACATCTTCCTCACCGGCTTTTGTATGGGAAAGAATGATTCGCTTGGCTGTTTTGGAAAACTCAATTACCCTGAAAGGCAATTTTTCCTCAATTTTGGCCAGTGTGCCATCTTTTTTAACCAGGTGTTTTGTTGAAACGAAACCTTCAACACCATACTGGAGAGCAACTAATGCACCTTTATCAAAGACCTCTGTTATAGTTCCTTCATGCACTGAACCGGGATTGAAAACGGTTTCAAAAACATCCCATGGATTTTCTTCCAGTTGTTTGTGACCAAGACTCAACCGGCGGTTTTCCTTATCTATTTCCAGAACTACGATCTCAATGTTTTCGCCAATAGCGGTAAACTCGGCCGGATGCTTAATCTTTTTTGTCCATGAAAGGTCTGAGATATGGATCAGTCCATCTACCCCCTCTTCTATTTCCACGAACACTCCGAAGTTAGTAAAATTCCGGACTTTTGCAAAATGCCTTGATCCAACAGGATATTTTTCTTCAACTTTTTCCCATGGATCCGGCTTAAGCTGTTTTATACCGAGTGACATTTTTCTCTCTTCGCGGTCAAGGGTAAGGATATGTGCTTCAACTATGTCACCAACCTTCATGAATTCCTGTGCGCTGCGCAGGTGCTGCGACCATGACATTTCGGAAACATGGATAAGGCCTTCTACACCAGGCGCGATTTCAACAAATGCACCATAATCGGCCATAACTACTACCTTTCCTTTGATCTTGTCTCCAACTTTGAGGTCCGGGTCGAGTGAATCCCATGGATGAGGAGTTAACTGCTTCATTCCAAGAGCTATTCTTTTCTTAGCGTCATCAAAATCAAGAATAACCACGTTAAGCTTCTGATCAAGTTCCACTATTTCTTCCGGATGGTTGACCCTGCCCCATGATAGATCGGTAATATGGATCAGTCCGTCAACGCCGCCAAGGTCAATAAATACACCATATGATGTGATATTCTTGACTGTACCTTCAAGAACCTGTCCTTTTTCAAGTTTGGCAATAATTTCTTTTTTCTGTTGCTCAAGTTCTTCCTCAATAAGGGCTTTATGTGATACAACCACATTTTTGAATTCGTGATTTATCTTAACGACCTTGAATTCCATGGTCTTGCCTACATAGGCATCGTAATCCCTGATAGGTTTGACATCAATCTGTGATCCGGGAAGGAATGCTTCAATTCCGAATACATCAACTATCATACCGCCTTTGGTACGGCATTTAATGTAGCCCTTGATTATTTCATCGGTGTCCAATGCAGCATTTACCCTGTCCCACGACCTTAATGCACGTGCTTTTTTATGAGATAAAACAAGCTGTCCTTTTTTGTCTTCCTGGCTTTCCACATATACCTCGACAGTATCTCCGGGTTTCAGTTCAGGATTATAGCGGAATTCATTAAGGCTCACCACGCCTTCGGATTTGTATCCGATGTTTATGACAACCTCGCGTTTATTCATTGATATGACCGTGCCGTCCACCACTTCATTAACATTTATGGTGGAAAGGGTCTCATCATACATGGCTTCGTACCTGGCCCTGTCAGCCTTTGAAAAGGAGTCATGGGATTCCTCCAGGTTGTCCCAGTCAAATTCCTCGGCGACTGCTTCATTTTCTGATTCCTGCACGGGTTCTCCGGCTGCGGGATCGGTGATCAGGATCTCCTGGTCACCTGTTTTGGAAATTCCGGATTCAGTTTCGATCGACTTTACGATTACCGGCTCTTTTTCAGCCGCTGTAGCGGGTTTCTCTCCTTCTTCGGAAACTGGTTCTGATTCTCCTTCAGGCAGTTCCTGGGCTGGTACTTCCTGGCTTAAAGGAGCTTGCTCATTTTCGGTTCCGGTTGTGGCTTCATTTTGATCCTCGGATGTTCCTTCAGGTTCTGCTTCGGTTTTTTCTTCTTCGTTGCCGGCTTGTTCTCCGGTTATCTGTTCCGGCGACACTTTCTTTTCCTCATTGGCCTGACCTTCATTTTTCACACTCTGGCTTTCCAGCTCTTCATTATTAGTGTTTTCTTTTTCTTTATCTGTCATAATTATTCGGGGAAATTGTTAAAATTAATAGGTTAGACATTATATTTGTATAAAAACGTGAAAGGTGCAAAATTAAATAAAAAATAATTAAATAGGCCAATGTTGTTGTAAAAATTTTTGATTTATAATGGGTTACTTTATTTTTTAAAATTACTAAATTAGCATTTTTTATAATTCATTTATGGAAATCAGGGTAATCAAAGCCAGTAATCATTTAATATTTATCATCCCTGATTCCTGCCGGGCTTGTTCAATTCACTGATTCCCGGAGCATTCAATAGCATATGAATACCGCTGCACACATAAGGATGCGAGCTGAAGATTATGCTAAAAGAACATTTGTCTTGCAAAGGATTCTAATCTGCTTTAAAGTTAGAGTTTCCCGGTTAAGGGAATACCTGATCAATAATTTCCAGGATCTTAAATTTTCCGCACTAAATAAATAAAATTAAAAAACCGTTAAATGAATAAAAGAGTAAGTATATCAGGTGTTTTAACCGCATTCGTATTTGTTTTTTTTCTTGGTTCATGTGCAAACTCCCGGGAGCCGGAATGGCGCCCCCTGTTTAACGGAGAAAACCTTGATGGTTGGGATATCAAAATAAGGGGGTTTGAACTGAACGAAAATCATAAAAACACATTCAGGGTTGAGGACGGACTACTTGTAGTTTCATATGATGAATACGAGAGATTTGATAATAAATTCGGCCATATTTTTTTCCAGGAGCCCTTTTCTCATTACAAATTGCGTGTCGAGTACCGTTTTACCGGTGAGCAGGTTGACGGCGGTCCTGGATGGGCTTACCGCAATAATGGCATCATGTTCCATTCGCAGTCTGCCGAAAGCATGGGCCTTGACCAGGATTTTCCGGTATCAATTGAAGCGCAGTTGCTTGGCGGGGCAGGAGAGGGAAGTCGTCCGAATTTCAGTGTATGCACACCAGGGACACATGTTGTTATTGACGGGGATCTCAGAACAGAGCACTGCATCACATCGGAGGGAGACACATATCATGGCGACCAGTGGGTTACAGTTGAACTTCATGTGTTCGGTGATTCGATAGTTCATCATATCATCGAAAACGATACGGTATTAACCTATACCGGTCTTCAGCTTTCCGATACCGGGGAACCTCTTAAAAAAGGATACATTGCACTTCAGGCAGAAAGCCACCCCACAGAATTCAGGAGAATAGAGATCCTGGACCTGAGTAATGATTATTAGCGTATTGCTTTTTAAAATTATGCATGGCCTGCAGCCTAACTGAAATACCTGATTGGGAATATGATTCCCGGTCCTGACGAGCTTTGGCGGCTTGAAAGTCCCGCCGGTCTGGCTCCACGGGTGCCCGAAGCAAGTATGACCGGTTGTGAATGCGGGATTTATTGACTAATTTACTTAACTAAACTTTGCATAAATGAGGATAGCTATGGTTGGCACCGGATATGTAGGATTGGTATCCGGCGCCTGTTTTGCAGAAACAGGGGTCAACGTCGTATGTGTTGACGTTGATAAGAATAAAATTGACAATCTTGAAAAAGGTATAATGCCTGTTTATGAGCCCGGCCTGGAAGATATGGTAATCCGGAACAGGGATAAGGACCGAATGGTTTTTACGACAAGCCTTAAAGATAATCTCGAAGATACTGAGGCTGTTTTTATTGCAGTGGGAACCCCTCCCGATGAGGATGGAAGCGCCGACCTTAAACATGTCATTGAAGTGGCGAGGGAAATTGGCCGGCACATGAAACATTACATGGTGATCGTTACCAAAAGCACTGTACCGATAGGCACTTCCATCAAAGTCAGGGAAACCATACTTGAAGAACAAAAAAAGCGGGGCGTCAGTATTTCTTTTGATGTAGCCTCCAACCCCGAATTTCTCAAGGAGGGCAGTGCTATAGATGATTTCCTGAAACCCGAAAGGATTATTGTGGGTGCCGAATCTGAGGAGGCAGAAAAAATAATGCGAAGGCTTTATAAACCTTTCGTATTGAATAATCATCCAATTATCTTCATGGATATTCGCTCGGCAGAGCTTACAAAATATGCAGCCAATTCAATGCTGGCAACACGAATAAGTTTTATGAATGACATAGCCAACCTTTGTGAAATTGTAGGTGCCGATATCAACTCGGTACGCAGGGGGATCGGCAGTGACAGCCGTATCGGCAACAAATTCATATATGCAGGTGCCGGTTACGGGGGCTCATGTTTTCCGAAAGATGTAAAGGCCCTGATCAGGACATCGGATGAGAATAATTATTCGCTTGATATTCTCAAGGCAGTTGAAAATGTAAACAACAGGCAAAAAATGGTTCTGTTTCACAAGGTAATGGACCATTTTAAAGGAGACATCAAAGGAAGACGTTTTGCCATCTGGGGATTATCATTCAAACCCAATACCGATGACATGAGGGAGGCACCGGTGCTGGTGATCATTGAGAATCTTCTTAGGGCCGGGGCAAGTGTCATCGGGTACGATCCTGTTGCCATGAAGGAGGCAAAAAGGAAATTAGGCGACAGCATTTTGTATGCGGATGATCAGTATGATGCAATCGTTGATGCTGACGCACTGCTGCTAGTCACAGAGTGGAATGAATTCAGGACTTTGAATTACAAGGTAATTTCACGGCTGTTGAAAAACAAATTAATTTTCGATGGACGCAACCTGTATGAACCAACTGAAATGAAAGAATTCGGATTCAGCTATTACAGCATAGGCCGGAAGACTGTTTTACAGCCATAGCAAGGTGCATTATGGCAATAATTTAATGTAATAACTTACTTACGCAAAAATTAATGAAACGAATACTTGTTACAGGCGGGGCAGGTTTTATTGGTTCCCACCTTTGCGAACGGCTACTTGAGGAGGGCCACGAGGTAATATGCCTGGATAATTATTTCACCGGCTCAAAGAGAAACATTGTCCATCTTATCGGAAATCCTTATTTTGAGCTGGTCAGGCACGATGTTACCATGCCCTATTACAGTGAGATAGAAGAAATCTACAATCTTGCATGCCCTGCTTCCCCTGTCCATTATCAGTATAATCCCATAAAGACTGTCAAGACTTCTGTCATGGGGGCCATTAATATGCTCGGCCTTGCCAAACGGAAAAAGGCCAGGATACTTCAGGCGTCGACCAGTGAGGTTTATGGTGATCCCAAGGTCCATCCCCAGACCGAGGACTATTGGGGTTATGTCAATCCTGTGGGAGAACGCTCATGTTATGATGAGGGAAAGCGGTGTGCCGAAACTCTTTTCATGGATTACCATTTACAAAACAATGTACGGATTAAGATAGTCAGGATATTCAATACCTATGGTCCGCGAATGCAGCCCGATGATGGCAGGGTTGTATCAAATTTCATTATTCAGGCGCTAAGAGGAGAGGACATTACCCTTCACGGGGATGGCTCACAGACACGATGTTTTCAGTATATAAGTGACCTTGTTGAAGCACTGGTCAGGTCAATGAATACTCCCGAAAGCTTTATCGGCCCTGTGAACATTGGCAATCCGGAGGAGGTGTCGATTTTTCAGCTGGCAGAAAAGATAATAGGCATGACCGGTTCGGATTCGAAAATTGTTTTCAGACCGGCAAGAAGCGATGACCCGGCGAAAAGAAAACCCGACATCAGCCTTGCCAGAAGGGAACTGGGCAACTGGGAACCAACTATAGGGCTTGAAGAAGGACTGGAAAAAACCATTCAATATTTCAGGGAGTTGTTCAGTAAACATATTTAATGATTTATTGTATTATGTAGAGTATTGATTAAAATTGAAATAACAGTAAATACATATGCATTCGACTATAACCCGTAAAACCGCGGTTTCTCAATGCCGGTTAACTCAATATCATTTTGCCAATTATATTAGCTTTCTATGAAGGGAATAATTCTTGCGGGAGGGGCAGGAACCCGGCTGCACCCGGCTACTCACAGCATTTCCAAACAATTGCTGCCTGTTTATGACAAGCCCATGATCTATTATCCTGTATCTGTCCTGATGCTCGCAGGCATCAGGGAGATACTGGTTATTTCTACTCCGAATGACCTGCCACTATTCAGGCATCTCCTGGGTGACGGCCGCAGTTTTGGTCTGGAATTTTCATACAGGGAACAACCGGCTCCCGAAGGCCTGGCCCAGGCTTTTCTTTTAGGGGAAGATTTCATTGACGGTGAGCCGGTATGTCTCATCCTTGGTGATAATATTTTCTATGGTTACGGGTTTAGTCAGATTGTCTCAAATGCTGCGAAACTAACGACAGGGGCTCTCGTTTTCGGATACCTGGTTAATGATCCGGAACGTTACGGAGTGGTGGAATTTACCGAAAACGGGGAGGTGCTGAGCATAGAGGAAAAGCCCGAGCAGCCAAAATCAGAATATGCTGTAACGGGTTTATATTTCTATGGAAACGATGTAGTTGAAAAAGCAAAATCCCTGAAGCCCTCAGCACGTGGTGAACTCGAGATTACCGATCTTAACCGGCTTTACCTGGAGGAATCGCGGCTGAAAGTCAAATTACTTGGAAGGGGTATGGCCTGGCTTGACACGGGCACCCATGAGAGCCTGCTTCAGGCTTCCAATTTTATCCATACAATCGAACAACGGCAAGGGCTTAAAATAGCCTGTCTCGAGGAGATAGCATATAATAAGGGATTTATAGACCGGCAGAAACTCATTGATCATGCAGGCCACATGCAAAACAGCCAGTATGGTAATTACCTTTTAAAGGTGGCCGGCGAAAACAGGCATGCAAATAAATGATGAAAATTACTGAAACAAAAATTCCCGGCTTGTTTATCATACAGCCCGGTATTTACGAAGATTCCAGGGGATATTTCTATGAAAGTTATAATGAACGCTTGTTCAGGGATCATGGCCTTGATTTCAGATTCGTCCAGGACAATGAATCGCGGTCGGGCAGGGATGTGATACGCGGACTCCATTATCAGCTTCACCCTTATGCACAAACCAAGCTTCTAAGGGTGCTTGAGGGTGTCGTTTTTGATGTAGCGGTTGACATGAGGTTGAATTCCCCGGCCTACGGATCCTGGACCGGGATTGAAGTATCTGCCGCAAACAGGCTTCAGGTTCTGGTGCCGAAAGGCTGTGCGCATGGCTTCAGGGTAATTAGCGAGTATGCCACTGTTTTCTATAAGTGTGATGAATTTTACTATCCTGAATTCGAACGAGGCGTGCATTTTGCTGACGAAAGTCTTGCGATAGACTGGGGAACAGAACCCGGTAAAGCTGTCGTTTCGGAAAAGGACAGCAAAGCTCCCGGTTTTGCTGATGCCGACAAAAATTTTTATTTCGGGGAAATTTAAAATATAATTTACAAATCGTCCATGTTTGCGACGGTTTACCAAATAATGATTTTGCCACAATGGAATAACGGGCTGATTAACTATAATACAAAAGCATGGATGATCCATGGGAATTGAAAAGCATTTTAACCTTATGTGAATTTGTAACATCTTGTTAAATAACTTGATAGCAATACTTTTATACACATGAAAAATATACTAGTCACAGGATCATCAGGTCAACTGGGGCACGAGCTTCAGGGACTGTCATATACCCATGCCTACAAAGGCTACAAATTTTTCCACACAGGAAGGAAAACCCTGAATATTGCCAATCTGGATCAGGTAAAACATTTCTTTGCAGAGAACCGGATTGACTGCATAATCAATTGCGCTGCCTACACTAATGTTGATAAGGCTGAGGACGAGGAAGCGATAGCCACACATATTAATTCATATGCTGTGGAGGGGCTTGTCCGGGAGGCCGGTAACCATAATACACGCATTATCCATGTTGGTACCGATTATGTTTTTGACGGAACAAAACATACTCCTTACAGGGAAGACGATCCCGTGAACCCGGTTTCGGCCTATGGCAGGAGTAAGCTTCAGGGTGAGAAAGCGGTGCTGGAGTACAAGTATGGCACAGTAGTGCGCACCTCCTGGCTCTATTCGTCCAGGGGCAATAATTTTTTCAATACAATATTATCACTCGGAGAAGAGAGGAGCGAGCTGAAGGTGGTATATGATCAGGTGGGAACTCCCACCTATGCAAGGGATATGGCCCGCGTTTTGCTTACTCTTGCAATCCGCGCAATGGAAGACAATACTTCATATACGGGTGGGTTATTCCATTACAGTAATGAGGGTGTATGCAGCTGGTATGACTTTGCACTGGCCATTGTCAGGCTGGCAGGTCTGGATTGCCGGGTCATCCCAATAGAGTCAAGCGAGTATCCCACCGCTGCAAGACGCCCGCATTACAGTGTCCTTAATAAAGCCAAAATCAAATCGGAATTGACACTATTGATCCCTCACTGGCGGGACAGCTTGCAGAATTGCATCGATCAGCTTGACTAAAACACTAATAGTAAGGAATCTAAAATTTGTCACTATGGATCAAAAGGAACTTTATCAGGCAGTTAATACCCGTGCCAGGGAATGGCTCGGAGAGGGATATGACGAAAAAACCAGGAACCAGGTAAGGACATTGCTTGACGGGCCGGAAAATGAACTGATTGATGCATTCTATCGTGATCTTGAATTTGGTACCGGGGGATTAAGGGGGATAATGGGTCCTGGAACAAACCGGATAAACGAGTATACCATAAGCATGGCCACTCAGGGCCTTGCAAACTATCTGCTAAAGAGATTTTCCCACATGGAATCCGTTAAGCTGGCCATTGCCTATGACTGCAGGAATAACAGCCGGCTTTTCGCGCAAACCGCTGCAAACATATTGACTGCAAACAACATTGATGTATACCTGTTTGATGATCTGCGGCCCACCCCCGTATTGTCCTTTGCCATCCGCCACCTTAAATGCCAGGCCGGCCTGGTTATAACGGCTTCACACAATCCGAAGGAATATAACGGATACAAGGTATACTGGGAGGATGGTGGACAGATCATTGCCCCGCACGACATTAATATCGTTGCGGAGGTGAAAAAAATCACAAACATCAGCCAGGTTAAAAGAGAGGCACAGCCATCCAGGTTAAAAGCCATAGGTGAAGATATTGACCTGGCCTACCTGTCAAGGGTGAAGAATATGTCGTTATCGCCCGAAATTAATGAAAAGCAGAAGGACCTGAAAATAGTTTTCACTCCTATTCACGGGGCGGCAGTGTACCTTGTCCCCAGGGCACTTGAGATCTACGGGTTTAAAAACATCATTAAAGTTCCCGAACAGGATGTAATTGACGGGGATTTCCCCACGGTCGTCTCACCCAATCCTGAAGAATCTGCGGCACTAAGGATGGCAATTGAAAAAGCAGAGCAATCAGATGCCGATCTTGTGATGGGAACTGATCCGGACGGTGACAGGGTTGGCATTGCCGTAAAAGACCTTCAGGGCAGGTTTGTACTTCTTAACGGAAACCAGGCAGCCTCACTTCTTCTATACTACCTGTTGAAAAGACTTGAGGAAACAGGCGGGCTGAAAGGGAAGGAATACATTGTTAAAACAATTGTAACAACGGAATTGCTGTCGGATATCGCGTCCAGGTTCGGGGTTGATTGTTATGATGTGCTTACGGGCTTCAAATACATTGCTGGTCTGATGAGGGCAAATGAAGGAACAAAAACCTTTATAGCCGGGTTTGAAGAAAGCTACGGGTATCTGGCCGGTGATTTCGTGCGCGATAAAGATGCTGTGTTATCCTGCGCTTTGATTGCCGAAGCAACGGCATGGGCAATGGAGCAGGGCAGAACTCCTTTTGAGATGCTGCTGGATCTGTATACCGAATTCGGATTCTACAAGGAGACTTTAACCTATAAAGTAAAGGAAGGAAAGACGGGTGCAGAGGAAATCGATGCCATGATGGAGAAGTTTCGCAGTTCACCCCCTGATTCGATCAACGGCTCTCCTGTGATGCTGGTAAATGATTACCTTAAACAAAAATCCATTGACTCGATAAGCCAGCTGCGGCAGGATATCGACCTGCCAAAATCGAATGTCCTGCAATTCTTCCTGAAAGACGGGACAGTGATCTCGCTGCGTCCTTCGGGGACGGAACCCAAAATCAAGTTTTACATAGGTGTTCGCGGAGAACTCAGCAAAAAGGAAGATTTTGACACTGTCGATAAGCAGCTAAAGGAAAAAACTGAAAAGATACTCAAGGATATTGGAGCATCCTGATCCATTATCCCGCTCCGGTCAGTGATAATATTCTGTGGTCCTGTTCCGGTAATGGCTCATGGCCGGTGCAGCTGATCCCGGACATGCGGACGGCATATTTGACAATTCTGTTGTTAACTATAAAAACCAATTGATGCTATGAAGAATTACAGAAAGGAGATGTGGTTCGAAACCAAAAACCGCAGGGAGCTGATTAATATTACCCGTGATATTGAACAATGCCTTGGTGAAAGCGGTATAAAGGAGGGGCTGCTTTTGTGCAATGCCATGCATATCACCAGCAGTGTCTTTATTAACGATGACGAGTCAGGCCTGCACCATGATTTCGAGGTCTGGCTTGAAAAGCTGGCACCGGAGCATCCCCATTCGCAGTACCGGCACAACGGTTATGAAGACAATGCCGATGCCCATTTGAAAAGGACCATTATGGGACGCGAAGTGGTGGTTGCCGTTACCGGAGGCAAACTCGACTTTGGACCGTGGGAACAGATCTTCTATGGTGAGTTTGACGGGAAACGGCGCAAAAGGCTGCTGGTTAAAATCATCGGTGAATAACACCATTCCCCGAAAGGGAAGTTTTTGACTTATTCAAAAAACTGATCACTGAAATTAAGCAGGAATAATTTACTCGTAGAACGGGTAAAGGCCGTATACAGCCAGCGCAGGTATTCCTTATTGACCATATCTTCCCGTATGTACCCCTGGTCAATGAAGACATTTTTCCACTGCCCGCCCTGAGCTTTGTGACAGGTTACCGCGTAGGCAAATTTAATTTGCAGGGCATTGAACCATGGATTGGTCCTTAATTCCTCAAAGCGCTTTCTTTTGTTTGGAATATCGGCGTAATCCTCCATAACTGCGTAAAAAAATTCCTTGTTCCGTTCAGTGCTCAAGGCCGCAGTCTCCGAATATATGGTATCCAGAAGCAGCTTGACCTCAATTTCCATATCCTTGTAGTCGATAAACCTGACCAGGGCATCGGCAAACCTGAAACCGTACATTTCCTGGTAACCCTTGACCCTGACCACTTCCATGATATCACCATTGGCTATAAAATCGGTAGTCTCGTTTTTACTCAGCCAGAAATAGTTGTTCTTCACTATCATAAGCAAATCGCCCGCCGCCAGTTCATCTTCCCTGCCAAGGATCATGTTCCTGATGCCCTTATTGTACTGATTAGCCTTTTTGTTGGATCTTGTGATAATTATTGTTTCTTCAATACCACCGTTTTCATAGGAATCTGTTATTTTTTCCAGCAGATCAGCCCCCATTACCCTTTCGATATCGGTAAAATCGTCAAGAGTAAGGTGGGGCAGGCCGGGAACCGAATCGGTAATATTGAAACGGATACCGGTTGCATTGAACAGTATCCCGGAATTCTCCGCCTGCCGGAGGATCTCGTTAAGGAATACTTCGGTTACATTGAATCCGAAACCACCCAGGTATCCTGAATCCAGGGCTGGACTGATGTCTATGCGGACCGGAGGTAGCTGGGCTGTGTCGCCTACCATAATCAGTCTGCAGTTTTGATCATTGTATACATATTTTATCAGATCATCAAGAAGCCGTCCGCTCCCGAAAACATCGGAGTCAAATGCCTGGTTGGAAATCATTGAGGCCTCATCAACAATAAAAAGGGTGTTTTTATGCAGGTTATTGTCGAGGACGAATTTACCGGTACCGTCTGATAAGGATTTTTGCCGGTATATCTTTTTATGGATGGTATATGCATTATGTGAGCAATAGGAAGAAAGCACCTTTGCAGCCCTTCCTGTAGGTGCCATCAGTATTACCTTTGACTTCAATATACGCATTGTTTTTACCAGGGCCCCGATAACCGAAGTTTTACCAGTTCCCGCAAATCCCTTTACCAGCAGGATATCTTTTGCGTTTCCCCGGGTTATAAACCCCGGGATCTTTTCAATCAGGGTTTGCTGACTGGTAGTGGGCTGATGGCCGAGTTGTTCCGTTAATATATTGGTTATATGGTTTTTTAACATTTTAAGTAATTATCCGGAATTTTCGACAATAAATGTATTTTTTTTATAAATTTGCCATCAAACATAAAACTAAATTACCTCAATAAAAAAGATTCGGATAATTTGAGGTAACTTACCATTTACATAATTTTTAGCGGAATTTTAAGTTTTAGTATATATAATAAGTATAAGAACCAGGGGGCCGGACAAGGCAATAGTTTTGCTGAATAAATATTCGGCCTGCAAATAACAGTTGAATTAATAATTGCTAACCATAATTTTTACAAATGAAAACAGTAATTCATATCTTTCTTGCAGTCGCAATTGTTGTACTTGGATACATGCTGGTTGATAGCATCAGGCAGCCGATCAGGTTTCAGCAGGAACAAAGAGCAAGGTATAACAGGACCATCGACAGATTAAAGGATATCAGGCGTGCCCAACTGGCATACCGTTCAATGAACGGAGAATTTACTGGAAGTTTTGATACTCTGATTAACTTTATTAAGAATGATTCATTTCGTGTTGTAATGGCCATTGGATTTGAAGATGAAGATGCCGAGGTTGCATCGGCCCAGATTATTCGTGACACTATCAGGGTAAGTGTAAGGGATTCTCTCTTTCCTGCAAATTATGTTGTAGATTCGCTGCGTTATGTTCCCTATACAGGGGGAAGGGAGGAATTTTTCCTGGGCGCCGGTGAAGTTATGACAGGTTCAGGACTTTCAGTGAAGGTGTTTGAAGTCCATGTCCATAATGATGTGCTACTTCGTGGACTTGACAGGCAGCTGGTTATTAATATGAATGATGAACGCGTAAAAAGAGACCAGTTTCCCGGGCTTCGTGTGGGATCCCTTACGGAAACCACAAACAATGCCGGTAATTGGGAATAATAACCCCTTCCGGTATGGACATTGTTTTTATTGACGAAACATTCGACCTTAATCAGACCAAAAATTATCATATATCCATCCAGGCCGGCCTGGATGGATATTCTTTTTCAGTACTGGACCCTTTACGGAACAAATATATTCTCCTGAAGCATATCCCTTTCCCCGCGGAAGTAAGCCACACCATCCTTGAAGAAAAGATTGAGGATATTCAGGGCAATGATGAATTTTTGACCCGTGAATATAAATCGGTATACTTTTCATTTCAATCACCCAGGTACACACTGATTCCTGGCCCGCTGTTCAATAAGGACAATCTCCGGACCTACTTTGAGTTCAACCATGTACTCGGGGAAACTGACGAAATTCATTATAACGGGTTTAAAGGTATTGATGCATACAATCTCTTTGTAATTCCCTCGGCAATTTCCAATCTGGCTTACGGGTCTTTTGTCGATGTCCGTTTTTTCCATCAAACAACCTCTCTGATCGAACACGGATTGCTGTCATATGGAGGGAAAAGCCAGCGAAAAACCGCAATAGTGAATGTATACGGCAATAACTCCGATATTGTTGTTATTCAGGGCGACAACCTGTTATTGTGCAACTCATTTCCCTGGAAAGATGACAATGACCTTGTGTATTTCATCCTTTATATTTACGAACAACTCAAGCTTGACGGAATAGAAACACCACTGTATTTGACCGGAGAAATCTCCAAACAATCGGAGGTGTATGAAATGCTGAAGTCATATATCAGAAAGATAGGATTCGACAAACGGGATGACCACTTTACCTACAGCTACACATTCAATGAAACAGAGCATCACCGGTTCAACAATCTTTTTAATCTGAAACTGTGCGTATAATAAGCGGAGTGTACAAAGGAAAGCGGCTTTATCCGGGCAAAAGCTTCAAGGCCCGGCCCACTACCGATTTTGCCAAGGAGAACCTTTTCAACGTTCTGAATAACTATTTTGATTTTGAGGAATTAAGCGTACTTGATCTTTTCAGCGGAACAGGCAGCATATCATATGAATTTGCTTCCCGCGGAAGCCGCTCGGTCTATTCCGTGGAGGTTAATTCCCGGTACCACGCCTTCATCCACAAAACAGCAGCCGAACTTGGATTTACCCAGATAAGGGCTGTCAGGGCTGATGTGTTCCGGTTCCTTAAGCACACCCCCCATGAGTATGATTTGATATTCGCCGATCCGCCCTTTGATCTGAAGGAACTCGACCAGCTTCCCTCACTGGTATTCAGCCGGAACCTGCTGAAGCCCGGTGGATGGTTTGTCCTTGAGCACGGAAAAGATCATGATTTCACCAGCCATTCACAATACCGTGAATTACGGAAATACGGAAGCGTTCATTTCAGCATTTTCGAAAATAACGGGACCTGATAAGTTGTTTGCTTGATGGTATATTCAGGGCCCCTGTCCTGTGACTTGAAAGAACAGGCAATTAATAAAACTAATTCATAGTATTTTTATAAAAACTGAACTTAAATGTTTGGCATATACAAAATATCTTGTATTTTTGCATCACTGAAAGGCGATAGTTAAAAATCGCAGATTTCAGAAAAAAAGGTCCGGTAGTTCAGTTGGTTAGAATAC
>SLJO01000109.1 GCA_007135095.1 Bacteroidales bacterium | reverse complement strand
CCGTTCGCGCAACCAGGGAGGTACCGGACTGGGACTTGCAATTGTCAAGCACGTAATTGAAGCGCATAACCAGACCATAAGGGTTAAAAGCAAAGAGGATAAGGGAACCTGCTTTTCCTTCACGCTAAGGAAAGGGCGGTGAAATTTTCAGGCATAAAAAAACATACAAGCAAAATGAGCGGTAAATTTCCGGAATATAAAGAGTTTGACCTGTCAAAAATCAATGATGAAATACTTGAAGTCTGGGACAGGGAAGGGACATTCAAAGAGAGTATTGCTTCACGCGAGGGAAATCCCCCGTTTGTGTTTTATGAGGGACCCCCTTCCGCAAACGGCATTCCGGGCATCCATCATGTAATAGCAAGAACGATAAAGGATATTTTCTGCCGTTACAAGACACTCAAGGGGTTTGTGGTTGAACGCAAGGCGGGATGGGATACCCATGGCCTGCCAGTGGAGCTGAGCGTGGAGAAAACCCTGGGGATAAAAAAAGAGGATATAGGAAAAAGCATTTCGATAGCCGACTTTAACGCAGCATGCAAAAAGGAGGTGATGAAATATACCGACCGCTGGGAGGAACTGACCCGGATGATGGGGTACTGGGTGGATATGGATAATCCTTATGTTACCTTCGATAACAGGTATGTGGAATCACTTTGGTACCTGCTGGGTGAATTGTATAAGAAAGACCTGCTTTACAAGGGCTACTCAATACAGCCCTATTCCCCGGCGGCGGGGACGGGACTGAGCACGCACGAACTGAACCAGCCCGGCTGCTACAGGGATGTAAAGGATACAACGGTGGTGGCACAGTTCAGGGTCGTGCGCAATGAAAAATCGGCGCTTCTCTACCGGGATGAAAACGAGGAGGTGTTCATGCTGGCCTGGACAACAACGCCCTGGACGCTGCCCAGCAACACGGCACTTGCCGTGGGCGCCGATATTGGCTACAGCAGGATCGGCACCTATAATCCCTACACGGGCAAGCCGGTGACGGTGATACTGGCAACCGACCGGGTGAACGCCTATTTCAGCCAGGAAAATGCATCGGCCGATCTGGCAGCCTATAACTACGGCGATAAAAATATTCCCTGGAAGTTCCTGGGTGAACACCGCGGCGGGGAGTTCCACGGCATCAGGTATGAACAGCTGATGCCCCTTGTTCAGCCCGAAGAGGGTGACGCCTTTGTGGTGCTTACCGGCGACTTTGTCACTACCGGGGAGGGAACGGGCATAGTGCATGTTGCACCCTCCTTCGGGGCGGACGACTTCCGCATCGCACAGCAGTATGGCCTGGGATCGCTGACGCTGGTTGATAAAAAGGGTAAATTCATTGATGAGGCGGGATGGCTGGCAGGCAAGTATGTGAAAAATGAGTATGACGAGAGTATCCCCGCCGATGCGGAGACTACCGATGTGGAAATTGCCGTTCACCTGAAAAATGAGAACCGCGCTTTCAAAATCGAAAAGTACGTTCACTCCTACCCCCATTGCTGGCGAACCGACAAGCCGGTGCTTTACTACCCGCTGGATTCATGGTTCATCCGCACCACTGCATTGAAGGACCGCCTGATAGAGCTTAACAGGACCATTAACTGGAAGCCTGCCTCCACCGGCAGCGGCAGGTTCGGCAAGTGGCTGGAGAATTTAGTGGACTGGAACCTGTCGCGCTCAAGGTACTGGGGCACGCCCCTGCCTATCTGGGCAACAGCCGACGGTGAAGAAAAACTTTGTATCGGATCGGCCGCCGAGCTGAAAGGGGAGATTGAAAAATCAGTAAGCGCCGGGTTTATGAAGGCCAACCCGCTGGAGGATTTTACCCCCGGCGACCTGTCTGCGGAAAACTACGGCACCTTCGACCTGCACCGCCCCTTTGTTGATGATATCATCCTGGTGAGCCAGAGCGGCAAAATGATGCACCGCGAGGCGGATCTTATCGATGTATGGTTCGACTCGGGCGCTATGCCCTACGCCCAGATGCATTACCCCTTCAGCGGCAGTGAAAGGCTTGAAGATAATTTCCCGGCCGACTTTATTGCCGAGGGGGTGGATCAGACCCGGGGGTGGTTCTTTACGCTGCATGCCATCTCTGGATTGCTGTTCGACTCGGTGGCATTTAAAAATATAATTTCCAGCGGACTGGTCCTTGACAAGAAGGGCAACAAAATGTCAAAGAGGCTTGGCAATACGGCCGACCCTTTCGATATTATCGGCCGCTTCGGCTCCGACCCGCTGCGGTGGTACATGATGACCAATTCCCAGCCATGGGATAACCTGCGCTTTGATGAATCAGGCGTAGATGAAGTAAGGAGAAAATTCTTCGGCACTCTTTATAACACCTATTCGTTCTTTTCGCTTTATGCCAATATCGATGGCTTCTCCGCCAGCGAAGCCCGGGTGCCGCTGAATGAACGACGGGAGATTGACCGGTGGATAATTTCGCTGCTTAATTCCCTCATCAGGGATGTGGATGAGGCATATGGCAGTTATGAGCCCACCCGGGCGGGAAGAGCCATCCAGGACTTTGTGACCGAACATCTCAGCAACTGGTATGTGCGGCTTAACAGAAAGAGATTCTGGGGTGGCGAACCTTCGGCCGACAAGCTGGCTGCATACCAGACTCTTCATGAATGCCTGGTCGTGGTGGCGGTTCTGGCATCGCCCATTGCCCCGTTCTACACCGAGAAGCTGTTCCGCGACCTTGACGCCGTGGCAGGCAGGCACAGCAGTCCATCGGTACACCTGGCGGACTTCTGCTCTTTTTACCCCGACAGGATCGATACCGACCTGGAGGAACGGATGGAGCTGGCCCAGAAAATATCGTCAATGGTGCTCGGGCTGCGTCGAAAGGTGAACATCAAGGTGCGCCAGCCGCTTGGAAAAGTTATGATACCGGCAACGGGCCATACCATGGTAAGGCAGATTGAAGGCGTGAAAAATTTGATACTGTCGGAGACTAATATCAGGGAAATTGAGTTTATCTCTGATACTTCCGGCATCCTGGTGAAAAGGATCAGGCCCGATTTCAAGAAACTGGGGCCGAAATACGGAAAACTGATGAAAGCAATATCTTTGCAAATTTCAAGTTTTACACAGGAACATATCAGCCAGCTGGAGCAAACGGGCAGCATGGAAATAAACGTTCAGAGCAACCTGATCAATATTGACCGGGAGGATGTGGAGATAATATCGGAAGATATTCCCGGCTGGCTCGTGGCAAACGAAGGCAGCCTGACGGTGGCCCTGGATATCACTATCAGCAGGGAACTGAAGGAGGAGGGGATTGCCAGGGAATTTGTAAACCGCATACAGAACCTCCGAAAGGAAAGCGGCTTTGATGTGACCGACAAAATTAATATAAGCATCAGGCAGCATGATGCGCTCAATGATGCGGTGGCAAAACACAGGGATTATATCGGCTCACAGACCCTGGCGTCTAATATAGAGCTTGTTGAAGAAATAAGCGGGAACAGCGCGAAAGCCGTGGAGATAGACGAGGGAGTGCAAACGCTGATAAAGATTCAGAAAGTTAATTAATATGCACGGCGGCTGATAATAGAATTTTTTAATTTAAAATAATTGCTACTTTTGTAAAAAATGTGACTATGGCAGAGAACGAGAAAACCAGATTTACGGATGAGGAACTGGCTGAATTCAAAAAGATTATCCTCGATAAACTGGATAAGGCAAAACAGGATTATGATACTTTGAAAAGCACCATTACCCAGGGTGACAGTAATGATATACAGGATACTTCGCCCACTTTTAAGGTGCTTGAAGAGGGTGCATCTACCCTGTCAAAGGAAGAAGCCGGAAATCTTGCCCAGAGGCAGCAGAAATTTATTCAGCATCTGCAGGCAGCCCTTGTGCGTATTGAACATAAAACCTACGGGATTTGCCGGGAGACCGGGAAGCTTATCTCCAAGGAACGGCTGCGGGCAGTGCCCCATGCCACACTTAGCATGGAAGCCAAGCAAAAACAGCGGTAGGTTGATATTTTATTTATTCACTCAGCTGATGATTGGGAAACATTTTGTGTTTCCCGGTCATTTTGCTTTTATGGACAGCATCACTGACTGGAAGAAATAATTGGCCCGAAATTCCGTTTGATAATAAGTTTTTTAATTTATAAAACCCCCATCAGCCTTTT
>SLJO01000261.1 GCA_007135095.1 Bacteroidales bacterium | reverse complement strand
TTCCAGGGTTACACCCTCCCCTATTTCAACTTTCTTTTCAGCTACCTTGTAACCAATACCCTGAATCATCAGAACATGGCTGCCTGCAGGGAGACCCTCAAGCATAAAATTGCCCTCAGCATCGGTTGAAGTGCCATAATTTGTTCCTTTAAGCTGCAGCGTAACAAAGGGTGCGCCTTCAGCATTAAAAAGGACTCTTCCATAAAGGCAGGAATGGTTCCCGTAATTGGTTTGCGCGGAAAGTGTAATGGATTGTATCAGTATTGCACCAATAATAATCAACCGTAAAAAATAAGCTTGTCTCATCTCTTAATAAAATTAATCATTAAATTTTCGTCTTTTAAAAATCAGGATATCTGCAATTTGAATTAACTACCGGAGATTTACGGATTCAAAAGTATATTACTCAAACTTGTACCACAATACCTAATATTAGTTAATTCAGGCCTCATCAATGCCTTAAAAAAGGCATCTGAAGCTTACAAGCGCAAACAGTTATTTTGAATCCTGATCATACGGGCAGGAAAAAAGCATTCAAGCTGTAACGCCCGCGGTTGAGTATCAGTGACTAAAAAACCAGCGGTAGGCAATATTGAAATTCCTGCCGGGCATCGGGTAGTTCCTCTCCTCTATTCTTGAAAGGTGGTCCCGGTACTCGGTGTCAAGGAGGTTCTGCACTCTGAGTATAATTAAATGCTGCCCGGTGCTGTTCAGGCGGTAGCCGGCGCTGAGGTCAAGCAGGGAATAACCTTCAGTTACCAGTTCCTCGGGAGCCACATTCTTCTGGGAGGCCACCGCGCGGATACGGGTTCCCACCCATCCTTTTCCGTAATCATACTCAAGCCTGCCTGAAAACCTGAAGGGCGGCATAAAAGGCAGGGATTCTTTTTCATCTGATAAGCGGTCACCCAAAACATAATCCAGACCGATTTCTGTTTTCAGCCCCCTGGTTATTTCCCATCCGGCAGAAATCTCCCCTCCCAGCAGCCTGGCCCTGTCTGCAAGGTATTCAACAATAAGCAATCCTGAGCCTTCGTCAGTTGTGCCCGTTGGCTGCATTATAATATAATTGTTGAAATGATTATAGAACCCGGCAACTTCAAAATTGAATGATCCGTTGGACCAGCGGGCAAAGATATCACTTCCGTAACCTATCTCATCACCAAGCTCAATATTGCCGATTTCATAAACTCCCGCACACAGGTGCGGTCCGTTTGCGAAGAGCTCTTCAAGCATCGGGTAGCGATGCGAACGGGCAAACTGTCCCCCGATCTCCCATCCCTCGGCAGGCCTGTAGTTAAGACCAGCAGATCCGGCATAAACGAAGGCATCCCGGCTCTGGTTCAAATCCAGAAATGCATTGGGCAAGGCTGTTGCCCTCAGAAAATCGAGCCTGCCGCCAAACTGCATACGCAGTCTGGAATTAAGGGGTATCTCCTGAAAGGTGAATAACCCGATATTGATCCTGTTTTCATTCGGCGTAAATGCATCATCACCGCTGATATCAAGCTTTCTTCCGTAGATATTCATTCCGAAAGCTCCCCTGTCAAAAATGCCAGCCGGTTTATGCTGCACAGTTAGAGTAGAGCTGACATTCAATTTATTGAATTCAATCTCCACCTCCTCTTCCATTACCCCGTCATGCAGTTCCAACTCGATTTCCTGCTGTGTAAAGCGGGATGCATGCATTCTCAGCTGTGCCTTATCGAAAAAATCATTTACACTGAAATACATCCTGCCCTGCATCATTTGTTGATTAATGCGGACTTCAGCAGCTGCAAGAGGATCGTCAAGCTCCTCGGGAATCCCATATTGTTGCTGGCCAAGGGACAGGTTAAACCCACCGTTGACCTTCTCATTATTAAAACCCATTCCCAGCGAACCATCGTAATTCTCCATGTATGTACCGGGAATAATGCCCCCCGGAGTTGTAACGTCGCCTGATTTCCGGTAACTGAACCGGCCGGTTGTTGCCAGGTTCTCGTTTCCCCAGGTATAACGGCCGAACCCCGCTCCCATATTATTATTCGAAGCACCCTGCAGGGAAACGACCCCGGAAGCGCCCATATCCCATTCCTCGGGTATGTCGGGCGTCATCAGGTTTATTACCCCTCCTATAGCGCTGGAGCCGTAGAGCAGGCTGGCCGGTCCCCGGACCACCTCGACCCTGCTTGCAGAAAGCGGGTCAAGTGAGATTGCATGTCCTGCGGATGTCTCGGAAATATCACCCATCCGCTCGCCATTTTGCAGGATAAGTATCCGGTCACCATCCAGACCGCGTATCACCGGGCGGCTGGGAGTAGGCCCCATGGATCTCATAGCAATGCCGGGCTCGCCGTCCAGCATCTCACCGAAAGAAATATCAGCGCGTCTCTGGAGGTCTTCCCCCAGGTATACATTATCTGGCTGATAACGGAAACCCCTGCCGGTAGGTGAAGAGGTAATAACGATCTCATCCAGGCCGATCCCGATATATTCGATTTCCACATTTATCTCCAGGGTCTGCCCGGCTTTTATTTCAAATTCAACTCTCCTGGTGACATAGCCCATTCCCCTGACAGACAGCACGTGTTTGCCCTCGGGCAGGTTGGTCAGTATGTAGTGACCTGTGGCGTCGGTTATAGTCCCTGTCCTGGTGCCCTCAATTATCAAGTTGATAAAAGGTATATGTTCCCGGTCACCTTTTCCTATAACATGGCCAAACACGTTGGCATCAGTTTCACTTACAGTTACAGGGCCCCCGGAAATACTTACGATATTGTATAGTAATAATGAAATAACAAATATTAGCCGCATCGAAATAATATATGGTTTATAATGACATTTTTTGAGCCAGACAGTACCCCTGTTTCATACTCATGCTGGTGTGATGAAAAAAACTTTACTCTTATTAAAAACAAAAGGCAGTGGTTTGATTTTTCCCCGGATGAGCTGACAGGTTTAATCCCTGAAAAGCTGATTTACGGGGTAAGGGAACAGTAAAACTGAAAGCCCGGAAAAAAAAGGACTTAACAGTTACGACATAATGGGAGGGGCTCTGAGGAGGTTTTGCAAAACAGGATCGCTTGAAAAAGCTGTCCTTGCATACGAAACTCCAAGATCCGGTTCCCTGCTCCGGTAAACGACAAGAAAAAGGAACAGGAACATTAAAATGACCGGTGAATCGGTAATCAGGGTGTACAGCATAATTTCCCGGTCGGTATGCTGGTGGCCCGGGCCCGGGCGTGTATTATCAGGGCATGACTGGAATGGATGGGCATGTTCTATCTTCTGTCCATCGGACAGGGTATGCTGATGCCTGTACGTTGCATTACTGAAAAGCACAATGCACAGAGGGAATATCATAAATAAAAGGAAACCTTTTTTCATCTATTTGTCAAAACGCCGGTTAATACGCAGTTAAAAATAACCATTGCAAATATAATTTAAGATAATCAGCCATGAAATACCTAAAACATGGTAATTATAATAATTTATATATAAAATCAGCAATACCAGGCTGGTATTGCTGAATAAAGAATCGTTATTTATAAACTATCTAAAGAAGCCATCCGGAAAGATGCCTCCGGGTACGAATCACAATCAGAAAAAAAGGCGGTATGCCAGGGTGAAATTTCTCCCGGGCATGAGTACGTTTCTGTCTTCTATCCTGGAAAGGTGGTCACGGTAACTCTCATCGAGAAGATTATCGACACGTAAAATTATAACCTGTCTTGCGCGGGTATTCAACCTGTACCCTGCGGAAAGTCCCAGCAGCGAATAACCAGCGGTAACCTCCTCTTCGGGTGCAACTCTGTTCTGTCTGGAAGCAGAATGCAGTTTCCCTCCTATCCAGGCCTGACCAAAATTATACTCAATATCGGCCATAAAGCGTAAAGGTGGTATAAAAGGCAGATAAGTACTGCCGTTATGTATCCGGCGGCCGTCAACATAGTCAGTCCCCAGCCCGATCTCAAGGTTTTCATGGGGACGGATTTTTGCAGACAGTTCACTTCCCATCAGCCTTGCCTCATCACCCACATACCGGAAAACCGGGTATCCTGATGCGGAATCAACCTCCCCTGTGGGCTCGAAGATAATATAGTTCCTGAAATAATTAATAAAGCCGGCGATTTCAAAGTCAATGAATCCATTGGTCCACCGGGCAAACAGATCGGCACCCTGGCCGATTTCATCCCGCAGACTGACATCACCAATCTCGTAAACAGCCAACCCCAGGTGTGCACCATCTGCAAACAATTCTTCCACCGAGGGATTACGGTGTGAACGCGCAAATTGTCCTCCGATCTCCAGCCCTTCAACAGGCCGGTAGTTGACACCAAATGAACCGGAATGATTCACAGCGTTTCTGGTACTTGTAATGTCGGGAAACATATGGTTTGCGATTGCACCTGTATGCTGAAAATCCAGCCTGATGCCGGCCTGGAACCGCATGGTCCTGGACAGGGGGATTTCCTGGAAAGTAAAAATGCCCAGGTTCAATCTCCTCTCTCCCGGAGTATAGGCTTCGTTGCCACCAAGATCAAGAGTATGCCCGTGAAAATTCAGTCCTATGGCACCACGGTCAAATATCTCAAATGGTTTATGTTGAATGGTAAATGTAGAGCTGATTGCGTATTTTTCATATTCAATTTCCACATCCTCATCAACCACACCATCCAGCCACTCATATTCAATTTCCTGCTGGAACATTCGTGTTGCATTGAAACGCAGCTGCCCACGGTCTAAAAAGCCGCTGTTCTGAAAATTAAGCCGTCCCTGCATGGCCTGCCTCTGTATTCTTATCTCCACTCCTTCATCGGGATTATCAATATTTTCAGGAATTTCATAGGCCATATCTGTCAGCGACAGGCTTATTCCCCCTGTCGAACGTCCGGTGTTAAATCCGGCCCCCAGGGAGCCGTCAATATTATTCATTGATGTACCCCTGACCACACCTGCAGGAGTTGTAATATCTGAGGCACGCCGGTGAGCAAACCTGCCGGATACCGCCCATGTATCATTACCGTAAGTGTACCTGCCAAAACCGGCTCCCATACTGTTCATCGTGGCTCCCTGCAACGATACTATTCCGGCAGATCCCCTGTCCCACCTGTCGGGGATATCGGTGGTCATCAAGTTAATAACCCCTCCAAGGGCACTTGACCCGTACAGAAGGCTGGCCGGGCCCCGCACTACTTCAAGCCGGCTTGCCACCATGGGATCAAGCGAAATGGTATGATCGGCCGATGTTTCCGAGATGTCACCCATCCTCTCTCCGTTTTCAAGCACAAGTATCCTGTCGCCATCCATTCCCCTGATAACAGGCCGCGCGGGAGAAGATCCCATTGATCGCATGGCCACTCCGGGCTCTCCATTCAGCATTTCCCCGAATGATACCTCAGACCTCCGCTGGAGATCTTCACCCATGTAGGTCATATCGGGCTGGTACCGGAAGCCGCTTGCAGTCGGGGAAGCGGTAATCACCACCTCATCCAGGTCCACTCCGGTGTAATGAACCTCAACATCAATTTCCAGGCTCTGATTTGCAGAAATTTCAAAATCAACAGACTTTGTTTCGTAACCCATTCCCTTAACAACAAGAGTATGCGCCCCTTCAGGAAGATTGGTCAGTATATAATGACCTGAAGCATCGGTAATGGTTCCAATCCGGGTGCCTTCAATCAGCACGTTTATAAAAGGAATATGCTCATTGTCCTCTACGCTCACAACATGGCCAAACACATTTGCATCGGTGTCTCTCTGTCCGTTTGCAGTGATAGTTGAAAGCACCGGGAGGAGAATCATCAATAAATAACTGTATTTCATTTTTATTTAAAATTTTAATTATTCAGAAAACCCCTTATCAATAAATATTACCTGGTCTGAATTCATTGCTCATTGAATTATTATCCGGTTAGGCATGTATGACAACCGAAATATCCGGCATTTGAAATTAAAGATAAAAAACCACATATAGAGGTGTCGTGAAGATATCGATAATAAGTTTTTTCAGAATTGGATTATGAATTTGAAAATTTTATGTTCGGGGGTAACCCGTCAGAAAAATATCTGTTTACAGGTCAGTTTGAAGGGGGTGCCCGCAGGAAGGGCAGGGAGGCGATTAAATTATTATATACCGGTAAGGGTTGTAATACCCGTATAATTCGGTTTTGAACAAGAACCAGGAGCGATCCCGAATATATCAAAACTATGATAAGCCAGGAATTATAAATTAAATCGAGGAGCAGGTATTGAGAATCGCTGTGCTGGTGTTTTTCGAAGGGAGAATTTTCGGGAGAAGGAAGTTTGGAATAGGGATGGGCATGCTCAATTACGATGCCATTGGAAAGCTTATGGAAATGCCAGTTTGCCGCATTATTATAGAACAATAACAGGGTGAATGTTATCAGGGCAAATGAAAGCAATTTCCTCATAAGATAAATTGTTATCCGTATTCCTATAATAACATAAAAAAACCCATTATGTTTTTGCTTTCAGTCCCTATATTGTTAAGAAATTTTAATGTGTATGATGGCGGCCGTTTATTTTCTAAAGGATTTGCATACCTTTGGTTAGCCAATTCAGCAGAAAAATACCTGAGAGATAATAATCATGAGATTCATAATCACCATTGAAAATACTGATGTCCAGACCGTTCCGATAAATTATCAGTATCCTGTCTCCGCCTGGATCTATAAAATTTTTAGCAGGGCAGACAAACATTTTACAGAGTGGCTGCATGACAGGGGTTACAAATTTACCGGAACAGGAAAATTCAATCTTTTTACTTTTTCCGGAATTCAGTTTCAGGGAGCAAATTTCAAAAATGAGCCTTCCCCTTCTTTGGTGGTGCCTGCGGGGAAGCATCAGTTCCAGGTGTCTTTTGTCCTGGAGGAAGAAGCAACGGTTTTTATTTCAGCCCTTTTCATGAACCAGGAACTATATATTAACAGTAAAGAGTTCAGGTCAACATTTCTGGTCACCTCGGTAAAGCATAAACCCAAACCACGATTTGAAAAAGTATCAGCATTCAGCGCCCTGTCGCCGGTAGTTCTGAGTCAACCCAGGGAAGATGCCTCAGGAAAGACTGTTGCCCAGTATCTTTCTCCGGACAAGGAAGAATACAGTAAACTGCTGCATGAAAACACATTATTGCGATACCTGGAATCCCCGGCAGGAAAAACCACGGATCAGGAAGGCAGGGCCAAACCATTTGTACGCTACTCTGAGTTGCCGTTTGATCCTGACTACTGGAAACTGACAATACACGGAACTCCAAAAGCGAAATTGCAGACCATTAAGGCAGGGACCCCGAACCAGACCAGAATTAAGGGTTATCTGTTTGACTTTGAACTGTCGGCCCCCCCGGCACTGTTGGAATTTATTTATGATGCAGGCATTGGTGAAAAAGGGAGCCTTGGATTTGGATTTACAGAAAAAGTAAATTAACGTTTCTTCAGGTATTACAATGAGGACGATTGATAATTATTTCTAATATTTTTATGGATATACCGGAACGAATTAAAAACAACCAGATTGTTCTGCTCGATGGTGCCATGGGCACAGAACTGGCCAAACGAGGGTTGGAAATGGGAGGGAAAATTAATCTGCTGAGCCCTGATCATGTACTGTCAGTCCACCGGGAATACATAAGGGCCGGCGCAGACATCCTGATTACCAATACCCTGACTATGAATCGCATAAATATCATGTCACACCGGCAGGATATCGACATCAATGAAGTTAACCTGGCAGGGGCACGACTGGCCAAACAGGCTGTTACGGGAAAACAAATTGTCCTGGGCGACATCAGCTCAACCGGCCAATTCCTGGAGCCATATGGTGAATATACAGAAGAACAATTCTATAATAATTTCAAGGAGCAGGCTGAAATACTTGCCCGGGGAGGAGTTGATGGATTTATTATCGAAACCATAAGTGACCTTCGCGAAGCTGCCTGTGCACTCAAGGCATGTAAAGACCTGGCTGATATGCCCGTACTGGTCTGCCTCACTTTTTCCTCTGCGTCCAGCGGCGGGCATACCATGATGGGAAATTCAGTCGAAGAAACCGTCAGGATGGCCGAAGAGAACGGGGCAAATGCAGTAGGTGCCAATTGCGGCGAACTGGATCCCGGAACGATGGCCGATCTGGTGAGACTGTTTAAGAAAGCAACATCCCTGCCTGTCATAATCCAGCCCAATGCCGGGAAACCTGTCCTGAAAGACGACGGGAGCACCGTTTTCAATATGGGGCCGGAGGAATTTGCAGATGAAGTAATGAAATGCATTGACAACGGTGCAACAATTGTCGGGGGCTGTTGCGGAACAACACCTGATCATATCCGGGCAGTGGCTCAAAGGATCGGATAGTGGTGCAAACCGGGCCGGCTTTTCCCAATCCTAACCCGATATCTCCAGCATCCGCCTGATGGGTATAACTGCTTTCTGCCTTATGACCGGATCGACATCAATCTCAAATTTATCCTCCATAAGACTGTGGTATATCTTTCTGATCGTGTGCATTTTCATAAAGATGCAGTCACTGCATCCGCAGGTAGAATCTATTGGAGGTGCCGGCAGGAAAAGTTTACCTGGATTCTGTTTTTTCATCTGATGCAGTATGCCTGATTCCGTGGCAACAATATATTCCTTTGAGCTGTCACTATCCGTAAACTTCAGCAGCGCTGATGTTGATCCTATAAAATCAGAGGCTATAAGGATTGGCTTCTGGCATTCAGGATGAGATATCAGCTTGGCATCAGGATATTTATCCTTAATCTCCATAATCCTTACAAGTGAAAATTCTTCGTGAACGTGACAGGCCCCGTCCCACAAGACCATATCCCTTCCGGTGATCCTGCTGAGGTAGCTGCCGAGATTCCGGTCAGGCGCAAATATTATCTTCTGTTCCTGGGGAATACTTTCAAGCACTTTTACCGCATTGGTAGAGGTGCAGCAAATATCGGTCATCGCTTTTATTTCGGCTGTTGTATTCACATAGGAAACAACCATGTGATCAGGATATTTTTCCCTGAATTTCCGGAATTCGGCAGGCGGACACGAATCGGCCAGCGAGCAGCCGGCATTCAGGTCAGGTATCAGCACCTTTTTCCCGGGAGAAAGGATCTTTGCAGTTTCAGCCATAAATTTTACCCCCGCAAAAACTATTATATCTGCGCTGGTATCTGCCGATTTCCTTGAGAGATCAAGACTGTCTCCAACAAAATCAGCAATATCTTGTATTTCAGGTATCTGGTAGTAATGGGCAAGAATTACTGCATTCTTTTCCTTTCTTAACCTGTTTATCTCGTTTATATAA
The DNA here is from genome assembly GCA_007135095.1 of Bacteroidales bacterium. Classification (GTDB taxonomy): domain Bacteria; phylum Bacteroidota; class Bacteroidia; order Bacteroidales; family PUMT01; genus PXAP01. The sequence continues at coordinate 5,873 of SLJO01000261.1, read as the reverse complement.
TCCATGAAGTCAAGGTTTACTAATGCAAAAATAACAAATGTTATTCAATGGTTCCCCATTTATTCAAAATGAAAGCGAAACAATAATATATTTATATACGTTGATAACAGGCCAAATGATATGAGATACACAAAATAAAAAAATCAGCTTCCCCAAATATTTGATTAATTTTTCAACTGACAGGTTGGGAATGCTGGAGTTCACGCGTGGCCACGCTATTTTATTCGCCTGTAATTCTGACTTCTATCGAACCTGCAATTTCAAGAGCAGTAGTTAGTGTATGAAGGTCGTCAAACAGCTCTCCCGTGGCACCGGAATGGTGGCTTCGTCCCACCGGCTCCATTGTAAACTTTTCACCCGGAAGGGAAGGATTAACGAGAGTACTGTAAACTATCGCCGGCTGGGCCGAGCTGAAATATTCCATATCACCCGGATATTTGCTGTTGGTCCAGTAATTATTCCAGTCCCACGACTGGTTTATCTCAAAAAACAGATAAAATGGTTCTCTGAGAAGGTAATCAGTTCTGGTGGTAAGAATAAAACTGCCTCCTGGAGTTGCGCCCGTATATGCATCAGCAACGGGGTTTCCGGAATCGGGCAGATAATATCCATCATCCGCCCGGATTCCCCGGCGATGCCCCCAAAACGGCAAAGCTGCTGGTCTTCTTACCGGTCCGGGCATCCATTTCCCGTCCGAGGCATCACCATGGCCGAATACCCCTGTTGCTATTGATTCTGCCACATAGAGGGTTTGAATGAAATTGCCAAGGGTATCCTCAATCCAGATTGCCATTAGCGGGAAATAATGTGTTCTGCCCTTGCGGAATTCAATATCCATTGAAATTCCCTCCCCGTCAGGATTTGTCCGGAATATCAGGGGTTCTTCCTCTGGCTCTGCAGGCGGGAACATGAAACATGATGGTAAGAAAAATATAAACGCTGTTATAAGAAAAGGAAGAATTGTAGCTGTCCGGCCCGGAAATTTTCCCGGAGTGGCTGTCACTGTAATGGTTTTTCGCATAATAACTGTTTATTTAACAAGTTAAAATTCAATAATTACACCTACAGTTGGTAAAACTGTGCCTGTTCCATCACTATTTATAACCTGCATCAGGTACCGGCTGTTGTCTGCAGGATCAATCCGGGGGCGGCCATTATTGTCCCTCACCAGATTCAGCCTGTCAGGTTCTTCCGATTTGAAGTTGTAAACATTCTGGATATCTGCATAAAACAGCAAGGACCAGTTGCTCAGAAAATACTGCTTGTCGATCCTTATGTCAAGCTGGTGAAATGCACCGAGGCGGAGGGCATTGAAACGGCTCAGATCCGGATATGCCATATTCTGTGCATCCCAGGCAGCCCTGAGACTTGATTTCTCAAAATCAAAAGGAGTATAGGGAGCGCCTCCGACATATCTCCATTTAAATCCTATATCCCAGTTACGCGGAAGACTGCGCTGCGCGGTCAAATTTAAAATGTGCCTGTTATCCCAGGCAGTGGGAGTATAATCCCCTTCGATACTCCTGAATTCACTCCTGACAAGGGTATAGGACAAAATCACATTGGCATCATAAAAATTACGGCTCCTGGTCAGAACCTCTATTCCATATGACCTGCCTTCAGAAGCGGAAATGACTTCCTCGTCGCCAAATACACCAAAATCAGCTCCCCTGCTTGCCAGGGGGACTGAATCTACGATACTCAAAGGGTAATTTCGGTACCGTTTGAAAAAGCCCTCTACAGAAATTGATGAGACCTCACCCGGCCTCAGCTCAAAACCTGATACTATATGATCGGCCGATATATATGTGATCCTGTTATCCCTGTTTACAAGATCGCCTGCATTATTCCTGAAGCCAAGAGTGGTATAGGGAGGCAGCTGGTAAAACCTGCCGGTATTGAAATTCCAGGAAAGATCCGGGACAATATTATAAGATGCTGAAAACCGGGGAGAGATCTGATCGAGAATATTCGACATGTCTGAGGAGTAGCTGTTTGCGTCTGCCCTTACCCCCAATGAGAGCGACAGCCTTTCAGAAAACAGGTCGCGGCTAACCTGAGCGAAAGCATTCCATTTGAAAAGATCAAGAAACGAGTCATAATCAAGAAGGACGGGACTGTCTGAAATAAACAGGGTATTCAGTGTTGAGTTGGTATATTTGGCGTACTCAAAACCCACCCCGCTTGTAATCTTTGTATTCCGGAACCTCCTGCTCGTATTCTCAAACCTGAACTTATTCTCAATTTCGGCTGATTTGTAATCCAGGGTGCGAATGTCATCACTGTTATTGTCCCTGTATTTGTAGGCGGTATTATTAAGATAGTTGCGGCTCAGAACCCAGGTATCATAGCTGTTATCCCTGTAGCGCTTGTAAACCGCTCCTATAGCATAATTCCACTGCTCATTGACCGGCAGGTAATCAAGTATATATCTTTGTTCTTCTGTTTCATTGGCATTGAGGTTAAGTCTGAACTGGTCAATTGCCCCAATTCCGGTTATCGAAAACTCCCTTTTCTCATCTATCCTTGTACGGCTTTTAAACTGGAAATCATTGTAGGTGGGAAGAAACGGAAGACCCAGTACATCAAAGAGGAACTGCAGGTAGGACCTTCGTGCAGAAAAGATAAAGGTGGTATTGGGTGTCACTGGTCCGTCAAATGTCAGGGCAAGGTCTGATGCCCCTAATGCTCCCCTGACTTGCAGCCTCTCCGGATTTCCGTCTATCTGCTGCATATCCAGCACCGAGCTTAATGCATTTCCGCGATTGGCAGGGAATGCCCCCGAATAGAATTCAACCTCCCTTATAAAATCAACATTTATTATACCTACCGGACCACCGCTCGCCCCCTGTGTGGCAAAATGATTCAGGTTAGGTATCTCGATATCGTCAAGAAAAAATCGGTTTTCACTGGGTCCGCCTCCTCTGACGATCAGGTCATTACGAAATGCAGGAGTGGATGCAACACCCGGAAATGACTGCAAAACCCTTGATATGTCGCGGTTGCCACCCGGACTTTTTTCAATTTCTGCCACTCCCATGCGCCTCATGGATAATGGGCTTTCTTCACGTCTCCTGAATGGCGAGGCGCGAACAACGACCTCGTCGATATCTACGGTGGTCTCCTCCAGGGGAACTTCAAGGAATAATGTACGTGCATTGGTTACCATCAACTGATCCGATACATATGTCCGGAATCCGACGGCCGAAACCCTGATTTCAACCATTCCGGGTTTGATCCCGGTAATCAGGAAATTACCATCGAAATCACTGCTGGCTCCTGTGGTGGTATTCCAGATAACCACGCTGGCAAAGGGTACCGGCTCATTGTTACTTGCACTGAATACCCTTCCCCTGATGGTTCCATTTTCACCGGTCTGCGCATTTAAAGAGTTAATAACTGCCAGCAGCATAACCATAATACTCAACAGTAATTTATTCATGTTTATCTTTTGATGATTATATTTATTCATATTATCAGCCAGAATCACCTATAAAATCAGAATTATAGCATTATACGAATATTTAAATGCATTTTAATGTTTAACCTTTATTTTTTTTATTAAACATTAAAATTGATGGTTTGTTCACAAATTAAAAGAGACTTAAGTGTTTTTAAGGTATCACAAATACCTATAACCTTACCATCAAATGGCAGGTCTTTCACCAGCACACGAAACTGACGTAAAATTTCTCTCGATTTATCTGCAGTTTCTATCCCTACTGGGACCTGCTCCAGGGTTATTTCTATGGAAGTGTCGGAGGAGAAATTATCCTATTGTTTACGGACAGCAGTTGCCGGCTGCAGTTTCAGAGCCTTGATTGCCGGGTATATAGATGCAAGGATGCCGGGTACGTCATCCACTTCGATTCATTTACATCAAGGCAGGTAAATAACAATTTTGCAATTACGAGTAGAACGAGCTAGTCAAAGTTTGTCAGTTCTCCTCCGCCAAATATAGCTATGCCTTTTATAATCAAGGTTCGTGAGGTGTCCCGTTTAATTTCCGGTGATTTGATCCGTTTATCGGAAAAGCCGCCGAATACCGCAGACACCCTCACCTTTACATCCCAGTCCTGTGGAACTATTATCTTCGATCCGCCAAAGACCATCACAATATCAAGCACATTATTTCCCGGCGCGAGTTTCGCCTGTTTCATATCATAATTCCCCCCGCCAAAGACATTAACAATCTCCCCTCCCCTGAAATTCTCCGTTTGTATTATCCGGTCGTGACCGGCAAAAATGTGTACATCCTCTATTGAATTCCCGTTCCCGCTGCTTGCCGAATAAGAGAGTCCTCTTCTGTAAGAACGGTTAAAAAGAATATAGATCCCGAAAAAAACCATCAGCGCCGGCCAGAACAACCTTCGTGTACTTACCGGTAATAAAGAAAAATAAGGCAGCAAAAAAAAGATTCCGATACACAACAGGATGATGCCGGTGAGCCGGGCTTCCCGATTTGAAATTAAAATCAATCCCAGGACTATCAAAATAGTCTGCCAGCTAAAAATAATACTCCTTAATCTGAAAGGAAACAGCCCAAGCTGATCTCCTATCATAAGCAAACCGGCAGCCACCAGAACAGCACCTATAATGGTCACCGCGCTTTTGCCGGTTTTTTGCGTTTTTCTGTCAACTCTTTCCATTTGATTATCTTATATGAATTTTTAACAAATATATATCATCATTGTCCGCAGGGAAAGAAAAAATAGCCAAAATGCAAAATTCAAATATAAATTTACACTGTTTAACAGGTTAAAATAGTCATTTAATAAATAAAACTTTTTACAAAAACAGGAAATGAATATTTTTAAACCAGCCCACGCCATCAGATCTTGTTTTCAAGCAACCAGAAAAGGTATGGCAATTATTGAATTTCAATAAATTTAAAGTAAGATTTTAGCATAATTAATAATCCCATAAATTAAAATGCAAAACACCAATCAGATTGCTAAATGCCAGTTATGGCTAAAAACATTGTGCGTGGATATCAGTGAAAGGAGTGTAGGAAGTGAAGGCAACCGAAAAGCTACTGCATTTTTCAGGTACCAGCTCACCTCCCTGGGCTGGAAAACCGAGTCACAGGAATTTTGGGCGGTTGACTGGAGAGGTGGAGGTGCCTCGCTCATGGCTGATGACACTGCCTTTAATGTTCTGGTAAGTCCATACTCATTGGGCTGTTCTGTGAAAGCGATTTTGGAGGGTGCTTCCAATATTACTGAACTTGAAAATGGCAACTTCAGAGATAAAATTATACTTCTGCATGGTGAAATTGCTGTAGAGCAACTGATGCCTAAAAATTTCGAATTTTACAACCCTGAAGGTCACCAGAAGATAATCTCCTTGCTTGAAAGTTCAGGTGCCAGGGGTATCATTTCCGCAACCGGAAGAAATGCAGCGCTGGCAGGAGGGGTCTATCCGTTTCCCCTGATTGAGGACGGGGACTTTGATATTCCTTCGGTCTATTTGCAGAAGTTTTTTGGCACCATCTGCACCTACCTGCAGGGAACCATGTGTTAGCCGATCCCATGGTTCCTAATCCAATAACCGTAATTTCACTCATAGCCTTTTTATTTCAGATTGATCGATTATTTGGTATTCCAATTTACAGAATATTTTGACCCATTGTATCGATTTAACACAGATTCTTAATTAATGTTTTATATCTCATCTCTCCTTCATATATTTGAAAAATGAACAAAATTGCTTTAACAACTATTGGCTCACGCGGAGATATTCAGCCTTATATCTCACTGGGCATCGAGCTGCAGAAGAATGGTCATCACGTAACCATTTTCACCCACCCTTGGGCAAAGCAAATCATTAATTTTTACGGGCTTGAACATATATCAGTGGGCGACGACATTGAT